>MWDQ01000146.1 GCA_002070645.1 candidate division TA06 bacterium ADurb.Bin131
TACCAGACGACCTTAAGGAAAAATGGACAACCAACTCAAGAAAATGGGTACTTGGCATTGATGTAAATAAAATGGCTAAACCTGTGGAAATTTCTGAGCCAGTTGTTGAAGCAGGGGTCTACGATTCTCCACAGGGTACAGCACTTGTTCTTGCAAATTTCACATATCTGCCAATAGAAAACCTGAAAGTAGAGATTGATGTTGCAAAAAAACCTGTAAGGGTTGTTTCCTGTGAAACAGGTCCATTGAATTTTGTTAGCAGTGCAACGAAGAATGGATATAAAATCAGTTTCAGCATGGAGTTAAAAATCAGTGATATTGTGCTTATTGAATTATAATTTAACTTTTTATCCGTTGAGAATAAAAAATGAATGTTAAATGTGTGTGGTGGGATGGTTATCATAATGCATTTACTGACATATCAAAATTCAATGGCAATTTTTTTATTACATTCAGACATGCAAAAGCCCATGCTGTCACAGGAAAGGGCGAGATATATGTAATAAAATCTCAGGATACTAAAAAATGGCATCTCGCACAGAAATTTCCCGCTTTACCGGATAGCAGGGATCCAAAACTTTTTGTTTTCAAAGATAAACTCGGGGTATTGTTTTTTGCAATATCAGATAACCCTGAAATGGCTGGACATTGGGTTCATGTTTATATCTCATATTCTGAGGATGGAAAAAGATTCTCTGATCCAGTGAGAATTGAAAATTATAATCTCAGATTCTGGAAAATAAGAAATTATAAAAATGTTATCTATGCTGCAACATGTAGATCAATGCCAGAGGAAAAAGGCACATTTCTCTTCAGGTCTGTCGATGGATTAAGATTTGATTTTGTTTCAACTATTGTTAAGGACGATCATGCGAATGAAGCAGATTTATTATTTGAACAAGATATATGCTATGCATTTGTCAGAAGAGAGGATTGTAAAACACCTGTTATTGCAGTTGCCGAATATCCTTATGAAAAATGGAAAAGATATACAATGAATCTTGTTGTAAGAGGTCCGCATATTTTCAAATACAAGGGAAAAATTTACTGCGCAGGAAGAGTTTTTTTAAGACACAATGGAGAGATTTATTCATATATTAAAAATGAAACAGATTGCACTCCAAAAACAGCGATACTTGAATTAGACAGAAGAAATATGATTCTGAAACCTGTTAAAATTTTACCAAGTGGCGGAGATACCTCTTACTGCGGCTCAATTATTGATAATGAGAAAATTTATATAAGTTATTACTCGCAACACGAAATCAATAAAAGAAAAAGTAAGGTTGGAAAACATGCCTCAGGAATATACCTTGCATCTGGGGCATTAATAGATTGAAGATTGGGAATCAATGGAAAACAAAATAAATAATTTGTGGAACAACCAGGAAATCAGGAGGAAAAATGAAGAAATATTGGTTATTATTGGCAGTTATTATGATTGTATCATCTTTTGTTGCATCTGCAGGAATTAAAGATAATACAAAGGATGGTAATATTCCTATTGTACAAAATGGAATGCCCGTGGCAGTCATTGTCATTCCTCTGGAGGCAAAAGAAAAATTTCCAAAGGCAATTGAATCAGCAAATGCAATTCAGAAATACATTCAGAAAATGACAGATGCTGAACTACCAATCATTATGGAAAATCAACAACATCCAGCAAATATTTCAACATTTATCTATGTTGGACACACTCAGGCAGCAAAGAAAAACAGAATAAGAGTACCATCGGGCTTTAATCCTGCAATAAGGCCTGATGTATATGAAGAAGAAGGGTACATCATAAAAACCATTGGCAACAATATCTTTATTGCAGGCAATGAAGATGGTCCCTATCAGGGAACAATCTATGCAGCGTATATGTTTCTTGAAAAACTCGGCTGCAGATGGTATTTCCCTGGGCAGTGGGGAGAGGTTATTCCACAAACAAAAACAATTACTGCCCAACGAATAGATATAGAAGCAAAACCCGATTTTGCAATGCGGGGAATCTGGATTGACGGTAGATGGGGAATGACAGCAGAAAATCGAAAAATATATGCTGACTGGGCTAAAAAGGTTGGATTTAGTTCTGACTATACAGGTGGGCAAAAATTATATCCAACCCCAGGAGATGGCTATCTTGCGCAGCCACTTCCTCCAAAGGAATATGCTGAATCCCATCCAGAATATTATGCAATGGACAAAACAGGAAAAAGAAATATAAGTCCTACAACACACCCATCATTTGCAATGTTATGTCTTTCAAACCAGGAAATGCAAAAAGAATATATTAAAAATGTCAAAGAGGCATTTGAAGGAAAAAAGAAATACCCGAATATCAGCGAGATTGGAATAGGAATTTCACCGCCAGATGGAACCCCTTATTGTTATTGTGAGACATGTCTTGCGCAAAGTCAAAATTTTAATTATCCAACATATGTTCACGAAAGAATGCAAAGTGAAGAGGTATTTTCTTTTGCCTGCAAGATTGCAGATACATTTCCTGATAAATGGGTTGCTGTTTCTGCCTATGCATTAAGAGAAATGCCTCCCCAGGGAGTTAAACTCAGACCAAACATGGTTGTGATGTATGCTCCAATAAGTTGTTGCGTTCTTCATCCAAATAATGCCACTGACTGCTGGAGAAGAATTGAAATGATGCATATACTCAAGCAATGGATTAAACTTACGCCCCATGTCTGGTTATATGACTATACTCCAGGGCTACTCGTGAGTGGGTTTATCCCTGAAAGAGATGTGGCAAACTTTGCAATCAATGCGCCAATCTATAAGCAAATTGGGCTTAAGGGATTCGGTAGACAGGGAAGCAATGCAATGATGTCAACCTGGATTAGTTATTATACCTCAGCAAAACTTATGTGGGATGTAAATACAGATGTAGAAGCAGTGAAAAAAGATTTTTACTCAAAGTTTTTTGGAAGCCAGGCAGGCCCCTATATACAGGCATGGTGGGATTCCTGCGAAGAACAATTATTAAAAGCAAAACTCCACGTCCATGAGGACTGGCTTATAAACAATGTCTACACATTAGACTTTGCCAATTCCATCCATAGATTTTATGAATCTGCAAAAAAATGTTCAATGACAGAAGAAGAAAAACAACACTTCAGAATATTTGAGTTGATTGTGGAAAATTTTGAGGCCTGGACCCAGATGCATAATGCAGAGATGCTCCTCGACTATAAAAAAGCAAAGAAAAGTGCAACAAAAATGATAGAAACACAGGAAAAACTCTACGAAATCTCTGAATTCCTTATCGGCAAAGGAGGGTTTACCAACCAGTGGGAGTGTTATACAAAAGGAAGAGAAATACGGCTTAGTAAACTTGAGCAAATGACAAATGGTGAATCAGGAATAATGATTGCCCAGGTTCCTATAACAGCAAAATTCACAAGAGACAGATTTAATGAAGGAGTAATCGCTCAATGGTATCTTCCTGAATTCGAGGATACAAAATGGGGAACAGAAAATACATTTTACCTCTGGGATCAACAGGACAAACCTGAGGATGCTGTTGGTCATGATTACGATGGCTACGGATGGTACAGATTCTGGGTTGATATTCCATCAAAATGGAAAAATAAGCCAACCCATTTTTATTGCGGAGGAGTAATAAACGAAGGATGGGTCTGGGTCAATGGCGAATATGCAGGACATAAACCACATTCAATCTGGTGGATGGGTGAGCATGATTTTGACCTTGATATTACAAAACTTGTCAGATATGGTGAAAAAAATCTTATAACAATAAGGGTCTGGAACAACTCTGAACTCGGGGGACTTTACCGCAGAGGATTTATATGGTCCCCTAATAAACAATGAAACACATATATCTGTAAAAAAACTATGAAAAAAACGAAAAGAAAGATTAAAAAAGAGATAATTCTAAGATGAGACGTGTCTTTTTGGGGAAAACAGGATTAAAAGTAAGCCGCACTGGCTTTGGGGCGCTTCCAATTCAAAGAGTTTCTATCCAGACAGCCTCAAAGATTCTGAATTTTGCCTATGATAGCGGGATAAACTTTTTTGATACAGCAAGAGGATATTCTGATAGCGAGAAAAAAATAGGAATTGCCTTCAAAAACAAAAGACATAACATAATCATTGCAACCAAGATGTCTGGCAAGACAAAAAAAGAAATACTCGATCTTCTATGTATTTCATTAAAGCAACTTAAAACCGATTATGTCGATATACTTCAACTGCACAACCCTGAAACACTACCTGACCCATCAGATGAAAATTCTTCATATGCAGGATTAAAAGAAGCACAAAAAAAGGGAATGGTAAGATTTATTGGAATAACCACACATAAACTGCAGGATGCAAAAAAATCAATTAAATCCTGTATGTTTGATACACTTCAATATCCACTTTCTTTATTATCCTCAGATAAGGAACTTAGAATTATCGACATCTGCCAGAAGTATAACATCGGATTAATCGCAATGAAACCATTATGCGGAGGTCTATTAACAGATATTAATCTTGCTTTCAGTTTTTTATGGCAGTTTGAGAATGTAATCCCAATCTGGGGAATTCAAAGGATAAAAGAGATAAAACAGATTGTTGAACTATCTGAAAACCCACCAGAAATTAGTGCTGATTTAAAAAAAAGAATAAGACAGGAAAGGAAGGAACTCGGTTCATCTTTTTGCCGTGGATGCGGGTACTGTCTACCCTGTCCTGCTGAAATTCCAATATCAATGGCAGCAAGAATGAAATTTTTATTAAGAAGATCTCCATACAAAAATTTTCTTACCCCACAGTGGCAGGAAAATATGCTTAAGATTAGAAACTGCACAAACTGTGGATCCTGCAAATCTAAGTGTCCATACAATCTTGATACACCAATAATTCTAAAAGACATGCTCGATGATTACATAGAGTTTGCAAGAAACAAAGGAATTATAATAAACAGGAGGGAAAAATGAAAAATGATTATCGCCATATGATGCTCGATTACTTTATTAAAAGAATGAGAAAAATGAATGAAGAAAGAGAAACAGTCCTGAAAGAAATAAAATCCCAAAAAGATGCATTGAAATATCAGGAAAAGGTTAGAAGTACAATTAAAAAGGCATTTTCTCCATTACCAGAGAAAACACCACTAAACCCAAAGATTACCGGTACTGTCAAAAGAAAGAATTATAGAATTGAAAAAATAATTTTTGAAAGCAGACCAGAGTGTTTGGTTACTTCAAATCTCTATATACCAGAGAAATTCGATCCTCCATTTCCAGCAGTAATTGGAACATGTGGCCATTCAATCAATGGTAAAGCAGCACCAAAATACCAGGAATTCTGTCAGCGGCTTGTTCATAATGGATTTCTTGTTTTGATATACGACCCATTTAATCAAGGAGAAAGAGACCAGTATACAAGATTGCCAAAAAATTCTCTTTTAAAACGTGGATGTTGCGCTGCGCATAATATGATGGGAAAACAAATGCAGATTATTGATGAATTTTTTGGCACATGGCGACTGTGGGATGGAATAAGAGCACTCGATTATATTCTACAAAGACCAGAAGCAGACAAAAAGTTTATTGGTGTAACAGGAAATTCAGGCGGAGGAACAATGACAACATGGCTATGGCCTAATGAAAAAAGATTTACTGTAGCAGCCCCGAGTTGCTTTATTTCTCCCTTTAGATATAACATTGAAAATGAAATGCCACAGGATATTGAACAATGTCCACCAGAAATATTTAATAACTATATAGAAATCAGCGATTTCTTCATAGCAAGAGCACCTGACCCCGTTATTTTATTAGGTCAGAATTATGACTACTTTGATATAAGAGGATTTAAGGAAATCTATGAACAAGTAAAAAGGTTTTATGAAATTTTTGGAGCACAACAGAATCTTGCTTATTTTATCGGAAACAACCCACATGGCTATTATTCTGATGCTCAAAAAGCAATGGTTTCGTTTTTCTGCAAGATTGCAGAAAAACAAATTGTTTGTGAAGATCCTGAAATAAAAATTGAAAATGAAGATACACTCTTTGCCACTAAAAATGGTAGTGTGATTTCTTCTGGCTCAAAACCTGTTTATAAAATAATAGGTGAAATTGCTGATAAAATTAATCAGTCCAGGAAAAAGATGTCAGAGGACGAATTAAAGAAACAGATTAAAAAACTTCTAAAAATCCCTGAAACAAAAGTCCCTTATTATAGGGTCTTAAGACCACAGATAATAAAAAAAGAGATTATAGCAAGGTATGCAATTGAAACAGAACCAGGAATATGGGTTATTCTCAAAAATAAATCAGAAAGACCTGATTTTATTTATAATCTTGAGGTTGAAAAGGAAATAAATCTGTGCATCCCGAATATCTCCTCTGAGGATGAGATACTGAAAAGAAGAAAATTTTTGCCTGGGTGCCAGGAATATTTCATTGATGTTAGAGGAATTGGCGAATCAATGCCAGAAGAAAAGAAAAACTTTTTCAGGCCGTATGGCTATGATTTTATGATTGACAGATGTTTTTATATGTTTGGAGAAAGTTATCTCGGAAAACGAATTTACGATACGCTATCTGTCATTGAATTGCTAAAATCAAAAGGTTGCGAGAAAATTAACCTCTATGGAAATTATCAAGGAGCGATAATTGGAATTTTTGTTGCATTTCTTTCAGATGTAATATCAAAGGTTTATCTTGAAAAACTTTTAGATTCATTCAGCGCATTGAGCAGAAAAATTTCTACAGGAGTCCCTTCTTCCAATCTTCCAAAAGGAATACTTAAGATTACTGATATTCCTGAAATTATTGATGCTGTAAAGAAGAAAAAAGAATTAATCATTCTTTAATCAAGAACCCACGGATTCTCTTCTGCAATACAGGACTTTTCAATCATTAAAACGACCCTTTCAAAATCAATATCATATGATTAATGACAATCAGAACCAATCGAAAATCTTATACCTTTTGAGGCAGAGGCAAACTGACTGATCCTTTAGTGGTGTTTTTGTCTATTTCTCAATAGTTCCAAAATCTTTTATATCCATCCCTAAATCCCCTTTTGCAAAGTGGGAGATTTTAAATCCTCTCTTTTAGAGGGGTGTCTCGTAGAGACAGGGCATTCAATCATCAAAACCCTCCTCTTTTTTATTCGGTTTTCCAACATAAAAGTTTCATCTGTTTTTTGGCAGTATCCTCGAATGATAAAAATTTTTCATACCCATGCATTTTGTCAATTCAATCAAAAAGTGTAAAATTTATTAATAGCATACCCTTCTTATAGGTCGAATGAAAAAAAATGTGGGGAAATTGGCATTCCCTATGTTATAGGAAAAAGATTAAAGAGGAGAACCCCCTTAAAGAGCGAGGATGGCGGAATGGCAGACGCGCTGGACTTAGGATCCAGTGGGTAACCCCCGTGAGAGTTCAAATCTCTCTCCTCGCATTATAAATTTGATGAAAAGGCATTACATATAAAGGATTTTAGTATTTTAATATGATGTTCTGTATCACTGTTTACTTCTCGATGAAGGTCTGTATGGAAAAAAAGAATTGTGCTGAATATAAAGGATTTACAAGTAAAGAAAATAAGAATACCGGGTATGTAAGGGATATATCTACCCCTGATTATACTTCAGTTAAAAATAGGCGAAGAGATTTTGGGGCACATATGACTTCTGTTGATATTTTTAAGAACTTCATTTTCCCGGAGATAAAAGATTTTCTTTATGACTATGCGTGGATAGATTTATTTGCAGGTGAAGGAAATCTAATCTTACCAATTCTGGATGCAATTCAAATAAATAAAAGGATTGAATTTTTTAAGGAGCATATTTTTCTTTTTGACGTTCAAAAGGAGATGGTCGATAGATCTATTCAAAATGCACAAAGATATGGAATACCCTATGAGGTAGCAAGAACCAATATACAATTAAGAGATACCTTGCAAAATTATCCAGATTTCAAACGACTTAAATATCCTTGTTATCATATAACAAACCCTCCATATCTTTATCTTGGTTATATTGTCAAGAAATCAGAAAGAAACCTTGGATATTTTTCTAATCAAAATGAAGGTTATCAGGATTTATATCAGGTTGCTCTTATGAACGATTTAAGGCATAATCTTCAAAGGTTGATTTATATCATCCCGACTAATTTTCTATTCGGATTTTCAGTATCCAATAAAATTAGAAGGGATTTCTTTTCTTTTTATGAAATTACAAAAGCCATAATATTTGAGAGAAAAATTTTTGAATTTACTGGAACGAATGTTTGTATTTGTTTTTTCGAAAGGAAAAATCACCCATCTAACCAAGAAATCAACTTTTACGCTCTAAAGGTTAACAGTAAAATTATCAAAAAAAAATATAGGTTGTCGGTTAACGATTGTTATAGAGCAGGTGGAGAATTTAATGAATTTATCTCTTATTTCAGGCCTTTAGAACCATTGAAAATTAAGTTTTACTTAACTATTGATGAGATTCAAAAAAATAAAGGGAAAATTCCTGTTAAACTTCTGGATGTGAATAGCTTTTCCAATGGTTATTTTAGATTTGATACGTATATGGTTCACAAGGATTTTCATGATAAACTAAAAAGTAATCCACTCTTTGTAAGAACACTTGATACAGGAAAATGGGAAGGAAGATGCGGGATTTATAATGTTCAAGAAATATTTGGGGTAGACGGAATAGTTGTTAAAAAGAAAAAATACCGTACGCACCCTATTCAAATTTTTATAACCCCTGTACTTTCAGAATGTGATTTGTTGTTATTAAAAGATTATTTCAATGTTATGCTCGAGTACTTTCGAGAAATCACTGATAGCGAATTTCTAACCACCTTTAAGTATTCCTCCTCAGATTATATCCGAAAATATCTTGGTTTATCACAGACGCGTAAGTTATTAGAAACTCTTCCTGTTCATCTAATATCTGCTGAGGATAAAAAAAGATTGAGAACCTTTATAAATCAAAAGGACATAGAAGGAATCAAGGATATCTTATCAAGCCAGAACAGGAAAACCGTGAGTGCATTGTTGCTTAAGGATTTTATTTCTGAGCAATTGCGAAACAATTGATATAATGATATATATTTTGATGAAATTTTTGAAGGAAAGGAAAGATATTAATCGATAAAATGTACATCAGGTTAATTCATATGATTGACCCAGATGCCCACAACATTCCTCTTTTTACTATTTCCTTTGCCTCGGGTATAGTGAAATCTTTTGCAGTGTGTCCAACAGAACAATAAAAAACCCTACCCTTTCCATACATTCTTTTCCATACAACAGGCATAACGCAACCCTTTATCCAGAAAATATCATCTGTCCCATGAAAAATTGTTGTCGCAAGAACATTATTTGACGGGTCAACATGCAGATAATATTGTTCTGATTCTACATCAAAATCATCAATATCTTTTGTTATGGGATCCTGTTTATCTATTATATTCACCCTGTACTTTACTATTCCACCTGGATGTGCAACCCATTGCCCTCCAACCATAAACTGATATTCTGTATTATTTCTGAAAGAATCAGCCATTCCACCGTGCCACCCTGCAATCCCAACACCATTTTTAACAGCAGTAAGCAGGCCTTTTTCCTGCTCTGGTGTTATTGTTCCCATTGTCCAACAAATAACAATAAGATTAAAAGATTCTAATTCTTTTACATCGAGAAAAGAATCTAATGTGTTTGATACTTTAACCTCAAAATTATTTTCAATAAGAACTGGAACAAAGGTATCTACACAGTTTTTAGGATCATGTCCATCCCATCCGCCCCATACCATCAATGCTTTTTTCATAGGACCCATCTCAGGAATCCTTTATAATACAGGATATAAAAACACAATTACGATAAAAAAATCATTTAGGAAGCATACCCTTAAATGCCTCTGTCATATCCATCTTCTTTGCATTGTCTGGAAATTTGACATCAAAAATACTGTCAGGAACTCCGCTCATCTTTATTTCTAAAAAATCAATCCACATACCGGGTGTTTCTGTTTCTCCATAGAGTTCCATTTTTACCGGCATAAGAGATTCATAATCAAGCCAGTAAAGGAGTTTCTTAAATAACATTGGCGTATTTACTGGAATATTCATAGAATTTTGTATTGCCTCGAGATTTGCTACTGTAATTAAATAGAACTTCTTTCCGTCTTTGTTCACTTCCTCGACAGTTACCTTATCCTTAATTTTTTTCCATATCTCGATATCTGATCCAAAAATAAAATTATTATTGCTCCAGAGTTTCTTTTTTATTTCATCAGAAAAATCACTCAGATTAACTGTCATTATGGTGTTATTAAAACTGTTATAAGTGATTAAATTCTTATCATTCAGCAATGTCGTTATCTGCATTGCCTGATCCATACCAGGCATGTGTGTGGTTGCATCGACACGCAGTTTATTACCTTTTACCCACATTTTCATAGGCATCTTCATACTCGTTCCCATAACTGACATATTCATCTCAAAGTTTGCACTTAATTCCTTAACATCTCCGTATTTGCTTGTAATTTTCTGAAAAAAAGATTCCTTTAAGCCCAGATTCTGTGCAAACAAAAAACCTGAACTAATCAAACCTATAAAGCATAATGCAAAAATTTTTCTCTTCATTTCTCTACCTCCTTGCGTTAGTACCTGCTAAACTTATTACCCAGATACCTACCATTTTTTTTACTTATAATTTATTCTTTATATTCAAGTCTGTCAAATCATTAATCACTTGACAGAATTTTTTTATATTGTAAAATTGGTTTAACATTGTAAAATAAAATGAAAAAAATTGCAGTAGTGGATAAGATTGTAAAAATAATTGAGATAGTGGCAGAAAATAACGGAATATACACAATGAGTGATATTTCAAAGGCCTTAAATATGCAGTCATCCACAACCTATAACCTTTTGCAGAATCTTGTCATATCTGGATATCTCGAAAAAGATCAAAACTCAAAAAAATACAAAATTGGGAATGAACTTTTGGAGTTGATAAAACCTGTATCAAAAAGAAAAATCATTATCACTGCGTCGGAAAAGGTTATAAAGGAACTTGCAGAAAAGGTACAGGAATCAGTGGTGCTTGCAATTTTTTACAATGGCGAAAGATATATAATAGCAAAAGCAGAATATACAGACCATCTTGTTAATGTTAACCTTGACCTTTTTCAAAAAACTACCTGCTATGAAACTGTAACAGGCAGGATTTTACTTGCATATCTTTCTGAAACAGAATTAAAAGAATATGTCAGAAGACATGGATATCCAGAAAAAAAATGGAACGGGATTCTCAATTTTACATCCCTGAACAGTGCCATAAAAGAAATACAAAAAAAACAGATAGTAATAAACAAAACAAATGAAGTATCTGCTGTTGCTGTTCCTGTTTTTGGACCAGATAAAAGTGTATGGGCATCACTCGGTATTTATCTTCCTACAACACGGTTTACAAACTCAAAAAAAAATCAACTGATAGAAGAGGTCAAAAGAGCCGCAGGAGAAATATCAAAAAACTTGATTGAGGAGAAAAAATGAAAAACTTGACTGAACAGGTAAAAGATTATGCAAAAACGCTTGGTGCTGACTTCGTGGGAATTGCTCCTGTTGAAAGGTTTAAGAATGCTCCTTTAAGAATGAGTCCACAGGGACTTTTACCATCTGCAGAATCAGTGATTGTATGCGGTATCCATCATCTCGATGCTTCTATTGAATTAAGTGGAGAACCCACACCGCATAATATGGGTTCTTATTCAACCCAGAGTAGTGTTATGAATCCTACACTTGATGATATATCATTTAACATTGCTATCTTCCTTGAAAAAAAAGGATATAGGACGCTTCCTATTGTTTCAAGTAATATCTGGAGGTATAAAGGTTATAAGGACCTGAAAGTGCATTTTGCTCCTGATATTGCTCATCGATATGCAGCAGTTGCAGCAGGACTTGGAGAGATTGGATGGAGTGGATTATTTTTGCACCCTGAATTTGGACCAAGAGTTCGCCTCGTTACAATAATAACTGATGCAGGGCTTGTCCCGGATAAGATGTATGGTGGGAAAAAACTTTGTGATAAATGCATGGAATGTGTTAAAAATTGTCCTGTCGACGCATTTAGAAAAGAGGTTAAAAAAATAAACGAGATTGAGATTGCAGGAAAAAAATACAAATTCCCTGAAACAAATAAGTGGAGATGCGGATGGGCAGAGAATTTTGGATTAAATCTTTTCCTGGAAATTCCAAAAAAAATAGATGAAGATGTAATCCTAAAAAATCTTGAAAAGTATGGGTACTCAGCAGGAGAAATCGGTAGTTGTTTGAGGTTTTGTATGATACCTGAAAAGAGGTATTACGACAAAACCTATAGCAGGGCACCAAGAAGAAAAAAATCAAAAAAGAAAATCAGCATGGAAGAATTAAAGAAAATAACGGATAAATATCTGATTGATTATCTTTGCATAAAAAATAATAATAATAATAATATAGATAACGAACAATTGCATCCAGAATATTATCTGCCTGATGTTACATCAATAATCTGCATTGGAGTAAAAAAATTAGGGTTAGCATCTAAGGAAACAGAAAATCATCTTATATCGCGAATAATGGGATACGCAGCATTTGACATTGCCCATTATCTTGATATAAACGGCTATTCTGCGATAACACATCCGCAGATAGACAGTAATCTTATTGCACACACACTGAAAACCTGGCACAAAAATACAACTTACTCAACAGTTCTTACAGGGGCAGACATCCAGGAAATTCAGGTTATAAGAAAACCAAACAAAAAGGAGATTGAAAAGGAGAAATTCAGAGATTTTTGTAAGGGAACAGGGGTTGATCTTGTTGGTTTTTTTGATTGTTCCCGGTTCAAAGAATTTAAGACAAAATTCCTGAAAAAATTTCCACTTCAACAACAAAAAGAAACAGTTTATGATGCAGCCAACAACATTTATATGCCATATAGCCCTGAGATAAAAGATGAGGAGATAAAATTAAAAAGTCCTGAGGACTATCTTGGTAATGCAAAATCTATTATTGTAATTGGTCTTCACTTTCCTGATGCCTCGATTGATACAGCAAAAATTACCCCTGCTGAAACAGTGGGACCTTATGCATTCGCCCAATTTGAAACACTTAACCTTCTCAATGATGCTGCGTACAAAATCATAAAAAGATTGAATGATTCTGGATATAAAGCAGATTACTGTTATGATTTAACAGGACTTTCTTCGTTTGTTTTGAGTTCAAGGGGAATTCTTCCAGATATGAGAGCAAATGCTTTTGCTGCTATGCTTGCAGGCCTTGCACATATTGGAAAAAACGGATGCCCTATTACTCCCGGATTTGGTCAGAGACAAAGATTTCTGAGCATAATAACAGATTTTCATTTCTCAAATGATCCACTTCTCGAGGATAAAAGTCCATGTGAAAAATGTACTGAATGTATTGAAGGTTGCCCGACAAATGCAATAAAGACATGCAAGGAAATAAGATTAGAAGGTATTGAGTTTAAGATTCCATTGATTGATGATTTTTCCTGTGATTGGGCTAAGAGATATGGACTTATTGGAAAAGAGGGTCCTGAATATATGGGGCTGGATGTAAACCATAATATACCTGCGGAAAAAACTCTAAACAAACTATGCGAAAATCTGATAAAGACCAGATGGGGAGTTCAAAAAAGACATTTGAATATCTGCGAGGAATGTATCAGAATCTGTCCCTATAAAGGACAAAGGGGAAAAAATGATAACATCTGAAAAGGTAAAAAATGCTGCAAAAAAATTTGGTGCAGACCTTGTTGGGATTGCATCTATGGATAGGTTTGAAGGAGCCCCAAAACAAATGGACCCGAGATACATAAACCCTGATGCAAAAGCACTGATTGTAATTGGATTGAGAATTCCTCGTGGCGCATTAAGAGGTATAGAGGAAGGAACCTATTTCCTTTCGTATTCATCTCAGGCGTATGGAAGCATAAACATGATTTATAACCCCTTTATTCTATACCATCTAACAAGGTACATAGAAGACCATGGATACGAAGCAACACCTATTCCAAATGATTACTACGACTGGCCAGCAATTGAATATCACAGTGGGAAACTGAAAGAGAACTGGTCAAAGCCTGTATCGCCTGAAAAACCAGCGCCAGATGTATTTATCCATTTTCGAATTGCCGCTTTCTGCGCAGGATTGGGCGAAATAGGATATAGCAAGATATTCTTAACACCTGAATTCGGACCAAGACAAAGGTTTGCCTGTATTCTAACAGATGCACCACTTAAACCAGATCCTCTGGTTGAACCTGGTACAATCTGCGATAGATGCATGATGTGTGTAAAAGAGTGTTCAGCAGGTGCAATAAGCACAAAGGAAACAATAAAGATAAAAGTGGCTGGAAAGCAACTTGAATGGGGAAAACTTGACATTGAAGCATGTTCAAAAGGATTTCAAGGAATGAAGCCATACACGAGGTATAATCCTTTTATAGGAGAGCCTTCTCCTGCTATTCTTTATTCACGGGCAATTGAAGGTGGAAGAGGATGCATACGGGCATGTATGATACATCTTGAAAAACAGGGAAAGACGAGAAATAGATTCAAGGAACCCTTCAGGAAAAGAAAAACATGGCAGATGGAATAAAATTTTCTGTCGGATATCAGTTGATGGACGAAGAAAAAATTTTTCTTGATATTGTAAAAAAATTCAGAAAGAAAATAGATGAGGTTTATTTTGCGTGGTTAAATCTACCAAGTGGTCGAGGACCAATTGCAGACAAAATTGGATATATTAACTGGGAAGCGCAAAAACAGATTGAGTATGAACTGAAACAGTTTAAGAAACTCGGAATAAAACTAAACCTGCTATTAAATGCATCCTGCTGGGGGGATCTTTCCCTTTCTACAGTACTGGCAAATAACGTGATTTCAATTATTGATTATCTTGGACAGGAAACAGGCATTGATTCAATAACCGCATTTTCTCCAGTCATCGCGTATACAATCAAGAAAAATTTTCCTGACATAGAGATTAGGGCATCAGTAAATATGAGGATTGGAACAATAACAGCAATGGAGCAAATTGCTGAATTGTTTGATAGTTTTGTTATGCAAAGAGAATACAACAGAGATTTTCAGAGAATAGAAATCTTAAAAAATTGGTGTAAAAAGAACGGAAAAAAATTGAGTATACTTGCCAATAGCGGCTGTATAAACTTTTGTCCTGTTCAAACATTTCACGATAATGTAATTTCACATGAAATTGAGGTTTTTTCAAAAACAAACATAATGAAGGATATCCCTGGTAATTGCTGGACCTATTATAAAAAAAGAGAAAACTGGAATACACTTTTATGCAATTCATGGATAAGACCAGAGGACATCCACTATTATGCTGATTTTTTTCCTGTCGTAAAACTCGCAACAAGAATAAATCCAGAACCAGAAAAGGTAATAGAAGCGTATTGTATTGAAAAATATAAGGGAAACCTCCTTGATATTCTCGAGCCATCTCATAGTGGACTTTTGTTTCCATATATCATTGATAATACAAAATTCCCTGATGATTGGTTTTTAAAATCTGCGGCCTGTGGAAAAAATTGTGAGGAGTGTTGTTATTGTAAGGATGTTTTTGTTCAACAAAAATATGGCTGAATATATTAAAATATTCAGCATATAACAATGGAGACAATATGGAAAAAGAAAGATTAAAAGAATACGCAAAGCAGATTAAGATAGATATTATTGGCGTTGCAAGCATTGATAGATTTAATGGAATCTCTGCGCAGAATCATCCAGGAAGCATTTTCCCTGAGGCAAAAAGCATCATTGTTATCGGAAAAAGAATTACGCGAGGTTCATTAAGGGGAATAGAGGAAGGAACACAGTTTGGTCTTTATAATATGTATGGCTATCACTGGCTCAACAACAGAATTCTTGCCCTCGCAACCTTTAAGATGTGTGAATTTCTCGAGGATCACGGGTATGAGGCGGTTCCTATTCCTGGAATTTCTTCTGAAATTCAAACAATGGGAATACCAGTAAAAAAAGGTGCGCCAGCCCCAAATGTTATGGTTGATATACAGGACTCGGCTATAAGGGCTGGACTTGGTGAAATAGGATATTGTGGAATTTTTCTAACAGAAAACTTCGGTCCAAGACAGAGATTCCAACTTATAATCACGGACTCAGAGATTGAGCCAGACCCTATAAAAAAAGAGAATGTTTGCGATTTGTGTATGGAATGTGCAAAGATATGCCCCCTCGCGGCTATAAGCCATAAGAAAAAAACAATTCATATCTGCGGGAAAAAAATGACCATTGCGGATGTTGACTATGATAAATGTGCTATATGCAGGAATGGAGTATCCAAGGATATGTATTATGAAAATGCAAAGCCCGACAGGATCGCAGCACTGTGTTCAAGAACATGTCTTGCACATCTTGAAGAGAAAAAAAGAATTAAAAATCTGTTTAACAAAAATTTCAGAAAAAGGAAAGCATGGAAGATTGATAAATCAGGCGAGGTCATAAGATAAAAAGGGGATAAAATGAAAATTTCAAAAGAAAAAATCAGAGAACAGGGATATAGACTCGGGCTTGATCTTATTGGTTTTGCCAGTATAGAAAGGTTTAAGGATGCCCCTGAAAACATGCATCCTGCGGGTATTTTCCCTGAAGCAAAAACAGTTATTGTTGTTGGTAAAAGGATACTCAGGGGTGGATGGAGAGGAATTGAGGAAGGAACAAATTGGATTTCATACACATACTTTGATTATCATGGACTTCTGAATACATTTTTTATACCAGAGCCATTATATCAACTTGCCTGTTTTATAGAGGATTATGGATATGAGGCAGTTCCATATTATCCCGGGGTTCCAGAAACACACATGTCTGTCAAGCCATTAAGAAAGGGCCAGCCCTCTCCAGATGTTAATCTTGCTATAAGGATTGCTGCTACCTGTGCAGGCCTGGGTGAAATTGGATGGAGCAAGGTATTTCTGACGAAAAAATTTGGGCCAAGGCAAAGAATACACGCAATAATCACTGATATGGAAATTGAACCAGATGAACTGGTAAAACCAGGAACAATATGTATAAAATGTATGAGGTGCGTAGAAGGATGTCCTTCGAAAGCAATTCCACATATAAAGGAAAATAAAAAAATCCAAATAAAAATTGAGAATAATCAATATGAATGGGCAGATATTCATTTCGGTAGATGCACATTGAGTTATCATGGTGGGGATTCGAGGATTTCTCCTTTCATACACAAAGATTTTCCTGGCTGGAATATAGATGCATCAAAACAGGATTTTTCTGAGGAAGCAGCATACAAATTTTGCTGGACACTATCAACAGGCAGATGGAGAAAAACAAATGAATTTCCCTCTGGATATATCATTGAGGGACATGCAATGTTGCAGAAATGGGGAGAAGGTGGTAGTTATGGAATTTGCGGTTCAAGGGGATGTATGAGAAGTTGCTTTGATTATCTCGAACAAAGAAAAAATGTGGAACAAACCTTTAAGACAGGAAAATTCATAAAAAGAAAAAGATGGATACTTCCTTATAAGGTCTCCAGAAAATAAAAAACTCAAAAAAAGGTATGCAACCAACATTACTGTTTAATATTTTTTAAAACCTCATGGTTACATAAATTTTTTGGTACCTTTCCATTTAATACCCTTACCACCTCATCAATCACAATATCTTTCAGCACATTAATTGATTTTTCAGAGTAATAGGCGTAATGCGGTGTGCAGATAACATTATCCATATATAAAAGGGGATTGTCTTTATCCAGTGGCTCTTTTTCAAAAACATCTAAACCAGCACCTGCTAATTGATTGTTCCGCAGCGCCTTTATCAAGGATTTTTCATCAATCAATCCGCCTCTCGATGTATTAATAAGATATGCTGTGTTTTTCATCAGTTCCATTTCTTTTTTTCCTATAAGATGCCAGGTTTTTTCTGTTAAAGGGCAATGAAGAGAAATATAATCACTGTTTTTCAAAACATCCTGCAACGATGCTTTCTTTACACCAAAACTCTTGAGAATATCACTTTCTACAAGAGGATCATAACAAATTACCTTCATACCTAAACATCTTGCCTTTTTCGCAAGGGACCTCGCTATTTTCCCAAAACCAACCAGCCCGAGTGTCTGATTGTTTATGCTTCCAATATAGCCAGAATTATTTACAGTTTTTATTGAATCAAGTATAAAAAACTTTTTTAATCTGCGACAACATGCGAGTATAAACATTAATGCATGATCTGAAACCTCTTCAGTACAGAATTCCACAACATTCGAAACCATAATTCCTTTCTCTGTCGCTGATTTAATATCAATATTGTCCATACCTGTTCCACATCTAATAATAAAACGACATTTCTTGAGATGTTTTATCATAGTAGACGTAATCTTTGTACCTGTAAAAATAATTACATCTACATTTTGAAGGATTTTTGAGATGTTTTTTTCAATCTTTACTTCTATAAGCCGAGCACCAATTCCTGCAAGTTTTTCGTAGTCCTTTTTTCTGAATCTGTGTGCATCAGGATCAATATTTATAACAGTAAATTTATTTTTTTCATTCACCATCTGTCTTTATTTGAGAGATAATATTTTTGCAGCAACTGGTTAAAAGCGAAATTTCATGACCCACAGCAATAAATTGAAACCCCTGATTAATCCTTTTTTTTATATCCTCTGGCTGCGAAGCAATAATTCCAACAGGAACACTCGCATTTTTACATGTTTTTAGTATATACTGCACATTTTCCTCAATAGAAGGATGTTTCATATCTTTGATTAAACCCATTGAGGCAGAAAGATCATTTGTCCCTATAAAAACAGCATCAATACCCTTCACACTTATAATACTTTCGAGGTTTCTAACTGCATCTATATGCTCTATTTGAACAATAACGAGGATATTTTCATTTGACTTCTCAAAGTATTCATCAAGCCATTTCCCGAATCCACTTGCTCTGTGCGGACCAATACCACGAATGCCCTCTGGTGGATATCTTGTTGCTCTAACAGCCATCTCCGCCTGCTCTGCATTATTTACCATTGGAATAATCAAACCCATTACCCCTGTATCAAGCACTTGTTTAATCACAACAAAATCATTCCACGGAACTCTTACAATTGGTGTGGTATCTGTACCCGAAATTGCCTGAGTCATTACCTCAATTGATTCTATTCCTATAACTCCATGCTCCATATCAAAAACAAGCCAGTCAAATCCTGCCCGTGCCATTACCTCTGATATTGCTGGATGGGCTGTGATAACAAATGATCCTACAACTGTTTTACCATACTTCAACTTCTTTTTAACAATATTTTCTGGCATCATTAGAACCTCCATATCTTGAAGATAATTTGTTTTATTTTCGTCTCCCCAGAAACCGTCTTACTCTTTTTTCCCCTACACCTTTCATAAGATAATTTTACTTCATCCTTCTTCGTTTTTCGAAAGGATTTTCTTCAATATATCCGGCCTATTGGTAGTTATAAACTGTGCACCTGTTTGAATTGTCCTAATTATGTCTTCTTCAGTATCAGGCGTCCATCCATTAATAATAAATCCACGGGACAAAAGATTTTTTACAGAGATTTTTGTAAGATAATTAAAATTAATGTCAATCTTTCTTATGCCGGATGCAATTAAATCTATAAGATTTTCAGGAATACTGCTACTTATAAGGGATGTCACAATTTCAGGAGATATGTTTCTGATTTGCTTCACATATTCAAGATTAAATGAACCAACAAAAACCCTATCTCTGAAATTACAATCATCAATCACCTTTATAAGTTTTTCTGTATCACACTGCTTTATTTCTATCAAAATCCTTGTATTTGAATCCATTGCTTCAAAAACCTCTTTAAGATGAGGAATCTTTTCTCCTGAATAACCCTTCCACCTACCTGCATCATATCTTTGTATTTCTTTATAGGTCATCTCTTTTACAAATCCAGAACCATCTGTTGTCCTATCAATCTTTTCATCATGTAAAACAATAATTTCATTATCCTTTGTCTGACGGACATCAAGTTCAATAAAATCAACGCCAAGTTCAATTGCCTTTCTAAAAGATAGAACAGTATTTTCTGGATAAATCGCGCTAAAACCCCTATGAGCAACCACTATAATAATTGATTCAAACATTTTATTTATACCTCCATGAATATTGGGCTTAACCATGCTATTTCACCATCTTCTCTTTCAACCCGTACATAAAAGTACTGTTCCCCACAATAATTCTGTTCGAACTCAATCTTAAATTGATTCTTCTTTATATTAAAGGACTTATAAATTTTCCCATCCGACATAACCACGATTCTATCAAATAATACCTCACTAACACCTGATATCTCGAAATGTAGTTTTCTCGCGTTAACAAGAATACTGCCTGATTCAACATCGTTGATTGAAAAATTAAGAATAGGTTTTATGTTGCTTGTTGCATAACATTTTCTCTGGTAAAGAGCATTAAAAATATCTTTCCTGCCAATGTTTTTTACCTTTACAGCGGTTATTCCCTGTCTGTATAAATTTTTATAATCGTCTGGCTGCTCCTGCATATTATGAAGTTCATCTCCAGGTCTACCGTCGTGAATATCACCTCCCCCAACAAAACCAAACCTATACCCCATATTGAGTGCATCTATAACATGTTGGCCCTTTTGTTCTCCACCCATGGCTTTTATGGGCCTTGTATTTCCTTCATCAGCACCAAGTTCGCTGCTTCCCCAGACAGAATATATTTCAACAAGAACCTCAACCTGCGGATCATAACTCAAATTCCAGTTTACCCCCATTATTTTATTGGCACTATGATGCGGAATAACAAGAGCGCCGTATTTTCTTGCCACACTATAAACTGTGTCAATATTATCAATACCTGCTCTTAAAATCCGGCCCGTATTATCAGGATAATAGATATTTCTATGACCTGCCTTATGATCTGTCCATTCCTCAGCAATCAGAGTTGCAAATTTTCCCTGTTCATTAAAATCATTCGCCACACTACAAAAATAATCCCATTGCCTATTTGTAATCCATTCACTATGATCAGAAACAGAAAAAAAATCAAGAAATGCTTCTTCCTTTGCAAAGGTATAAAGTTCCTCAGGACATCTCAGTCCATCAGAAAAAAATGTTTGCGAGTGCAAATCTCCCCAATAGATTCTGTATTTTGGGTTTTCTTCGACAATAATGGGATTGGAATATGTCTCAATCCCTGTTTCAGGATGAATCAATCTAATAAACTTAATTCCTGGTTCATTGAATCTTAATCCCTGAACTCTTCCAAACCTTCTTTTATCACCAAAGAAAACTCCACTGTAATTTGAAAATTTTATTTTCCTACCTTCTATTTCAATCACAACATCTTCAATATCCCCGTCATAAACATTATCAAGATATTTTATTCCCCTCGGAGAAAGATTAAACAGCCCATTAAGTGTTGGAGGTTTCACGTAGCAACCCCAGCCAACAGGATGCGGTTCAGTTAAAACCTTGAATTTAAGGGTAAACTCTTCACCAACAGATAAAATAGATGGTGCAGATGTATAAAATCCTTTTACTTTCACATTTACCTTCTCTTCTCCTTTAGTTTCAGAGCCGCCTCTATCCCGATACTATTCCATAATTCCTCGTCAAACTCAGCACTTCTACCAGGGCAATTTTTCCTTCTACAAAGCTTACACCCACTATAATCCCTTTCTGTAGGGAATAATATTCCTGATACACTTTTGTTTGGAATCATAAGATATGTTTCTGTAAGTCGAACACCAATAAGTTTCTCAACATCCCCGAATAGGGCAAAAAGTTGTTTTTGTTGTTCAATATGCCAGATACCTGCCTCGCCACCACCAGGAGCCATTGTTGCTGTTTTATTCAGCATATATCTTTTCTTAATATATCCCATTAGTTTATTTCTTGCTATTTCAAGAAAATATCCCTTTATTGTATCCCACCAGTATTCTTTTAAGAATTCATACTGGTCAAATTTTACAGAGTTAAGTTCAGCACCACAGGTTGCAATATACGCAAAAACCCTCTCTGTGTTTTCAAGATTCTTTCTTAACGTTAAACTTGTAAATTTAACTCCATTTATAACAACAGAATCATCGGCCATTGATTCAACAAAACCTTCAAGATATATTGCTTTTGGATTAGCAATGCTTAATGCCTTATTCACAAGTTCCTTAAACTCAGTTTCATCTTCACTGCCCTCTGCAATCTTTAACTTCCTCATAAGTAACCCTGCATCAAAATCAAACTCAAAATCCTTCAATATTTCCATAACATCCCCCTTAATTTAATTTGTTTAGTATAATATCAAAGCAAAGAATTACAAAAAACATTTTCAACCTGCATACATCATCGCGAGAAATTAAAAAGATCATGGCGCACACGCCTAAAACAAAAATATCAAAAACTGGATTACCCTATGTTTTACATTTCTCGTTTTGTCTATTTCCTATTTTCATTTCTCAAAACACGCGCCAATTTTTCAACCCCCCTCTTTCATAAAGGGAGGTTAAAAAGGATTTTAATTCTCAATTCTTAAGTCAAGATTCAAATTTGTTTTTCTTACATCCTCAAAAATGTCCCTTTATTTTTTCATAAAAAACTTAAATCTCAAATAAATCAAATGGCTGAATACTTCAGGAAAAGATGCTGGACAAGCCCTGCGAGAAAAAGAATAATACAGGGAAACAAAAGAAACCATCCAATGCTTATGTTCAACATTATCCCGAGCAAAAATGGTCCACATACAGAAGCAATTCCAACAAGGGCTTCGTTAATTCCTATATTAAAACCAGATTTTTCTTCATCATTAATGGCATAGAAAACAGAAGTATAAAAAGCATGTCCTGCATATATTCCGAGAAGCCCAGCAAAAATAAAGATTGCTGCGCTCTTATAAAAAACAAGTGGCACTATCAGAGAGATTATTCCGAGAAGCTTCATAATATGATGTGAAGAAATCCTGTACCTAAAAACAGAAAAAAATGATACCGCATAACCAGCAATTGCCTGGAAGATAAAAAATACAAAAACAGCAATTCCTGCCATCTGTTTGCTGAACATAAAGGATGATATTGCCACCTTTGGAAGAAGATATCTTACCCCTGTTGTAACAAGCGCAACGCAAAAAATCTCTGCCCACGCAATCCACACATACTTCTTTACAAATGGGCTCCTCTGTGCCTCTTTTTTATCTTCTTCAATAATGACATCAAGGGGTTTCTTTATTTTTTCTGAAAGAATAATACCTGAAATAATAATTAAACTTGAAATAAATATTGGAAGCTGCGCATAAAAAACACCCGAATTTATAAGAGAACCTTCTGCAAGAGATCCAAAAGCCATTCCACCACTCCATGAAAGCGTATAAAAAGCAGAACTTTTGTGATATGCCAGCCCTGTATTATTTCCCATAAATATCTGAAAACCAACAAAGAAAAATGAAGAACAAAACCCACCGAGAAAAAGAAGAACAAAGAGAGGGAAAAGAGATACGCAGAAATAAAAAAATCCTCCAATAAAGATAAAACTTATACAACTTGCAATCATAAACCAGGGAGCATTTTTTTTACTGATAACCTTACTCAACATAATACTCGAAAAAGAATATGTTATTCCCCACACAGAGCCGAGTATCCCCATAACAACCGAGGATACTCCAAGTTCCACTGCCCTTATAGAAGAAAAAAGAAGGACAGCAGCAACCGAAAAATCCATCAGTGCCGGAAAGATATAAATCCATAAACCCTTTTTCATTATCGTGTTCATATATTTTTCTCAAACTGGCATCTACCAAACCTGTTTCATGTCTAAATACATGGCAGCAAAAAATATGGCGAGGAATTTTATCCCATGCGTTTTTTTAACACTGTAAATACATTGCACCTTAAAGTGCTCGCTACATTCTTAATTTTATATTTTTCATCTTACAATCTAATAACCATTAAGTATTCATCACCACTTTGCAAAAGAGGAATAAGAAGCGAAAAAAATTACAAAGTATAAACAATACAAAAGAAAGCAGGAAAAGAGTTTACCGCGACCACGCGGGGCTATAACAGTTTTCCTTATCTCCTGTCAATTGACGTAATTCACCTGTAAATACATCAACAATCCATATTGAACATTTGTAATTCTGTCTTCTTGTAAAAACTATATGCCTGCTATCTGGCGCCCAGGAAACAGATTCAGACCAACCAATTTTCACTGGAAGCAAGGAACTCTTTTTACTACCAGTATCATATATAACCATCTGAAAAATACCCTGCGTCCTAATCAAATAGCATATATATTTTCCATCAGGCGACCATACCGGTGCTACTGCGTAATCATATCCATAACTTATTCTTCTGATACCCGCACCATTTCTATCCATTATGTATATCTGGGGTCTACCACTTCTATCAGATGAAAAAACAATATACCTACCATCAGGTGAAAAACAAGGACTTGTATCAATTCCGGATGAATGCGTCAGACGTCTTAAAATATTTCCATCCAGGGCAGCAAGATATATTTCAGGATTACCATCCTTACTTAATACAACAACCATTTCTGAATTTACCTTTGAAAAATCGACAAACGCATTAATACCAGGAAATGAAAAAATGGGCATTTCCTGTTTATTTGCCAGATCAAACAATACAACCGATGGATAGCCTGTTTTATACGAAATATAAGTCAGTTTATCGTCTGAAAGAAATTTTGGAAAATCTTTAATACAGGGTGAATCCGTAATCTGAATTTTATTTTCTCCATCATAATCAACAATAAAGATTTGAGAACTTCCTGAACCACCCGAAACATACGCAATCTTTGTTTTTGCGATTGGCTGCCTGCCAGTAAGATAATAAACAATATCATCACAGGCAGAGTGGGCATTATAAGCCGGCAATGTTGAAATAGGATATACCTTTTTTAATCTTTCAGAATTATCTGAATCAACAAGTTTAACCTCAATCATTTGTTGATTTAACAACCTTACAATACAAACAAATTCGCTTTTTTCTGTTAAATCTTTGATTAACGAAACATCAGTAGTTTTATTAGAAAATAAACCCTGAACTGTGAAATATCCTGAGTAGTTAAGGTCTCTACTAAGTGTTTTAATGAAGGTAGAACAATATCTGTTTTCTTCTCCGATATAAAGGATACTGATGCCTGTCTTGCCCTTAAATTCCTTTGATATTGAAAGGAAAATCTTTTGCGATTCCTGCGAAAAACATATTCCTGCAAGAAAAAAAAGAACAACAACTGCATTATAAAATTTATTCATTCTACACCCCTGGCAGAAAACTCTGCTGAAACATCTATAAAATCAAGCGCAATACCTGAAGGCAAAGATGGAAAAGGAGAACTTTTCCGCACTGCATTAACAACAGAAGAATCAAAGTCAGATGATCCAGATGTTTTTTCAATAATAACATCTGAAACTGAACCATCCTTGTTTATTCTAAAAGAAACAGTTGCTTTTTCACCCTTCAGTGCAGATGAAGATGGCCTTCTCCAGTTCTTATAAATCCTTGTTTTTATCTCGTCTATGTAATATGGTGGAACATAGACATTCTGCGAAGATGAGGAAACAGAAGTAATATTGGATTGAACACTCCTTAAGGTATTACCAGATAATAACTTTTTATTACCTGTGGATGTAATATTCCCAGAGAAACTATGCCCTGGCTGTTCCACAGAAGAACCAGAATTCTCAATCTTTGCAAGTAATTCTCCCTCATATTTCTTAGCCGAGAAATTTCCAGAAGAATGCCCTGTTGCACCTGATGAACCTTTTGTGTTATAGCCAGGCTGGGAAGAACCTTTTATGTCTGAAATCTTTGATACCAGTGTATCCCTGTATGCCCTGCCTGAAAATGTTTCACCCACATCTTTCCCTCTGCCCTTGACTTCCCCTGATGCTGAAACATCCTGTCGCTTTGTTATTCCAGTTCCAATGGACATCTCAAGATTCTTCGCATAATCATTAATACCCGGTTGTCCAGATGGAATATATGTTTTGTTTCCCTGTGTTGATATGCCTTCGGAAATTAAACCTTCCCCATAGTCCATTTCATCCGTATAACTGGAAGCATCCCCTCCAATGAATTCATTTGAAATATCAATAATATCAGCAATATAAACCGTTGCGTCAGTATCAGGGACCTGTCGAGTTTTAACAGAAACAAGACATAATAAAATCAGGATGTGAAAAATCAATGAAAATATAAACCCTGTCTCACTTGTTTTTTGGTTTGTGCAAATAGATATGTTATTCATTTCTTTATTGATATAGGAACCTTAATGTACTGTCCTGCGTATATTCTGTCTGATGTAAGGTTATTAATACTTTTCAAAACAGCCACGCTCGTATGATAACGAAAAGCAATACTGCTTAAGGTATCTCCTGGTTTTACAATTATATAAGAATAAGCCGGGATAATTGATGTTTCTGTCCTGACAGAATCAAGAGAAGTAATCTGCGCTTTATAAAGAGCAAGAACGCTTTCGCTTTTTGAAATATCCTCGAGAATATCTTTTATCCTTGCATAAAATTTCATCCTTTCTTCAATTTCCTTTGCATATTTTTCCTCAAGATATTTTTTCTCCTGCTGCATTGAATCTTCTATCTTCTGTGAATAATTAACAACAGATGAGGACACGTTAATAAGTCCCTCTAAATTTTTGATTCTGTTATCAAGAATCTGTATTCCACTTTCATGTCTTACAAGTTCAGAAATAATAATTGAAAATTTCTGTTTTAGTTGTGCATCAATATCATTAAATGATTTATTGATACCTTCATCAAACCTCTTTGAAAGACGGATGTTTTCGTCTTCTATTTTTTTATTTGTCGCTCTTATTACACTTTCATGTCTTGTAATCTCATCAAGAATAATCCCGAGTTTTTTCTCGAGTGTATTTGAAATATTTTTCTCTATTTGGACATTGTTTTTTTCGATGGCATCTATTCTTTTCTCAATCTGGTTGATTAAATCTGATTGCCTTGCATTGATTTCAGCCTGTTTTGTGAGTTCTTCTATAAATACCTTTGTCTTTTCATTTGATATACGCTCAATTTCCTTGGCTGCGAGCAATTTTGAATCTATTAAATTTTTTTCAATTTCATTTTGAAAAGCATCTTGGGTTTTTTGAAGTTCAAGAAAATTCTGCTGGAGGGTGAGAAAATTCTGATTAAGAATTTGATAACTTTTAACAAGATCATTTGCTAAAGAGATGGTTTTGTTCTGGATTTCTGATAATTGATTTATCCTGCTGTTAAGTTCGCTTATCATTGAGCGCATATCTTGCTGGAAATCTTCATTTTTTTGATATAGGGAAGATTCCATATCATTAAGGCGATTCTCAATCTTTTCCATCCTATCAGAAATATCACTAACTCTTGTAGCAATAATAGAAATCCTTTCATCATTAGATTCACCCTGCACATTTCCACCAGTAGAAGCCAAATTTATCTTATTTATTCCTGTTGGTTCTGGTTCTCGAACCCCTGTTTGAAAGCTTCCTGTATCCAGCTGCATACACCCGCAGAGTAATATCATAAATAAAATTACTGGAAATAAAGACCTCATATATCCTCCACCCATTATTATTGCTTATTCGCTGGTTTTCTTTACACCGAGTTTAAACTCACACCTTCTATTTTTTGCCCATGCCTGCTCATTATGTTCAGGGTCAGCAGGTTTTGAAAAACCATAACTAACAGTATGAATTCTTTCTGGAGAAATCCCGAGTATAATCAAAATCCGTCTTATGGCAAGAGCCCTTTGCTCACCAAGCACAAGGTTATATTCACGCGTCCCTCTTTCATCACAATGTCCCTCAATCAGAACATGAACCTCAGGATGCTGCTTCAGGTAAGATGCAATCTTTTTCAAAACATCCTGATACTTTTCTTCAACCTGATAACTGTCAAATGAAAAATAAATATTTTCAAAAATCTCCTTTGCAGAATCGTCAATCTGGGTCGCAGGTAAAAAATCAATGTCTGCTGGTATTCTCTGAAGTGGGACATCCCCTGATTCAAGGGCTGACTTAAAATCATAAATTGTCGCAAGACCTTCGCCTGAAAGTGGCTGTTGTTTTTCTTCTGTTGTATCGGTTACAGGTCTGGATGAGATATCAGATTGCCCCGAGGGAATACCCTGCTCTAATACTTTTGTGGATTCAGATGGTTTTTTTATTGATTGACACCCTGAGAATAAAATAAATGATATGCAGATGCAAGGAGTGATAAATCTCATTTTTCCCTCCAGTGTTTTGTGTTCAAATTTTCTTTGTTCCTGGCATATAGCACTGATGATATTCTATCACAGAATTAACATACAATTCACTACTGTTTAAGTATCACAAATACAATCATGGTTGACTGAAAATCATATTCAATGTAAATTATCATCAAGGCGGCCACCAACTGATTAAAAAACCGAAAGGAGACAAATGAAAAAAGTAAAGATATTGATAGTAGCATTATTTATAATGGTTGCGGGTTGTTATGCCCAGGTATTGCAGATTGCACCAATGAAAAAAGATCCTGCAGTAATTTCAAGGTTTCTAACAGTTCCTCTCGAGGAGTTTGCAAACGAAAAAGGAAACCTTCCAACCACTGAAAAATCAATAATGGTCGCTGGTATTCCATTTCAACTGATAAACAAACAGGATGTGGATACGGTTTCATTGAAAAACGTTTGCTGGAAGGACTGGCAGAAGGATCCAAGTTCCTATTACTCTAATTATGACCTTGCACCAAAAGAACCAGACCCAACAAGAATTATGACACATATACCTGTTGACTATTATAGCTCAATCTATATCCTGGCAAATTGTGATAATAATAGAAATTTTAATAATGTCGTTACATTCAGGATTGGGAAATTCGGTGGATCAGGACAAACAAAATACACTGATTTTTCAGTGCAGGTTCCCAGAGCTGAATCTCCGAGAGGCGGAATGGGATTAATAAAAACAGATAACGAAAACATCTTTCTTATAAAAATCCCCCTTAATCAAGAAATATGGCAGGATTTTAAGAATCAATTCACCATAGATGTTGATATAACAAAAGAGGTTCGTCTGGCAATCCGTAGACCAGATCCCTGCAGGTATCAAACAAGACCTCTCGGACTGCCATGCGGTGTCAGAATTTATGGAATTACCTTCGAACGAGCACCAGTAAAGATGGAGGTAAGCACAGATGAACCAGGTCATATTTTCAACCAGCCCCAAGTTCCTCAATTTAATATAATACTAACAAAATTGTCCAATGTAAGGCAATGCGAAATTGAGGCAAAAACAACAGATTATTATGGAAACACTACAACATTTTTAGTTTCTGATATTAACCTGCCCTATGGCACATCTCTCTGTGTTCCATTAAAATTAAATGTCTCAAAAAGAGGTTATTATGATCTTGCAATTACACTAAAAATAAACAAGCAACCTTTGTATACAAGGTACACAAGTTTCGCGCTTTTACCCAAAGATAACCGTAAATATCGCAATGAATCCCCATTTGGTACATGGGATTTTAGTGGCGGACATTTTACCTGTAATGATCCTGATATTATTGGTCCACTTTATGTAAAGGCAGGCCTGAGATATGGTATGTTTGGATTTTCAGATGAGTCAAGGGAAAAATATGGAGTTATAAAAGGAAACGACATGAAACTTGACCCTGATGGAATAGAAAAACTTGCAGAGAAAATTAAAACCGATACATCAATAAAACCCCCTGAACGACTTATGATTTTCCACGAAAACGCCATATCAGGAGAGCACATAATGAGAGTTCCTGATGTTTTCACAGGAAGAAAGTATATCCTCAGCGAAGCAGAAGAAAAAAAATTCAAGGAGATGTGGGATATAGCAGAAAAAACAGCAAAAGCAATAAGAAAATATTTTCCTAAAACAGAGATTTATTTTGGAAATGGAGCACCGCAATTGCTCGAAGAATTTTGCAGAAATAAGTTTCCAGCAGAATTACTCGGCTCAAGAGGAAATGAATCAGGTAATTTTATGAGAATGCCTGAAACTCAACCACCTGATTTTATTGCAAATAATGCTGGGCTGTGGATGGATAGGATGATTCTTGATTACTATGGATACAAAAATACTCCCTTAAGGCAATGCCATGAAATGTGTTATCCAAATACAAACCCTGGCAATCTTTCACCAGAAACCCAGGCAAGATACCTTGTAAGACATATGATGCATTCACTCGCATGGCGTATTCCAATAATAAGAACTGGAATAATAACTGATGTGGGAAATTCTTATTATTTCAGCAATTGGGGCGCAGCAGGATTTTGCTATGGTCTTCCTGATATAAGGCCAAAACCAGCATACGTTGCTATTGCCACGATGACACAGATGCTTGATGGTGCTTCTTTTGTCCGTCCTGTCCCGACTAATTCTGTAGTTGTCTATGCGCCTGAATTCAGAAGAAAGGATAAAAAATATGTTGTTTGTTTATGGACGATAAGGGGAGAAAGACAGGTCAAATTGATATTTGGGAAAACAGGAAAGGCGACAATAACAGATATTATGGGAAACGATGTTCCTTTACAGATAAAAGAAAACTCGTGCTCAGTAGTTGCTTCAGTAGATCCCATATTCATCACCTCGGATTCTGAGGTTAAAAATATTATATGTGGAGCAGCATTAATGAAAAAAAGACCAGTTGGTGAAACTTTCTTAATCTCAAATGTTTCAAATCTTGATGACTGGACTATTGAACAGGATAATAATCGTGAACTTGAGATTTACAATTTTACCTGCCCGAGAAAAAAGGGAGATTTTAGGTTCAATATTGTTGATTCTTTTGAAGGCGAAACAAATGTTCTGCAGGTCAAACCCAAAATACCTGTTGAGGGATCTGAATATCTGCCAATGTATCAGGTTCTTTCTCACAAAACAGGTATTGAAATTCCGGGCGTACCAACAAAGATTGGACTTATGGTTAATGGAAATGGCGGCTGGGGCAGAGTAATCTTTGAACTCGAAGATGCTTCTGGCCAGAGGTGGATCTCAATTGGTGCAGAGCAAAAGGGCGAGCCAACAAGATGGATGGCTGACTGGTTCAAACCAGAGGAATTCTCGCAACTAAAATCAGCAAATCTTTGTGATTGGAATACAGATGATGTATGGCAAAGAAGTTATATTAATTTTGAGGGTTGGAGGTATCTTGAATTTCCACTTCCAGGAAATTATCCAGGAGAAAATTATCACTGGCCTTACAGCAGCCAGTGGAGATTTTCAGGAGATGGTATTGTGAAATATCCATTGAGGTTTAAAAAACTCATTATTACAATCCCTGAAAAAATCCTATACCTGACAGAATATAAACCAGTAGAAAGACAAGAAATCTATCTTAAAGACATAATGGTTACATACGAACCACCAGAAATTGCATTTAAACCAGAATGAGCATAAGGAATAGTTTTATTTTTTTAATTGTTTTCTGCCTGTGTACACCACAGTTAAAATGTGCACCTGTGAAAACCGGCATAGAAGTATTGCGTGAACGAAATTTTGATGTACTGCGTGGGAAGAATGTGGCTATTATTACAAATCAAACAGGCATTGACTCTATGTTCAGATTGAGCGTTGATATCTTAAGAAACGAGAGATCCTTGAAACTTGCGGCAATACTTGCACCAGAACATGGGTTTCTCGGAGGAGTTCAGGGAGAAATTAAGGATTCAAAAGATAGCAAAACAAACATACCGGTTTTCAGTTTATACGGATCCTCGAGAACAATACCCGATGATAAAATAAAAAATATAGATGTTATTGTTTTTGATATACAGGACATAGGATCAAGATCATACACATACATAAGCACATTGAAAATTGCAATGGAGGCAGCGGCAAAAAACAAAAAAGAGTTTGTTGTGCTAGATAGACCAAATCCTATTAATGGAATTATTGTCGATGGACCTATTCTTAATGAGAATTTTAAATCTTTTGTGGGTATTGCCGAAATTCCATATGTTCATGGAATGACTGTTGGTGAATTGGCTTTACTCTTTAATGATGAATCTAAAATAAAATGCAATCTTACCGTTATTCCAATGAATGGCTGGAAGAGGTCTATGACATGGCAGGATACTGGTCTACCATGGGTTCCAACATCCCCCCATATTCCTGAACCTGATACACCCTATTATTATCCAATCACAGGACCAATTGGAGAATTATCAATTGTAAACATTGGCGTTGGATATACCCTACCCTTTAAGATTGTAGGAGCCCCCTGGATTGATGCAGAAAAATTTGCGAATGAATTAAACAAAAAAAATCTTGATGGAGTTATCTTCCATCCATTCTATTTTAAGCCATACTATGGTATCTTTAAGGATCAATTCTGCAAAGGTGTCAGGATAGTAATCAGCGATAGAAACAGTTTTAAGCCATTCGAGATATGCATTGCAATTATGGATACCCTTATAAAACAATATCCTGAAAGGTTTAATTTTTCCCTTGTAAAAGACAGAACTAAAACATTCGATAATGTCTGTGGCACTGATACCATACGAAAGGATTTGATCTCTGGCAGCACAGATAAAACAATCATAAATAAGTATAAAAGGGACCTTGCCAAATTTATTGAAAAAAGAAAAAAATACCTCCTATATGATTAATATTGGACATACGGGGTCAACTCTTGACTCTTGACAGATGAGGATATAGCATTTAGTGATTTGATGATTTGATAACTCAAGACATGGAGAATACTCTACATTAAAAAGGAGTAAAACACTATGAAGAAAACAATCAGCAATGATAAAATCTTTTTACTGGATGATAAATTAAAATATCAGAAGGATGCCATTGTAAGCAAGGAGATATTGAATAAAAAATCTGGAACAATTACCCTCTTTGCTTTTGACAAAAACCAATCCCTCAGTGAACATACTGCTCCTTTTGATGCCTTTATCTATGTTGTTGATGGTTCTGTAGATATAACAATAGCCAGAGAAACAAACACCCTGAAGAAAGGTCAGATGATTATAATACCAGCAAATCAACCACATTCGCTTAAAGCGATTGCAAGGTTCAGGATGTTACTGGTGATGATTCGTTCTTGATGGAAAAAGGGATTTTCAAGGTTTTATTTTCTCGTCCAGGATAAGTGTTTCTCTTCTGCATTGAGGACAGATAACCTTAAAAATATCTGTGTATCTGAAAGGTTTTTCAATCTTTCTCTCGGATATTCCAGAATAAACTGTTAAAAGTTCTTGATTAATATTTAGAAGAATTCCCTGGGCAAAACTCAGGTGTCCAATCTTCTTTATTGCCCAGATAAGATGTTTCTTCGCCCCAATAATCCTTCCGCAGGACCTGCAAATAAGAAGTTCCTGCTCAACAAAATGACTATCCTGCCCCTGATGGAAATATGCAAGATCAAACTCCTTAGAAAGTTTAATCCCCTGATTGTCTGCAATACAATTTGCTTCGCATTGACCGCAAAAAATGCATATTCCCGAATAATGCGTAAGTTTACGTGTACCCATAAAATTTTTCTCATCAACTCTATCCTCAAGTTGTATCGCACCTGCAGGACAAACAATAGAGCATGCTCCACATCCAACACATTTTTCAGGATTAAAAACCGGCTTCCCGCGAAATTTCTCAAATGGGATATGTTCCTCATATGGAAATTTTGTCGTATACGGCTTTGAAATCATACTTTTTATTGCTTCTCTTAATTCTCTTATTTTTGGTTTTCTCATCTTTGTTCTCGATTTTTTTAGGATTTATCAATGTCTTCCTTAAATTTATCAACAACACTCTTCTTCCATAGTTTCACACCACCAATATATGAAGCCCTTGCAAGGGCATGTTCTGTTGTAGGAGATATAATTAAAATAAACAATAAACACAAAAACGCCTTTGCAGAAAGTGGAGATAGCCCGGCGATTACCATTGTTCCCAAAAGTATCAATGATGTACCCATCGCAACGCATTTCAATGATGCCTGAAGTCGATTATATAAATCCGGCAATCTAATAAGCCCTACGCAGCCAACAGCATCAAAAATCACTCCAAAACACATTAAGGCAAACCCTATATTTTCTCTCATATTTTTTCCTCAGTCATCAAAGCCTCTTCCTTCAAGAAATTTTGAAAGCGCCAGAACACCGATAAAATTCAGCAATGACCATACAAGAGCAGAGGTAAGATAAAACTCTTTTCCTGTCCTTACACTCATAAGCGCGCCAAAAGCCACAATCATAATCCCCAGTATATCCATAGCAACAGCCCTATCTGATGCTGTTGGACCCCTCGCCATTCTAAATAAACATAAAAAAGCGCAACAAGTCAAAGACACCATTAATATATTTATCATCATTCAAATATCCTTTTTAAGATACGTTCAAACCTTCTTATAACATATGCTCCGGGTTCTTCTGCGCCAATATGCCGTATAAAAGCCATATGGATATAAAGATAATTATCCTCTGAAACCTCAACAGTAACAGCACCAGGAGCAAACCCAATACAGTTTGCAAGGATTCCAATAGCAAACTCTTTTTTTAAATTCGTCTTAACCTTTATTATTCCTGGGTTAATAGGCAATTCAGGATGTAGAACCCTGTATGCAAAATCAAAACTTGCGTGAAGAAATTCCCAGAAAAACACAAATACAAAACAAATAAACCACATATACCTCTTTGGTTCAAAAAACTTATGAGGAGATTCTGTAAAAACATCTCCAAAGAGTATACCCACAAAGATGCTTACAATTATTCCAACAAGAAAACTCTGGTAATCAAATCCCCAAGGCGTAAATGGCCAAACAAGCAAAACCCATACAATCAAAGAAAATAAAGCAAGAATAATTTTCCTCATTTTCCAAAAACCTCTCCTATGTATTGATTAGTCCCTCCAGCAAGAGCATTTACAACAGGACCAAAAACACCATTGACCCCACCTATGGCAAGCAGTCCGCCTATGGTACACAACACTGCAAGAATAATAAGGGATACTCTCATCAACGAAGGAACCTCTTTTATATCCTTAACTTGGCTTTCATCAAATTCATCCCCATTTCCAAAAAATACATATCTCTGAATTTTAGCAAAGTATGCAAGGGTAAGGATACTTCCTATAACTACCCATAATGCAGAAAAAGGCCTGCCCGCTTGAATAGCAGCAATAATTATTATCAGTTTACTCCAGAACCCATTAAATGGCGGTATCCCGGATGTAGAAAAAAATGCAATCAGAGAAGATACAGAGGTAACTGGCATTTTTTCTGAAAGACGTCCGAGTTTCCTAAGATTAAGATTCCCTGTTTCATATTCAACACTGCCAGAATTAAAAAACAACAGGGACTTAAACAATGAATGATTAAAAAGATGAAAAACACCTCCAAGGATACCCAGTGGACTTCCAAGCCCAAAACCAAGTATTATATAACCCATATGACTTATACTATGATATGCAAGCAGTCTCTTAAAATTCCATTGCCCGAGCGCCATCAATGCTCCAATGATTATAGACGCTATGCCAAAATAAACAAATAGATTCGCAATTACCTGACTCATACCAAATATGTTATAGGTCAACCTCATTAAAACATATATTCCGAGTGATTTTATGATACCCCCAGCAAGAAGTGCAGAAACAGGGGCAGGTGCAGCTGTATATGCATCAGGAACCCATGCGTGAAATGGAACAATTGCTGCCTTTGTTCCAAATCCAACGAAAAAAAGGACAAATGCAAAAATTACAACACTATCCGTGCCATATTGCTGAATAGAAGTAACGATATGCGCCATATTAAGGGTTGCAAATCTGCCATAAAGAAGCGCAATCCCGAGAAAAATAAAATAGGTTGCAATCATATTTATAACAAGATACTTAAAAGATGCCTCGAGATCCTTTGAACCACAGCCAAATCCAACAAGAGCATAAGAAGCAATGAGGGCAATTTCGAGGAAGATAAACATATTAAAAAGATCTCCTGTAAGTATAACACCATTCATCCCTGTTATAACCAGAAGTAAGAGGGAATAATAGCGAAGTTTTGATGTATAGATTTTTTCCATATAATCAACTGAAAACAAACATGCCATAAACCCTATAAGATTAACAATAATCAGCATCATACTGCTGAAGCCATCAAGAACAAAAATAATACCAATTGGAGCAGGCCATCCACCCATCTGATAGATACACTGATGATTAAGTGTTTCAAGCGAAAAAAGGAAAAGAATAAACGTAATCACGCTCGAGGACACGTCAGGAAACCACTTTAACCTGTGGCTGACAATCGGAATAAGAAAAGCGACAGCAGCCGGTATTGCTATAAACAAAGAAAGATTATCCATTTCTCCTGCCTCTCTACTTTTTAAGTCTGTTCATTTCAGTAATATCAAATGTCCCATACCTCTGGTATAGCCGTATTGCAAGAGCAACCATTAATATTAAAGTCCCAAGCCCTGTTACAATTGAAATAAGAACCATTGCCTGAGGTAAGGGATCAACGGACATTGTTTTAAAATATTCCATCACAGTATCTGGCTCGACAATAGGTACAACCCCATTTTTTCTCCATCCGAGCAAAATTAAAAAAAGATTTACGCTGTATTCCATAATCAAGAAACCAAGAATTATTTTTACTATATTCTTCTTACAGGTAACCCCATACAATCCAATAACAAAAAGAATAAAACACAAGGTATAAACCATTTTTAATTCTTCTCCTTGAAATTATCAAAAAATTCCGTAGATATAAGGCGTCTTGTACCATCAATCTCGATAACTCTTCTAACTGCAAGAATAATAAACACCATAAACAATCCAGTACCAATATTAACAGCAATTATAATATTATAGATTGGCAATAGTCCTGCGCTGAAAAGGCGAAAGTTCGCAGATGGAAAAATTTTTTCGAGAAAATTCGAAAAAAACCCTCCAAACAAAATACCGCAGCAACCGAGTACCAAAAATAACAGCGCAGCAGAACAATTAAAAATATATGCAGGTGTCTTACCGAATGATTCAAGAATTACATTCTTCCCAAATGCAATGGTCATAAGTATAAAAACACACCCGAGGACAATCCCTCCCGAAAATCCACTTGCAGGGCTTATATGTCCATAAAGAGTCAGATAAATCCCAAAGAGAAAAATAAATCCCTCAACCATTCGCACAGTATTCTTCACAATTAAACTCATGCCAGTTCTATTATTTTTTTTCATCGTGATTTCCAGTTTTCTTCTTACGACTTCTTACCCTCATTATGGCAAGGGCTCCCCATATCCCCGCAAATAGCGCACATAACTCAGCAAAGGTATCAAGCCCCCTATAATCAAGAAGTATTGCTGTCAAGATATTACTCGATCCTGTTTGTTTAAATCCAGAAGAAATATAATTATTTGAGGGAGCAGCGCTGATTCTTTCAATCCCTGGAGTACCAAACTCTGGAAGCGACCAAAATGCCCTTAAACCAAAAAGCGAAAAAACAAAAAGAAAAGCAAGTGTAACAGTAAGTCCAAAAAATTCCCTGTCTCCATCTATTGTAACAAGATCATGCCTGATGGTTGCCTTAATAAGAATAATAACCGTTAAAACCTCAACCACAAGTTGGGTGCTTGCTATATCAGGTGCTCCGAGAAGCAAGAAACAGATACTCGCGGCAACTCCAACCGCACCAACAGAAATAACAGACGAAAGAAGATCCTTTGTTTCAAGGGCAATAATAGCGCCAATAACCATAAACACCAGAAAAAATTCTACAAGAAATTCAGTCATCTTTTAACTCTCCTGACGCAGGAAAATATTCAATACAAAAATTGATATATAAATCTTAAAATTATCCCTCATCCTGTTTACTTTCAATTCTACATTTTCTATCCTACACCCTGTAATTTTCAATTATCTCCTTTATAACACCTTAATAAGGAAACATCGCCATAATCTACCATCTTAAAAAAACATAAAGCAGGGTTATCAATCCAAAAAGAATCCAGGTTAAATATGTTCCGAGTATCCCTGAATGTAATGAACGAAATCCTTCACTGAAGTACATTGTAATTGACTTGCAAACCTCATAAAAATCAAGTGTCTTCCTTTCTGCTGCATGGTACATTGACCTTAAAAATTTCAGATCCTTTACTGTATTATAAAATTCAGTCCCTGAAGGTCTCATATCCTCACTTTGAACCTCCCCGCCAATAAAGGGCTCTGCAATCCTCCTTTTCTTCGGCACTGTAAGAGGATAAAAAAGCAACCCGAGAATAATCCCGGCTATAAGCAGAGCAAGCGGTAGAATCAGAGTAAAAATATTCTCAATATCAATTGATGGAACAACGGGAATAAGCAACCTGAACAAAGGAATCCTGATGAAAAATACACCAAAAATCAAACACAGAATCGCAAGCACAACCATGGGAAATACCATTGTCCAATGAGATTCTTTGATATCCTTTGTTTTTATTGTATCAGAATGTCTTCCGAGGAAAACAGCATGAATAATCTTCATAAAACTCGCAAGAGTTAATCCGCTTCCAATTAATGCCATAATAATCCACAAAATCCATGATGGCTCTCCGTTTTTACTGCCTTCAATCAAACCCTGATAAATCATCCATTTAGAAAAAAACCCATTAAAGGGAGGGATTCCACTGATAGCAAATGATGCAAACATAAATGATAAAAAGGTCAATGGGAGATTTTTCGCAAGGCCACCGAGATTGTCAAGATCAGTACTCCCGGATTGTTTTTCCACGCTTCCTGCCCCGAGGAAAAGACAACACTTATATATTGCATTGTTTATCATATGAAAAAGTCCACCGCATATCCCGATAGGATTTCCAGAAGCAATACCAACAACCATATATCCAACCTGACTGACAGCATGGTATGCAAGAAGTTTCTTCATATTGTGCTGAATCAAAGCAAGAAACACTGCACCAATAATTGTTATTGCGCCAACCAATCTAAGCAAAAACCATAAGGACTCATGATAGGAAAAAAGATTAAGACACACCCTCGCAAGAAGATAAATACCAAGTAGTTTATCAAGAGAAGCAGGAAGAAAAGCAATCACAGGAACAGGAACACTTTCAGAAATTTCAGGAATCCAGGTATGAAGCGGCATTACCCCTGCCTTTGCAAAGGATGCGCATATAAAGCATAAAAAAGCACAGGCACCAAGCCATCTATCAATCTGCAGATTTATATCAGTTATATTGATACAACCAGTAAGCACCCATAATAGTGCAATCCCGAGTATAAGAAATGAATCACTCCCGCCAACGATAATAAATGTTTTCTTAGCAGGATATGATGCATCTGGACCTCCAAGGCCTACCATAAGATAAAGCGTAATCGCAAGAATACCCCAGAACACAGCCATCAATATAAGATTATTGGAAACTACAGCCCCAATAGCCGCTGCTAAAGTCCATAGTAGATAAGCATAATACCTGTTTATAAAGTTATTTATAAATTTATAACTGTATGTAGCAATAACCAGGCCAAAAAAGCCAATGCCGAGGAGAGTCAAATTCGTTAGGTTATCCCATAAAAACCACCTTTCCACTGGCGAGGGTGGGTCGCTGAATAAATACAAAAATACCACAAACAACACAAGACAAACATCAAATGCAATTCCCCATATCAGGGTTCTCATCCTGTCAGGAAGTAGGAGACACAATAATCCTGCAATAAAAGGAATACCAATTAGATAGTATATTATTTCCATTAATTATCCCTTTCCCAATTCTTCTCTTCCCATCTTGAAGGCGCAACTCCAATTTCTTTTTCTATCTTCCTTGTTTTTTCTTGACTCAACCTGATAAAATCAGATCCATCAAGAATCTTTTTCTGTGTATTTACATCATAGGCAACGATGGCTCTTTCAGTACAGCAGTAACATGGATCAACACCTGCCAGGATAATGGTAACATCAGAAATTGTTTCACCAATGCAACTTGCCTTAAATGTTGGAATATTATTAAAACTTGGAGCCCTTATTTTATGTCTTAATGGGCTGCCTGTCCCATCACTTCTAACATAGTGAAAACATTCTCCCCTCGGCGCTTCATAGTGACCTATTCCCTCACCTGGCGGAATATTACGAACATCAATGGAAATTTCTCCTTTTTTCCCTTTTAGGTTATCAAGGCATTGCTCTATAATCTTCATAGATTCAAAACATTCGAGAAGTCGCACAACTGCCCTGGCAAAAACATCTCCCTCGTTCTGAGTAATAACCTTCCATTCAACAAGGTCATATGCAGCGTGAGGGCTATCTCTTCTTACATCAATATCAAGTCCTGATGCACGAGCAACAGGACCAAGTGCACCAAATTCTTTTATATCTTTGTCTGTTAAAACTCCTACGCCTTTTAATCTTGCGGCAAGCACAGGGTCATCAAGAACTGCATTTGTAAGCATATTAAGTTTTGGCTTAAGGTCTTCAAGAATTTTTCTTATTATTGGTATATAAGCATCATCTATATCTCTTCTCACACCACCAATCTTCATCATTGCATAATGATTTCTGTTGCCGGTAATCATCTCCATAATATCGAGAATCGGCTCCCTGTATTTCCATGCCCACATAAAAACAGTGTTATATCCGAGAAAATGGCCCGCAAGACCAACCCAGAGGAGATGGCTGTGAATCCTTTCAAGTTCTCCAATAATACAGCGGATATATTTTGCCCTTTCTGGAATTTCAACCTTCGCAAGATCTTCAACTGCATTGCAGTATGCAATTGGATGAGAGGTTGAACATATCCCACAAATTCGTTCAACCAAAAATGTAATCTGGTCCCAGTGTTTACTCTCAGAAATTTTTTCAATCCCTCTATGGTTATATCCCGCTATCCATTCTACATCTACAACACGTTCACCATCACAGTAAAGGGCAAAGTATTCCGGTTCCTCAAAAAGCGGATGATAAGGACCTATGGGTACAATTACCTTTTTCATTTTTTGCCTTTCTGACTATCTTTTCTCAATGGAAAAACACCCTCTGGATATTCTTCAGTAAGAAGAAACCTTTTTAGTTCAGGGTGGTTCAAAAATTTTATGCCAAGAAGTTCATACATTTCCTTTTCTATGTTAAGAGCCCCTTTAACAACAGGAGTCAAAGATTCAATAACAGGGTCTTCCCTATCAAGTAATACCCTTAATGAAACAATAACATCTTCCCTATCAATTGAAAAATGGTATAAAACTTCCATACTATCAAGGTTATCAACACCAGTAGCAGTAATAAACCTTGCATCCATATCATTAAAGATGAATTTAGCAAAATCAAGAAGGTCCTTCTTATCTATTTCAATATAAATCCTTATGTCTGAGTGTATCTTAATATTTATTATCCTATCCGAAAATCTTTTTTTTATTGTCTCAAGTGTATCCATTTTCCCCTCACTTAATACTATTAAGCAACTTGACAATCCCGGCTATCATTGCCTCTGGTTTTGGAGGACAACCAGGAATATAAACATCAACAGGTATTATCTTATCAAGAGGACCTGCCATAGTATAACCATCTCTAAACATTCCACCTGTACAGGCACAACTTCCTATAGCAACAACAAAACCAGGTTTTGGCATTTGCTGATATAGTTTTTTTACTCTTTCAATATTTTTAAGTGTTCCTATGCCGGTGACAAGAAGAACATCCGCATGTTTAACACTTCCAGCAAGAGTTATCCCGAATCTCTCAATATCAAATCTTGGAGTAAGACAATCCAGTATCTCAATATCACAGTTATTACACGATCCCGTAGAAAGATGAAAAACAAAAAGCGATTTTTTCAGTGCCTTCTTTCTTAAACTAAGAACCATTAATACTCCTTTTATTGATACAGGTAGTGCAAAACCTGGCTAAACCTTAGCAATGTTTTTTCTTTACAATAGTCTCAAAAGTTTTTATAACCCTACCCCTCTAAATTCCTCGTCCCCTTTTCCCATTTTCCTTCCTTAGTAAAAGGAAGGTCGAGATGGATTTCCCAAAAATCCCATTAAATTTCAAAATTCAGAATTTTAAATAACTTTTGTCCCACCCAATGCCACTTAACAACCCAATGCAGCAAGGACTATTGCAAACAAGCCAAACATTGTCAACCATCCCCAGGAAAATTTCAAGATTTGATCTATTCTAAGGCGGGGATTTGTGTTTTTAATAAGAACTATCAAAATAAGCACGAGGATATATTTTAATATCCCGACTACAGGATTAGAAAATCCCCCCATAAAATAAATGACAAAAAACGATATTCCAACAGAAAGCAATATCCACTTCATCAATTTGAACAATGCAAGAGAAAGCCCAGAGTATTCAACAATTGTTCCTGCTGCAAGTTCTGTTTCTGCTTCAGAGACATCAAAAGGAACATAACCAATCTTTCCCATAAAGGCAATAATCCCAACAAAAAATGCAATAAATCCCGAAAGATATCCGAGGTTAATTCTGTAAATGTGCTGTAGTTTCACAATCTCAGCCACCTCTGTGGTGCCAAATTTTACAACAGGCACAAGTAAAGCAAGAATAAAGGGTAATTCATAACTTAAAAATAATTTCAGTTCTCTTCCAGCACCAACAGACGCAAGCACATTACCAGAAGAAGCGCCCGCAATGACTATTGAGATGGATGGAATCATCAATAGATAGATGATTATTATTAAATCCCACTTTAACGGGTAAAAAAAACTGCCTGAAATTAATATAGCACCAGTTACTACTGTAGCAACTATGCCCGCAACAGGAGCAGCAAGAAATAGAAACTGATTGGCGCCTTCGGGTATTACTGTTTCTTTACCAGTAAGTTTAATAAAATCAGCAAAGTTCTGCCACCATGGAGGCCCAACTCTCCATTGAATCCTTGCTGTGAGTTTTCTATCAAACCAACCACTCATAATTCCAATCAAACCAAATATAAAAAAACTTCCTGCAACAATTCCAAATATCTTAATAATCGCCATTTTTATTTTTTTATTTGATAGAGTTCAAGCCAGTTTATAACCCTGACAATTATGTTTTTTTCTATTTCATATAGATGCTTTTTATCCTCTGGTTCATTTTCGAGAACTTTTAATGCACCATACGGACAACTCTGAACACAAATAAACCTTTGATTTTCATCAATTCTACTTTCAGCACAAACATCACATCTGTTTTTTGAATATAAAAGCCAGTCAATATCAATAGTTCCAAATGGACAGGCAAGGGCACAACTCTTGCACGAGATACACATAAAATTAGACCGTGTTATAATCCCATCTTCCCTTTTCAAAGCCCTTGTAGGACATGAATTTACACAGGGATAATCATCACACCTTCTACATGCAAAATTAAATGCAATTTGTTCTCTTAAAGAAATAATCCCATTATTCCCTGGGTGAAATATATAACTGCATCTAACCACGCACTCAGGACACCTATTGCAAATCTCATAATCAATAAAAAGTTTTTTCATATTCAAGCCCACACAGATGGTTCATTTCTTATTGCATTATAAGTAAAAACTGGCCCGTCTTTACATACAAAATAAGGTCCAATAAGACAGTGTCTACAATGTCCAACAGCGCAATACATCTTTCTTTCCATAGAAAGATAGATATCACTATCAGAGTATCCGAGATCAAGAAGTTTAAGTGTTGTAAATCTCATCATAACAGGTGGTCCACATACAACCGCAACGCTGTTAGAAATCTTAATATCAAGATTATCAAGAGTTGTTGTTACAAGGCCTTCCATAAAATTCCAGCCCTCATCTTTTTTATCAACTGTAATTCTGAATGAAACAGGCATTTTCTCGCTATACCTTAACCATTCATCAAGAATCTGATTTTTATAGATATAATCAGCAGGGGTTTTTGCTCCACAGCAAAAGGTAATTTTTTCATAAGCATTTATTGTATGTAAAAGTGAGAAGAAAAGCGATCGAAGCGGCGCAAGTCCTACACCTCCACCAACAAGTAACACCTCTTTTCCCGCAAAATTTTCAAGGGGATATGGCTTGCCATATGGACCCCTGATACCAACGACATCACCTTTTTTTAACGCATGTATAGCGCCAGTAACGAGGCCTGTTTTCATAACTGTAACCTCTATTTTTTCTGTCTTAAATGGAGAAGACGAAGGCGTAAATGGTGCCTCGCCGACATCAGGAACAGTCATAGAAATAAATTGTCCTGCCTCAAATGAAAATTGCTTTTCAGGTATAAGGACAATTGTCTTTATCGCAGGAGATTCCTCTATAACACCATCGACAGTACATCTGATTGGTTCATAGATATTTGACTGATTCATATCCGACATCCTCATCCTTCTGTAAAAAAATATTTCTCAAAACCTTTCTCTTATCAATTTTCCCCGGACATCCTGCAATACATCTACCACAACCAGTACATCCAATCCTTCCATAATTGCTAACAATATATGAATACTTGCACGCGAATCTATTTCTATATCTCTCCCACAAAAGAGGTCTCGGAGATAAGCCAGAAGCCATCCTTGCATATCCTGGCAATAAGCAAGAATCATAAATCTTATTCTTAATAAACCTTTCCCTATTGCTTGTGTCTTCGAGAAAAAAACAGACACAACTCGGACAGATACTGGTACATCCTCCACATTGAACACATCTTTGCCATATTTTTTCCCATATCTTTGAAGCAAAATTTTCAGGAAACTCTTCAGAAATGTTCCTTGGTAAATGAAAACTTTCATTATAGCTTACAATGGTGGACCTTACCCGTGATCTTATTTTATTTCTTTCTTCTATCTCGATATCCTTTGCAGGGCGAAACAAATCCTTATTACTGATTAAGTTTTCTCCTTTTTTCGAGCCAACATCAACAAAAAATCCATTTTCCATTATGCTGAGATTTAAGTCAAACCCATCATCAGGATAAGGTTTCAAACCCACAGCATCGCAGAAACAAACAGAAAGTGGATTTGCACAATCTATTGAAACAACAGTGGTATTCTGCCTCCTTGCCCTGTAGTTTGGATCCTTATATTCCTGGTTCAGAAAAACGCTATCAAGAATTCTCAAAGCAGAAAGATCACAGTTTGCTGCACCAATAATAACTGTTTGCTTCTCTTGTTCTAAAATCTCAGGAACAACCCTTTCCTTAAATGGGAAAAAGAATGATTTCAACGGCTGAACAGGCCTAACAATGCCAAAAACTGCCCTATCAAGATTCATTAACGACAGTGGCTCATAAATAAGAGCATCATTATAAGAAAAAGGAGCAATAATAGAATAATTATCGAGATTCCCCTCGAGAAAGTCAAACCATCTTTTTTTTTCAATAAAATATGTATTCATTAAAAAGTTTGTGAAAGTTATCACTAATTTGCTTAAAAAATTTTAAATTACATATAATTTAACACAAAATTTTTCCCTGTCAAATGAAAACAAACACATACCAGACGCATTATTACTTAAGTAATAGAAAAAATATATGTATGGGCCAATCCTTGATTCTTAACAGATGTGAAATTCTACTTCGGCCTTTGTTTCTAAAAGAAGGACAGGATGGATTTTAAATCCCTCTCTGAATCTCTCTCGTATCCACATTATAAAATGCCAATGGAAACTCTAAGTATCAGGATTACATCAGAGATATCAACTATATTGTCATTGTTCATATCTGCTTTTTGATTCAATTGGTTAAGACCTATTGCAATTCTTAAACAAAGTATTACATCTGAAATATCAACAGTGCCATCATTGTTAATATCTCCTTTACCTCCGCGTAAAATAGTATCACCTGTTATCTGGGTTCCCTCAGGGTTATCAAGTGTCATTACAGATCCAGAAAATTCATAATCGCCAGATGCCATTGGTGGAACATAAGCCCTGTATGTTATAGAAAACGAAGGCACTCCGCCACCGCTAAAGGCAACCCATTTATAGATAATGTTTCCATTGTTATCAACCTCAGTGCCAGCCATCACCTGATATGTCGCCTGCACAGATGTTTCAATCATTGTGAAATCATCAGGGATATGTTCCCTGACAATTACACCACTAACACCAGGATCAACATTAACATTGATTGTCACAGAAATATATCCGTTAGGTACATATGTCGGAGGAAGAGTCCTTGTGCCTGTTGTGCTGGCAAAACAAACACTACTAATAAGCAAAAAAATAAATGGTGCGATGTTTTTCATATAAAGTCCAAAATACTTTTATGGATGATATGTATTGATTTTAACACAGATATCCGACTTCCACACAAAATCAACGCAAATACACCTTCTAAAATACTGGCATTACTTACACTTTTCAATTTGCAGTTCGCATCTCGCCTTTCAATAAAAATGTAGTGAGGGACTTTAGTCCTGTGCTTTTTCATAACACCATTTGTCAAGAGTCAAGAGTTGACCCCGTATTCACAGGTTTTCATTCAAGTCCAACTGCTTTTTTCAAGAGCAATACTACATCTAATATATCGATAACTCCATCGTCGTTTAAGTCTCCCATATCCTTCTCTGCCTTATCCAGATCAATAGCCATCCTGAGGACAAGTATAACATCTGATATATCAACTGACAAATCAAGATTCACATCTCCCTTTTCATATAAATTGAGAACAATATCATTAGCAGGGAAAAAAGAATTTATATCCGCGCTAAATTTAGCCCAACCGTATTTTCCATTATAACATTCGATCTTGACCGTGCTATTTTCATTATATTTGAAATAATCAGAAAGATCTGTTGCCCTTATAGAACCAATATCAATCAGCCAGTATCCAGAATTTTCAACAAGGCAACTTAAGGATTGCGATTGCTCTCCGTTGGTATTCTCCACTGAAAGGTAAACGATTGAACCAGAAGCAGGATGGTTATCATTTTTAAATACTCTGCCATACTTAGTATCTGGTAGAGGTGGCGGTACCGAAATATTTTTTCCTGTAACAAAGGTACAGTGATTACCTTCATTATTATACACATCATCATCTATAATGATATCAAAATAATATCTTGTTTCTGATTGTATCTGAAAAGGTTCACCAACAACAACGTAATGGGTTATTCCTGAATATTGTTGTCCTCTTGAATCATACGCCACGCTGGTAATATTATCCGGGTCTAAACCAAACCGAATATATCCCGAACAATCCGAAAGAGTAATCCACGAAATTGTAACCGAGTTATTCGTGACATTTGTAATTTTAGGATCAATGGGAATAGCTGATAAAGAAACCCTACACGTTATAAAACAAAAAGATAATAATAAGAAAAAATTGTTCCTCATTGTTCTCTCATTTTCCTCCTTTACTTTATTTTCTTCAATCTACGATTCGGAAAAACTGTTCTCCGAGAAGATTACCCTCTCGCACAAGCATTTTCTCTCTCTAGGAGGGTAAGGTGGTTTTCTTCATTTGTAATTTCTCACTCTCCCCTCTTTATTACTATCCCTTACCCACACGCTATTGCTTTATTTTCTTCCTTTGTAAAAGAAGATTTGCTTCCCCTTTATAAAATCCCCCTCACCCCCTTTAAGAAAGGGGGAACTTGCGGGTAAGGGATAGGTGAAGAGGGGTTGGGGAGATCCCCCCTATCAAATTTACATCTTATCCCTTATTATCTTGATATATCGGTCATTTTTCAATATATAGAGTTTGAATAGGTCTGGTACTGTTAGAAGAAACTGTATAACAAAAGCAATTACATGGTCCTGTAAAAACAGTTATTTCAAAGACGTCCTCGCCTTTTGACCATAGAAAATAAGAGGAGAAAGAGTCATCTCTTATCCCGCCAAGATTGAGTGTCCAGTACCCTTCTTCATTGACAATACCAGCGAAGGATTGCGAACACCCTGTGCTTCCCCTTTTGTTGTTATCCTTAATCTGCAGAAAAACTACTGCATCTTTTGCCGGTGATTCGTCTTTAAATAAAACTTTTCCGTATACCTGGTTAGGTGAAGGTATTGAAAGGATTGGTCCAGTTTCTACTACAAATGGTTTTCCACTATTATCAAAATACCTAGTGCCATCCGTCAATAAAAAATAATATTCTGTTTGTGGTTCAAGACCTGATACTGTTACAAAATGGATAAACCCCCTATAATCTGACCCTCTTTCATCATAGGAAAACATTGGAGAATTAACTGTTTTCCAATATTTCACGAAACCCTTGCATTCACAATTGGTTGTCCAGACAATAGAAAATGAACAATCATTAATATTCGTAGTGCGAACCAACCCACAGATATATTCATCAGCATATAAAAATCCACCCAGTAATAATACAAAAAATAAAATCTTCTTCATTTTAAATCCCTCCGTATCTTCCTCGTAGAACCAGAAATTTTAGTCCTGTGTCTATTCCCTCGGCACTATAAATACACCTCACCTGAAGGTGCCCGCTGCATTTTTTTCCTCACCTTTCACTCCTCTAATCAGCAAAAAGTAAGAGGTAAAATTTAGCACTACTGCAATATCATAACAGGAGATGGTTTAGCATTTTTTACATTTATAGATTTATTTGATGTTCCATCCACTGCACCATCAGCATTTATTTCAATAATATCTGTTGAAGAGTATATAAAGTACCCCGATAAATCCTGGAATCGAGCAGTACTTAAATTAACAACCCAGTATCCATTTTCATCAACAATTGAAGAAAGTTTTTGGGATTGTCCAGGACTACCAGAACCATCATTATCTTTGATTGTAAGATACACAATTGTTCCCTCTGCGTAAATAGTACCACCTGGCTTATAGACCTGCCCAAACACGTTATCAGGTGATGGAAGACCTAAGGTTGGACCCGTTGTTATAGAAAAATGATTTCCGTTATTATTAAAAATAGTACCACCGCAGATAATGTCAAAATAGTACGTGGTTAAAGGAGAAAGACCACTCACAACAATATAGTGCGTTGTTGATGATATACCGGTGCCTCTTTTATCATATGAATTCATATTAAGAACCGCAGGTGCTGTTCCATAGGAAATATAACCTGTCTGGCTCGAACTTGTCGTCCACGACACAACAAATGATGTATCGGTAATATTTGATATAACTGGATTTATCATTGCAGGTCCTGTATTAGAACCAGGAATCCACGAACTCGCGGTAAGACACCTAACAAAATAACCTTTCCCAGAATTTATTGAGAAATCATTAAAAGGAATCTCATCTATATGACTGTCCCACATCCCATTACGCCATCTCACAACCTCAACACAATCACCACCCTGAAGGTTTATCTCGTCTATCATCTTCTGGGCTGTATAACCTTCAGGAAGCATAGCAGACGGTATTCCAACAAGGTTCCAGCCACTCGTAAGAGGAATAACAATCTCTGTAATATCTTTTCCAAAAATATTCCACAGAAATGTATTTTCCATTCTGACAAAATATCCTTTTCCTGCATCCACACTGAAATCATTTACAGGAACACCTACAATATACCCTTTCCAGGCATTGTTTATCCATTTAACGATTTCCGTGCAATTCCCACCTTTCGAAATAATCTCACCAGTAATAGACGATGCTTTTAGATCTGTGCCAATATTGACAGGAAGAGAAATAAGATTCCAGCCATTTGAAAGGTAAATTACATTGGTAGTACTGAATGTTGCGATAATCGAGAGATCCCCTGTAATAAGAATTGTTTTTGGATTATCAGTACTTGTGATATCACCTGCCCAGTTTACGAATATATAATCAGAATCAGGTATTGCAGTTAGCGTAACTGAGGATCCATACGGATAGAGGCCGGATGCAGGATCAAGATTTACTGTCCCCTGGCCCTGAATTATAATAGAAACTGTATGGGTATCAATAGCACATATTGCGGAAATGTTTTTATTGCCATCCATAGTAATCGTAATGGATGTTTCTGTCCCGATTGCATCGCCTGTCCAGCGTACAAAATGATAATGAGGAGAAGGTATACAAACAAGTTTAACCGATGATCCATAATCATATGTCCCTCCAGAAGGTGATATTAAACCATTATCTGGTTGAGATACAGAAAGTGTATAGGTATCCACAGCAAAAGATGCACCAACATTTTTATTTGAATCCATAACAATTGATTGCGGATTGACTGAGCCCGATACATCCCCTGACCACGAAATAAAATGATAATGTGCTGAAGGTATTGCAGTCAAACTTACTGATGTCCCATATGCATAACTTGCCTGGTCTGGTTGTCTACTAATACTACCCGAACCTGACACCACATTTGTTGTTAATGAATACATATTAATTAGAAAATTCGCAGTAATTGTTTTGTTTCCATCCATTACAATTGTTTTTGGATTTTCACTTCCGTTTATATCCCCTGACCAATTTACAAAACTCCACCCATTAACAGGAATTGCTGTAATCTGTACACTTGTCCCATAGTTGTATAACTCTTGGTCAGGGCTTTTCTTCACAGAACCAGAACCTGATGTTTGAAGATTAAGGGAATAAGTGTTTATTTCAAATATACAACTCAGTGTTTTATTACTATCCACGTGAATTGTTGTTGGATTTTGAGTTCCAGTTGCATCACCCGTCCAACGTACAAAATGATAGCCAGGCAATGGAGTAGCAGTTAGCACAACATCAGAACCATATGCATAAGAACCAGTAGATGGAGATATCGAACCATTTGAGGGCTGATTTACGGTCAGGGTAAATGTACCTGTCGCAAAATTTGCAGCGATTGTTTTGTTTGAATCCATCAGAACACTAACAGGGTTTACAGTACTGGTTATATCACCACTCCAGGATATAAACTGATAGTGCGCATCAGGTATTGCGGTAAGTGTAACACTAACCCTTTCTCCATGTCTGTATGAAGAAAAATCAGGATTTTTGGTTACACTTCCTGACCCATTGATATTAACCTTAAGAATATGATCTGGTTGTAAAACAATATCTGGCATTTTAATAGACGCATCAGGTGAACCAATTGTTGTACTCAGAAAGTTTGTCCCATATATACTTCCTTCAGCGAAAATTTCAATGGTATCTGTCTCTGAAAAAGAAAAATAATCAGACAGGTCTGATTTTCTTATTGCGCCAACATCCACAGCCCAGTATCCGCTTTCAACAATACCTGACAAAAGTTGGGATTGCCCTGAAGAACCAAAACCATTATTATCTTTCAGGGTAATAAAGGCAATAGTGCCTTCAGCAAATGTTGAACCATCATTCATCAGGATTCTACCATATCTTGTTGATGGAGATGGCGGAGAACTAATTACAGGACCTGTTGTTGCTGAATAATGGGCACCAGAATTGTCATAAGTAATCCCCCCGGAAATAATATCAAAATAATATGTTGTTGAAGTAGATAACCCATCAATCTCAACATAATGCGTTGTGCCCGAAAAAGATAAACCTCTTTTATCATATGCAATCATATTCATATTAGACGATGATGTACCGTACCTTATATATCCCTGTTCTGAATTAGCAGTTATCCACGAAACATTAAAACACACATCCACTATATTTGAGGTCCTTATATACTGCGGAGTTGACGAAAAAGCGTACATCGCAAATACCAAGGTAAAAAAAACAATTGTTTTAGATATTCTTATAATCATCTTATCTCCTTAAAACCAAATCAAACTCAAAATTGCAGTGTCAAACCTTGCTAATTCTTTAGTAGTGCTTTTGTTTATTTTTCAATGTTTCAAAAGTTTTTATATCCATCTCTAAATCCCCCTTGCCCCCTTTAAGAAAGGGGGAAATTGTGGGTAAGGGGTAGTCCCCTTTATAAAAGGGGGAAAGAAAAGAGATTAGGGGTGTCTCGTAGAGACAGGGTATTCAATCATCAAAACCCATCTCTTTTGTCTTCGGTTTTCCAACATAAAAGTTCCATCTGTTTTTGACACTATACTCAAAATTCACAGGTAGACGCCTTGTTACTCTTAATAAAATATCCTCTCCATGAATCTACTTTAAAGTTATTAAATGGAAAGCCATAAATATATCCCTGCCAGGTGCTATTATACCAGCGGTCAATCTCTATCGCATCCCCTGATTGACTGCGGATCTTTTCCAGAACACCTTCCGCATTATAAGAACCACAGGGAATTCCAATCAGGTTCCATCCGGATAAAAAAGAAACAGATACACCAGTTACAGGAATACCCGAGATTGTTACTGTCGCTGAAGATGTACATTTGACAAAATATCCCTTGCCTATTTCGAGTGTAAAGTTATTGAATGGATAACCATCAATATGTCCCTGCCAGGTGCTATTATACCAGCGGTCAATCTCTATCGCCTGAGCCCCATAGGTATTCAACAAATCCAAAAACCCTTGAGCAGTAAACTGTGTTTTTGGCTCTAATGGCAAACATATAAGATTCCACCCATAGGAAAATGGTAATTCTTTACTTTCAATGGACTGATGGTCTGAAATGCTACTATCGCCAGTTACCCCAACATCATCGATGCTCGTATGAAGAAGACCAGTAATCTGGTATGTTCCAGTTGTTCCAGGTGGCACCTTAACAGTATACCTAACTGTAAACGGAGAAATCGGCGGCGTCCCATAGGCAAGCCACTTGTATGAATTTGTCGACGCAACATATTTGCTATATGGCGGATCAGAACTAACAATTGACCAACCAGAAGGAAGTGTTTCTGTAAGAGCAAGCCCCTCTGCATTTGTAATTGGATTGATATAAACAATTACAACAAATGTACTATCAGCGGTGTAGTAATCAGGTAAATCCCGCACAGCACTACTTCCACAAAGTGCAATGGAAGGAACAAGTGCAAAAACAATTAACAGCATAAATCCAAAAAATCCCCTAGGATTTCTCATTCTTAAATCCCTCATTTATCGTTGTTCTGCTTTTTATTCTCTGTTCCCAGGAACAGAGAATAAAAGTAAGTGTTGCACCTTTCATTTTGCAACATGCATTCTGCAATTCCTTGATTTTCTTATCCCCTTGAAAATTCCATTTAAGGAAGCAGGAACTTTAACTACTCCCCTCTTTTTGGTTCTCCCTCCTTTTGTAAAGAGGGGTTGGGAGAGATTTTCCCCCTCTAAATCCCCCTCGCCCCCTTTATAAAAGGGGGGAATTAGAGGGAGGACTTTTTAAATGGGGAACAAAGGAAGAGAACCTTTTTCAAAGGGGGAATTGGGGGGAGAACTTTTCAAAGGGAGAAATCTAAAATCCTCCGCAGCGGGAAAAACAGAGTAAATATTAAAATGGGGTCGGGGAGATCCCGAGGTCTCACCTCTCCCCCTTTGTCAAGATGAGAATCAGAATCTCCCCCTTTCTCCTTCCTCGGAAGGGAATATCTCAAAAAACTCCAGTTGTTTCATGATAAAAAACTAAATCTACGTTGTAAAATTACTCCAGCCACTTTCCCTGTGTCCAGTACATCTCTGATTTGCCAACAGCCGGTGGAGTATATACATAAAGCCCTATATATTGGTATTCGCCAGGCACGCTCGAAGCAGTGCTTGCACTTCCACCTGTGTGGGTACCTTTTGTCCCTGCTGGACTTGCCCAGATATCTATTAAAGCAAGAAGTATTCCATCCCAGTTTTCAATATCTTCAGGCCATTTTATACCAAATCCTGATAGTTGTCTACTATTTGTCCATGCATCTATTGCATATAATAAATCCCAGTCCCCTATTATTCCATCGCTTCCTTCCTCATTTTCAAGAGTATAAACATCAACTGGAATAAAAGGACTTGAAATGCTTATGCTCGAATTCCCAGAAATAACAGCAGTATTTGCAATACCATCAATCATGTATTTGATGTCTCCTTCTATTGGTTGAATCCCTGTTGAATTCGGTGCCTTCATCTTTATCCTTACAGTATGGTCTTTTACTCCACCATTCTGGCCTGTACTAAATACAATCTTTATTGTCCTGTATCCTTGTGAGGGAGAATCATCATATACAACCGGAGCAGAAAATGCTGACCCATCTATGCTTACAAATATGTCTGATGTCAGAAAATCTGCAGTTATAATTTCCTCGAGAGTATATCCATTTGGCATACTCGCTTCATCAACATCAATAACCACACTATATTGGAAATCCTGATTTTTTGCTGTTCTTTTGCTCAAATTCCTCTGCGCAACAATTGTACCTTTCTCTCGTTTTATTCCCCAGATAAATTTATCATTGGTTGGCTCAAGACCAGTATCCTGATAAAGTGTGGCTAAATTTTCTCCATCTCCAGGAGTTGGATCTATCTTTGGCAATCTTGCTATCTTTATTGTCCTTGTCCCTGATGCAGGGTTATCGCTAACATACCCTATATAATAAATGTCTGTTTCAACATTTACATCTCCAAAAAGTGGATAGTTTACATTAAGATTCTGCCCCCCCTCTACAACAAGTTCGCGACTACTGCCATTTGTGTCAGTCGTATAAATCTGGTTTATTCCTGCAGGATTATCAGAAAGAAAGATTATCTTTTTCCCATCAGGAGAGTATGATGGCTGCATCTCACTTATCGCAGGGGTATAGGTTATCTGCTTCAGTGTTCCTGGATAAATACTTGTACCATCATCGGTTTTTATCCCGAGTGTATAGATATCATATGTTCCCCCTATATCCCTTTTGCTAAAAACCAGCATTGTTCCATCAGGCGAAAATGAAGGGTGTTGAACATCTGTTGATGAAATATCTATTAATAGTGGGATATCAACCTGTGCTGTATCCTGTTTTGCCATCTTTGCGTATATTCCATATTTATTTATCTTCTCTCTTTTTACAAAAACAACCCACCTTCCATCAGGGCTCCAGCATGCATCCTTAATTTCATTACCTGCTGATGTTCCCTGCGCAAAGGTTACTTCTCCACTTCCATCATGGTTTGCTCTAATAAGTGTCTGTGGTACACTGTTAAAACCATATATAATCTTGCCCCCTGTAGAATCCATATCTGAAACAAACTTATCCACTGATATTGTTGATATTGCTGTGCCAGGGTTATCCCAGTTTGTGCCGTCATTATCGCTTCTGTATATAACCTGATTCCCACCAGCAGTATATACAATGCGGGTATCCTGAACATTAATCACCCTGCCTACCTCAGGAATTAGTGCAGATGCCCTGATAAAATCAATCTGTCCTGCGTATTCAGTTGTTGTAAAAGAACCAGTCCAGAATGTTAGTGCAATGTTTGTATTTGATATATCGTCTGAATTATAGTATGCGCTCCAGACATCAGCACTGTTTAATGATGGGATTCCCATAACATTGGCTGAATAAAACATAAATCCTTGTTTTTCATCGTATATACTCCTATATACAGGGTCATATTCATCAAGTTCAGGAGTATTCGTAAGATTTTTTTCATCAAGGTTATCAATATCTAACCTGAAAATATCCTGTTTTCCATACTCAAGTCCCTGGAAGATTGCCTTTGTATAAATAATATATCTCGCGTCATAACGCCAGGCACTCTTTATTCTTCCATAACGAGGAGTCAGTGGAACATTATTAGTAAGATTTGTAAGATTTGTGCCATCAAGACCTACAGTATATATATCCTGTATTCCATTGTACACACCAATAAAAGAAACCAGTCCATTGTTTATAAATTCAACATCCTTAATAACTAAATCTCTGACATTACAAACAATCCCTTTTGTCAAACTTATTCTATTGTACGAGAACAATCTCGTGTTGCCATTAGAATCTTCTTCAACATAAACAATATGCCTATCATCAGGCGATAATGCTGCATATGGGTGATTGTTTCCATTATTAATCACAACCCCTTGACTGGCATTCCCAACAAACCTGTCCTTGCTGATTATGTATATCTGCCATAAACCACTTATATTACTGGTATATATAACCTCTTTCCCATTACTGGAAAAAGAAGGATTCCTGATGATATATATACCAGAATATCCAGTGAGTTGCGTTTCACTCTTACTCTGTGTATTTTTAATATAAAGATTTCCAGTTCTTGTAATCTCTCCATTTTGGCGATAGATACCCTTAACATAAAGAAGCAAACCCTCAGTGGTCTCAGGAACCTCAACAGGAGGTAGTGGTGGAATAATCTCCCCAGCAATCTTTTCTGCTACCACAGGAAGAAACTCCTGCCAGGTTGTTAGCGACCATACATATCCATAATCAGTACTTGAAGATGTGGGTCTTTGAGCAGAATCAGGATATCCTGGGTAATGTGGCTGAACAATATCCCACAAATTATCAATATCAACACCTAAACCAACGCCAATTGCATTGATAATATCAATCCCAGCAGACATTGCATTATCTGATGCTGCAAGGGTCTCACTTATATCGAAGTTTCCGCCATCTGTAATAAGATTTATTGCCTGTCTTGTGCCATGCTCTTGCCAATTCATTATTGTGCTTACACCAAGATTAATGGCATCCGCAAAATATGTTGAACCACTTATCATAACTATATTCCTTATTGTTGCTGCAACCTGGTCGGCAACTGCTTGGCTCGTAATTATAGTAGGAGGAACCTCTACCTTTTGTGCCCCATAACCCGAAAATTGGATTACTGTAACACTAACAGAACCATCACGTGGAATAATATTAGGGTCCTCAATTGCCTTTGCAAGACCTTCTTTCTCAGTATCAAATGGACTGCCATACATACTTCCAGAACCATCCATAAGAAAAATAAGGTCAGTCCCTTCTCTCGCATATATCTGTTGCAGAGTGCATAGGAAAAACCCTGCAAAAACAATAAACATCAACCGCATTTTTCTTCTCATCTTAGCCTCTTGTTGAGTAAACCCATCATTCCTCGAATCTCCCCCTCATCTGTAAAAAGGGGTTAGGTGAGATTTCAAATCCCTCTCGTGTCTCCCTTTGTCAAGGGAGAAGGAACTCGAAATCCCCATATCATTTCGATTATCTCATTCAAAAACTCCTGGCACCCAGTACATTTCATATAGACGCGCTGGATTTGAAGAATCATTTACATACTTATATCCGCCTTTATACTCTGAGTTTGCCCATATAGGAATTATTCCAGAGTTTCCACCAGCACCAATAAGTATGCTATCCCAATTGCTGATATCCTGTGGCCAGACAATTCCATATCCAGTTAATTGAGCATCCATTGCCCAGGCATCAATAGCGTATAAAAGATCAAAATCCTGGATTATTCCATCAGATATCACAAGATCAAATACATTCCTGGTATCAACAGGCATATATGGATTCTGCAACATTGTTGATCCGTTCCCTGCCACTGCATCAGCCCTCTGGGTTCCATTTAATGAATAACTGACATTCCCGATAAATGATTGGGTTCCTGTTTGAGATGGCGCTGTTAGAGTAATTCTAACAATATGATCTTTAACTCCACCATTTTTCCCTGCCATAAAAAGAAGCTTAAGGGTTTGGAGGCCTGCAGATGGAGAATCATCATAAAGCGTTGTTTCTGCCTTAATTCCATCAACATATACCTGAATATCCTTAAAGCCATCTGCACCAGAAGCAAATGTTTCATTCAAAGTAAATGCAGTTGGAATGCTTGCCTCATCAACATCAATAGTTATCTGATATGTTATGGGAAGTCCTGTGGCAGATGCAATGCCAAGTGTCCTTGTTGCAACAATTGTACCCTTTGCTCTGTTCAACCCCCAAGAAAATCTTTCATAACCCTCTGGCACAGCAATCTGAGTATCAACAACACCTGTAACTAAATTCTGCCCTGATGGAGATCCTGCGGGTGCAACCCTCGGAAGGGTTGCATACATAATCTCGTTATTTTCTACATATCCAATGGTATCAGTGCCCGTTGATATATCAAAAATAGGGCTGTATACTGGCCATCTATGACCTGGACCCGAAACAACCTTTTCAATACCAGTACCATTCACATCCATTGTATATATCTCGTAGTCCTCGATACCAAGTTCTTTGTTTGAACAATAAATAATCTTTGCTCCAGTATTAGAAAACGATGGCATTCTTTCGTGAACTGCAACGGTATTGGTCAGGTTCTGAGGGGTTTTTGTAGCAATAATACTGTCGTTTGTATTATCAATCTTCACAGGTATATAGTAAATATCAAACTTTCCACCTGGATCCTGTTTTGCATAGACAATTCTTGTCATATCAGGATTAAAACTTGGCGCATCAATTGCTGTTGCCTGAATGTTTGTGGCAAGAGTGGATTCAGAATAAGTTGAATCCTTTGTTGCCCTTTTTGCATATATTCCATAAATCCCGGGTGATGTTCTTCTCGCAAAAACAATCCATCTTCCATCAGGAGAAACACTTGAACAATCAGAATTCTGACTTGGATTTAACGCAAAAGAAGTAAGGTTTGAACCATCATGGTTCATCTTTGATATACCTGTGGGTACTGATTCCATCGTAAACGAAATTGTTCCACCATTTTTAGAAATCGATGGATTTGACTTATTGGCATTTAAGGACGAGGGTGTTAATTGGACACCATTTGTATCAAAACCAGTACCTGTCCAGTCAGACCTGAACACCTCTCTGTATGAACCAACCTGTTTTACGTAAACAAGCCGTGTTGCATCAATTGTTATAATCTCTGCTGCAGCCGTTGGAGGTAAAGGAGACCAGTTTGCAAGACCTGTGTTTATATAGGTAACCCGTTGTTCTTTTGAAACATTGCTATTTGAAAGTGTGGTTGTATCATAGTTTGCCTGCCACAAATCCCTGTTACCAGGAATTAATTCTGCCTCGTAAAACATCTGGCCATTATCCAGTATGAGTGTTACCCAGCCCCTGTCAACATCATCCCCAAAAAATGTTGGGCTGAACTCATCAATATCTCTGGTGTCTGTTACATTGTATTCAGTGATAGTGCCATTGGCTATATCAACCTCAGCAATGTATACCTCCCAATTTCCATACGCAAAACCTTCATAATTTCTTTTTGAATAAATCAACAATGGGTTTGCTGTTGTTGCATTTCTCCAGGAGCTCTGTATCCTATCGTACTCTGGTGTAATTGGAACATTAATTGTAACCTTTTTATAGTTTGCGCCATCTATCCCGATAACATAAATATCCTGCATTCCGTTTTTAACTCCGACAAAAGCGATAACACTCGAATTCAAAAATACAGGATGTTTTATCTCTAAATACTTCTCTGATTTTATCTGGGTTAGTGTTTCTGTAGAAAAATTATATGTCCATAATTCTGTTCTGTCGGTTCTTTCCCAGGTAAAAACAACAAGTCCTTGGGTTCCATTGTAATTTGGCGAGATTGCTGCATACTTTGAATTAATCGTTGAGGGAATTGCATCCTGATTATTTTTCTTAAGGATTAACCCCTGACTTAGGCCAGACACAGTTGCCTGTGTGCTTACAAGGTAAACCCTGAAGTTTGCTGTTGCAGGATCCGGGCTATATGTATAAAGAACCTTTGATCCATCAGGAGTAAACATTGGATTTAAGATTACACCCTTTCCACCATTTGAATAGTTTGTAACCTTTCTTTCAGTGTTTGCTTCAATCTCTTTTACAAACAGGTTTCCTGTGCTGGTTATATCTCCATCTGCATTTCTTGTAATTTTTTCCACATAACAAATCTGGCCCTCATCAGACAATGGAACATATGCAGGAAACACCTGCCATGGAATAGAAACCTGAGTGCTCGCGACAGGGGGGGTATTATCAACAACACTCACTGTTAAGGTGTAATTACCTGCTGTGCCAGGTTGTGGAGTACCAGAAAGAAGACCTGTTGAACTATTAATTGTTACGCCATTTGGCGCACCAGAAACGCTCCAGGTATAATTACCAGTTCCACTCGAAACAGTAAACTGCACACTTACAGGCATATTTTCTTTTCCATCTGCCATTGTTGTCGGTGAAATACTTCCGAGCGCTTCAACAACTGTTATTGTAACAGAATGCGTCCCGCCTACACCAGTTTCAGGATATGCATTTACTGAAATTGGATAAGAACTAGGAGAAGTCGAGCCACTCGTAAACACATAAAGATCAGCAGTGCTATAAGGCGAAGGAGCATTCCGGGATATTGAAACTACTCCTCCTGTCACAGTCCCTGTTTCTGTCCAGGTAAAGTCACCACTATCACCACTGACTGGCGTAGCAGTATAAGTACCACTTATTGAACTACCTGCCCTAACGCGCAATGTGGAAGGGCCCGAAACTGTCGCTGCGTCAACAGTAAAACAAATCCCTGCAATAAAAAGAACACAACCAAGCAAAACCCTTATACCTTTCACATTCTCCTCCTTTTTGTTGGTTTACAAGATATATATATCCTTTTTGTATTTCGTATTTTACAATTTTCAATTCTCACGTCATACTCCCCTTCCTCTGTAAATTCCTGTTCCTCCCCTCTTTTATAATTTCCAATTTCTCCCCTCTTTTGTAAAGATGGGTTAGGGGAGATTTCCTCCTCCCTCCTAAATCCCCCTTTGTCCCCCTTTATAAAAGGGGGAACTTGTGGGTAAGGGATAGTATAAAAGGGGGAAAGAAAAGAGATTGGGGTATCTCGTAGAGGCAGGGCATTCAATCATCAAAACCCATGTAGTGAGGGACTTTAGTCCTGTGTCTTTTTCTCTGTATTCCCGAATTTTCAATTTAACCTGAAATATATTTTTATCTTTTTTTATTCTTATGTCAAATGTCAGATAATGTTCAACAAGAAAATTACCATCCCTTTCCTTGCTTTTCTACAGGTTTTCATTCAAGTTCAACTGCTTTTTTCAATATCAATATTACATCTAATATATCAATAAATGCATCATTATTAATATCAGAAATTGCGATTATCCAATCGTTATAAGGTGAACAATAGGTCTGTCCATCAATTATCATATCAAGAGAGACAGCGGCTCTTAAACATAAAATTACATCAGAAATATCCACACATCTATCTTTGTTGATATCTGCTTTTTGAATCTCAATTGTGTATGTTCCTGATACTATCTGGCTCGGTGAAAACCCCTCCTTAAATGCCCTTGCCTTGATTGTAGTGGTCTCTGTTAGATGAACTGGCGAAATATATTCAAAAGAACCTGTATCAGGATCAGCGCCATCAACTGTATAATAAATTGTCGCGTCATTAATAGAACAGGTAATCTCAATATCAGGGAAAAAATTATAAAAACTTTGGGGCTCTGGAGAAAAAACAGGGCTTAAAATTGGCATTATCTCGGAAATTGTTGTATCCCCAGTAATATCTGTTATAGAATAGCCATCATTCAAAGTACCAGAAAAAACATATTGTCCACCTGTGCCAGCAGGAACATTAACAGTATATCTAATGATAAAGGAATCAATGGGAAATTGACTGAAGGCAAGCCACTTATAGGAATTTGTGGATGCAATATACTTACTCCATGGTGGATCAGAATTAACAATTGACCAGCCAGAGGGAAGGATCTCAGTTACAACGATCCCAGTTGATGGAAAATTAACAGTATCAGTAACAACATAAACAACAACATTAAAGGTTGCCCCGGAAACATAGCAATCAGGAAGATCTCGCGTGGCAATATTCTCGGCAAAGCAAAAGCACGCGAACAAAACCAATAAAGAAAAAATAAACACAATTTTCTTTCGGATAATTTCTGTAATCATATATATTTCCTTATGTCTTATGTTAACAAAGACATTCATAAGTGTCAAGTAAATTTTGAAATTCACTTCTTTCCCTACTCTCCTTCATCTAATTTCCTGTTTCTCCCCTCTTTCGTAAAGAAGGATTGGTGGAAATTTTAATTCCCTCTCGTGTCTCCCTTTGTCAAGGGAGAAGAAACCCGAAATCCCCCTTGCCCCCTTTACAAAAGGGAGCAAGAAAAGAGATTAGGGGTGTCTCGTAGAGACAAGACATTCAATCATCAAAACCCATGTAGTGAGGAACTTTAGTCCCGTGCTTTTTACAACACAATTTGTCAAGAGTCAAGAGTTGACCCCGTACCTAAAAAAAAGCAGGGCAGGAAAAATCCTGCCCTGCTTTTAATTCATAATTCTACATCAATCACTCCACTCGCCTTGTGTCCAGTACATCTCAGCAATACCCGATGTACCACCTTCGGTAGCGTAAAGATCAAATTTGGTCTGGTTGTCGTAATCACCGATGTACAGGTATTGCCCTGCTTCTTTCGAAGCAGCAGTTACCTGACCACCGAGGCAGTTGTTCTCCACACTCCAATACCATCCAGAGGTTTTAGCAGGACTTGCCCAGATATTAACCACAGCCAGGATAATGCCATCCCAGTGCTGTATATCTGCTGGCCAGCCAGTACCATATCCAGGAAGTTGCGCGCTTGATGACCATGCCTCAATACCATAAAGAAGGTCAAGGTCCTGAATAATACCATCTGACTTGTTTGCTTCTTTCTTTACATTATACTTATCAACAGGACAGTATGGATTAAGGATATTCAGGGTGCCATTCCCTGAAACAAGCGCTGATTGTGCCTGGTCATTCATAAAGTAACTTATTGTTCCAGAAAAACTTTTTGTTCCAGTACCAGCAGCAGTAACAGAGATTGTAAGGATATGGTCTGCAACAGT
>MWDQ01000147.1 GCA_002070645.1 candidate division TA06 bacterium ADurb.Bin131
ACTCAATACATCAGTTACATCATTTTTATTCAGGAATTTTTTGTTCAGTTTTTTTATCAATCCATCACTTACAAGTACAACATTGATTTTCTTTAAACTCCTGGATATATACCTTTCAATAACAGAGATACCGTTTTCAAGGTATTTTTTTTCAAGATGGATTTTTTTCTGTCGATTTAAGAGAAGTATCTTTTCTGCCATAATTTTTCTGGTGTGTTTCATATGCTTTTATAATTTTCTTAACCAACGGATGTCTGACAACATCCTTTTCGTTGAAATAAACGAATTTTACTCCCTTAACACTGGTAAGAACCTTTTCACATATAATAAGACCTGATGTATTATACGAAAGAGGCAGGTCTATCTGTGTTGTATCTCCAGTAACAACTGCTTTTGAATTTGTACCAAGGCGGGTTAGAAACATCTTCATCTGTTCAGCAGTTGTATTTTGTGCTTCATCAAGAATAATAAAGGCATCATTCAATGTTCTTCCGCGCATATAAGCAAGAGGGATAATCTCAATAATCTTTCGTTCGCTCCATCTTTTTATTTCTTCATATTTCAAAAGGTCAAACAATGCATCATATATCGGCTGTAAATATGGTTTTATCTTTTCCTCAAGGTCACCAGGCAGAAAGCCCAATCGTTCCCCTGCTTCCAGGGCTGGTCTTGTAAGAATAACCTTGTTGTACAGTCCTTTACGAAGAGATTCAATCGCAAGTGCAACAGCGAGATATGTTTTTCCAGTGCCAGCTGGACCAATACCAACAGTAAGAGAATATTTTCTTATTGCTTTTATATAAGCACGCTGACGTGGACTACGCGGATAAATTACATCTTTTTTTGAACCTATGATGATTGCATCTGAAATATTAAAAGGATGTTTTGATACCTGTTTTTTAACTGAGGTAAGATCCTGTTCATCTTCTGGCATTGCATCAAAAATATCCTGTGGAGATAGATACTTCATTCTGTGAACTCTATTTCGAAGATTATCAAATGTTTTCTGTGCTTTTTCAACCCTTAGTGGCTCACCTTTTAGTTTTACAATATTTCCGCGAGCGAAAATTTCAATACCGAGAAGGTCCTCGAGTAATCGGAGATGTTCATCATGTTTACCAAAAATTACCTGGGCTTCTTGATTGGTCAGGACAACCTCTTTCAAAAAGGTCATATCATGGGATTATAAGTTCTGTTCCTGGAATAAGAACATTTGGATTTTTAATTTTAGATTTGTTGGCATTATAAATTTTGTTCCAACAAACCCCTTCTCCATAAAATCTTTTTGTTAAAGATGAAAGAGTATCACCTTTTTTTACACTGTATATTCTTCCACCTGTTGTTTTTACCTGAGGTTCTTCAGGAAGAACAGGTTCAAATTCTTTTGTTTGGATCATTGCTTTAACCCTGCCAAGTTCAGCAAGAACCTGGTCGCAGGCGGCAAGTGCCTTGTTTGAAGCAGTTATTGCTTTATCTGCTGCATCGTTTGCTGCTGCTATTGCCTTATTTGATGCATCAATCGCTTTTTGCGCTGATTGGTCCGCATAGTCCATTGCTTCTTTTGCTGCTGCTATTGCTTTATCTGCTGCTTCTTTTGCTGCTGCTATTGCCCTATCTGCTGCATCGTTTGCTGCTTTTACTGCTTCCGCCGATGATTCTATTGCCTTATTTGATGCCTCGAGTGCTTTTTCTGAAGTTGCATTCGCCTGGTTGGCTGTGTTATATGATTCCTGTGCGTATTTTTCTGCATTTTTACTTATTTCCATAGCAGTTTCTATAAGAGATTTTGCCTGCATAATCTGAATTTCTATCTCCTGTTTTTCAGAACGGGGTGTTTTTTTCATACTCGGGGATGGTTTAAAAACAGGTTCTGAAGATACCACAGGTTGTTCTGGAACAATAGGAGTATTTCCTGACTCGGAGATTTTTTCTTCATCTGGAGCAGATATTCTCTCAACCTCCTGCTTTTTTTGGATTGTTTCACAACCAGTCATCAATAACATCAGAAAACAGACAACGATTATATATTTTTTCATTTTTTCTAGTTTCTGTTATAAAAGAAGTTTTTGGTACATAGTTAATTTATCACTGTTTTGTTTGAAAGTCAACCTTTATATGAAGATCAGAAATCTGTTTTCTATCAACAGGGGATGGTGCACCACTTAAAAGGCAAACTCCCTTTTGAGTTTTTGGAAATGGTATTGTCTCTCTTATTGATTCCTCATTTCTTAAAATCATCACCATTCGGTCGAGACCAAAGGCAAGACCTCCGTGGGGTGGAGCGCCATAGCCGAGTGCATCAAGAAGAAAACCAAATTTTTCGTTGTACTCTTCTGGTTTCATCCCGAGTATTGAGAATATCTTTTCCTGAAGTTTTCTTTGATGAATTCTTATGCTGCCTCCACCAATTTCAATGCCATTTAGTACAAGGTCATAGGCACGAGATTTTATTTTAAGGGGATCCTTATCAAGGGTATCAATATCATCATATTGGGGGCTTGTAAATGGATGATGAACACATTGTATCCTATCTTCATCGGGATTTATTTCGAATAATGGGAAATCTACAACCCATAAAAACTTAAAAATCTCTTCTTTTACTAGGTTGAGTTTTTTAGCAATTTCAGTTCTCATTTCACCCAGAATATTGCATACCCAGGATGTTTCTCCCCCGAGGAAAAATAGCAATGAACCAGGAGTAATCTTCAGGGACTCTCTCAGGTTTTTTATGGTTTGTTCTTTCAATGATTTTTTAATTGGGGAAGCAATCTCATTTTCTCTAAACCTTATCCATCCAATTCCCTTTCCGCCTTTTTGTTTAACAAATTCATTGAAGTTATCAACATCCTTAATCGATATGCTTTCACCATTTTCAATAAGCAATCCCTTAACCCTGCCACCTTCTTGCAAAACTGATTCAATTATGCTGCTGCCAGAGTTAGCCATAGATTCCGAAAGCTCAATAATCTCCATTCCAAAGCGTATATCTGGTTTATCTGTTCCATATTTCTCAATTGCCTTTTTATAGGTTAATCTCGGAAATGGAACATCAACCTTTATGTTTGATGTTTTTTCCACAGAATATTTTATTAATCTTTCTGAAATATCCATAATATCCTGTTCTTCAATAAAAGACATTTCAATATCAACCTGAGTAAATTCTGGTTGTCTATCTGAACGTAGATCCTCATCTCTGAAACAACGTGCAATCTGGTAGTACCTATCAAAACCAGATATCATAAGCATCTGTTTGAATAACTGTGGGGACTGAGGAAGCGCATAAAAACTTCCTGGATTTAATCGTGACGGAACAAGAAAATCTCTCGCTCCTTCAGGAGTACTTTTTGTAAGAATCGGGGTTTCAATTTCAACAAAATTCTCAGATGAAAAAAATTCCCGCATTTTCAGCGTGAAATCTGACCTGAATATAATATTTTCTTTAATACTGTCTCTTCTTAAATCAAGATATCTATACTTCAAACGTATATTCTCACCGATGTTTTCGCCTTCCTGTATTTCAAAAGGAAGAGCATCAGAGGTATTCAGGATTTTTGCGTCCTCAAGAATAACCTCTATTGAACCTGTTGAAATTTTGGGATTAACTGTTTCAGGTGAACGGGCAACAACACTACCTGAAATTTGAATTACAAATTCCTGTCTGACTTTATTTACTAATTCGAGCAACTCAGGTGTAAGTTCTGGAAGGTTGCATACAATCTGTGTGATTCCATATCTGTCACGGAGGTCAAAAAATATTATATTACCGTGGTCTCTGATAGATGAAACCCAACCAGCAAGCATAACCTTTTTACCAACATCATCCAGATTAATCTGTCCGCATGTGTGAGTCCTTAACATTCTTTAACTCCTTAAAAAAATTTGAAAGTTCATCAAATTTAATATATTTCTGCGATCCATCCCTCATATTTTTATAAAGAAAACATTTTTTCTCCAGTTCATTCTCGCCGAGAATAAGAACATTATTAATATTTTCTCTATCAGCATTTTTTAGATGACTTTTTAGAGATCGCTCGCTATAATCCGCAGATATTCTTATACCAGAAATCCGTGAATTATCTATAATTGGCATACCAGCCTCTATTGATTGTTTGTCAAGAAAAACAATAAGGATCTTATTTTTTATACATAAATCTCCATTAAGGATAGAACATAATCTGTCCATTCCTATGGCAAATCCTACTGCTGGAGTTACAGGACCGCCGAGTTCTTTGACAAGATTATCATATCTTCCGCCTCCTGCAACTGAATTTTCCTCATTTTTAATTTTTAGTTCAAATACAATCTTTGTATAATAATCCAGTCCCCTGACAAGATACTGATTCTTTTCATAGTTTATATGGAGTTTATCAAGAACCGTATAAACTGCTTCTTGATGCTTAATACAGTCATTGCACAAAAAACTTTCTATCGTGGGTGCATTTCTAATAATTTTTCTACATGTGTCAAGTTTGCAATCAAGGACACGAAGTACATTATGTTGCATTCTTAGTTTACAATCCTGACACATTTGATCTTTGTTTAACTCAAGAAATTCCTTCAGTTTTGTTTCATACTTAATCTTGCATATATTACAACCAACAGAGTTTATTTCAAATAAATACTCACTTATGCCGATAAGATTAAAAATTTTTGAGAGGATTATAATCATCTCAACATCAAAATATGGGCTGCTTCCTCCGAATATTTCTGCTCCAATCTGGTAAAATTGTCTGTATCTATCTTTTTGGGGCCTGTCATATCTAAACATCGGTCCACTGTAATAAAGACGCGTGATTTTTTTCTTTAAATAAATCTGATGTTCAAGATATGCGCGGACAACAGATGCAGTTGCCTCTGGCCTGAGAGCAAGATGTCTGCCTGCTTTGTCCTGAAAGACATACATTTCTTTCTGGACAATATCCGTATAAGAGCCAACACTTCTTTGAAATAATCTAAGGTCTTCAACTATAGGAAGCCGTATTTCTTCAAATCCAAATGACTCGAGAGTTTTGAAGATTATTGCTTCTACACTCTGCCATACTTCAATTTCTTCTGGTAGAATATCCCTCATTCCTCTGACTGATTTTATCTGTTCACTCATATTTTTTAAGATATTAGAAAAAAGATGTAAAAATATATAATATATTTTATTATGTTTTTGGTCAAAGAAGTATAACAAGGTTAGATCTTAACAGATTTATTAAGAGAAATTACTGTGCTATAATGACACTAATAATCAGACAATTTTTTTAATACAGGAATTTTATAATAAGAGGGATATTTCAACAAATCTATAAGAATTCTTATGAAACAGAATTCATTACTTGGTTATTGTGGTGGTGGAGAAGAAGTTTTTACACGGCTTAGATGCCTGTACAAAAAAAGAGATACCAGTATTATTTGCGCAAGAACCGATACACCTTCAAAAACACTGAAAGAATTTGCAGAAAGACATACCTCTGGTTTTTGTGATTATCCAGATCCAGTTGAAAGAGCAATCTTTTGGGATAGGTATCTGTCAGAAAGAAAGGATATATGCGATGATTCTGTTCCATCGGCATATTTGAGTGAGATGGACCAGGGTCTTTACGGTGGGATTATCGGTGGAGAAACAAGATTTCTTGTGCATCCTGAAAACGGTTGGATTTCTTCAATGACAGCACCTATAATTAAAAGTTGGTCTGAGTTTAAAAAACTTTCATTTAATAATGACTCTTTATGGTTTAAGAGATATCTCAATCAACTTGAAATTTTTAAGAAATATGCCCATGGGAAATTTGGCATCAGTCATTTTATATTAATCAATGGACTAAATTTTGTTTTTGAACTTTTTGGGGCAACAAGAACATACCTTGAAGCAATTGAAAATCCTGAAAAGGTTGAAAAAGCATGTGAGGTTGGTCTTAGAATTAACCTGAAGGTACAGGATACATTTTTTGAAAAAATAGGGCTTATTGAAGGTGGAACGTGCAGCAATATGGTACAGTGGATCGATGGAAAGATTATTTCGGAAAGTGTTGATCCCTTTCACATGGCATCGATTGACTTTTTTGAAAGATGGGGGAAAAAACAACTTGAGGATGCTTTTTCGCACTTTGATGGTGGTGTTATTCATATACACGGCAATGGTAGACACCTTCTACCTGTAATTTCAAAGATAGAGAAACTTAGGGCAATATATCTCGGAGATGATAATAATTATCCACAGGCATTTTCAATCTTAAAAGATATAAAGAAAATTGTTGGAGATATTCCACTTGTTGTGGATGTTAGTTATAATGATTTTATATCCTGTTTTGAAGCACACAGATTAACAGGGGGTGTTTTCTACAGAATTTATGATGTTCCGGATAAAGATACCGCAAATTTTTTAATGGATAAAATCAGAGAATACAGGGTATAGGAGGTAAAATGTTGTACAGAAGATTTGGAAATACACCTTATAATGTATCACGGCTTGGTTTTGGAGCAATGCGGCTGCCGGTTCTTCCTGATGGAAATGTTGATTTTGATAAAGCAGTGGAAATAATGAGATATGCGATTGAAAACGGGGTTAATTTTATTGATTCTCACCATTTTTATCACAATGGTCAGAGCGAAGAAGCCATAGGGCGCGCAATAAAAGGGTTTCCCAGGGAAAAGTTAATACTTCAAACAAAAATTGGTATGTATAATAATTATACTGATAAACAGTGTTGGGAACTTCTTGAGAATGCACTGAAAAAACTTAATACTGATTATATTGATTTTTATCTTACCCATAGCTTAAACTGGGATACATATACAAAATATAACAGGCAGTTTATGCAGTTTACTCAAAAAGCACTTGACCAGAAACTTATCAGGTATCGTGGATTTTCTGTTCATGATAATGTGGAGAATATGAAAAAAATAATTCAAACAGGGCAGTTTCAAGCAATGACAGTTCAATATAACCTTCTTTACAGAGATAGTGAGCAGGCGATTGAACTTGCCCATCAAAAAGGTATGGGTGTTGTTGTGATGGGCCCTGTTGGTGGTGGAACTTTTGGATACCCTGGAGAAGAACTCCTTTCGTGGGCAGGATTAAAACAAAAAAGTACAGCCAGCATAGCAATAAGGTTTGTTCTTTCAAATTCAAATGTTGATATCGCACTTTCAGGGATGAGCACCCTTGATCAGGTTATTGATAATATCAATACAGTCAGTAATTTTACTCCCCTTGATAAAGAGGATATAAAAAAACTTGACGAGATTTTTGAATCAAGGAAAAAACTTCTTAACCTTTATTGTACTGGATGTAGATACTGTATGCCCTGTCCGAACAATGTAAACATTCCCTCAAACTTTCACTGGTATAATGTTGCAAATGTTTATGGGGTAAGAAAAAGGGCAGAGGAAAAGTATTTTTCTATGAAACCAGAAGAAAGGGCATCCTCGTGCATAGCGTGCGGAAAGTGTGTCGAAAAATGTCCACAGAAAATACAAATACCAGAAAAACTTAAGGAGGTTGCAGATTATTTTGAGGATAAAAAATGAAATTTAATCAGGCAGAAATCAAAAGAGTTTTTATTGTAAAACTTGAGGATAATGATGCACTTCCTGATATTATTGAAAAATTTGCCCTCGAACACAAAATAAATTCAGGATTGTGCATTATGGTTGGAGGAATTAAAAAAGGAAAGATTATCGCTGGACCTGAAAATCCAGATGCATCTCCGATTATTACAATGCCACAGGAAATAGAAGGAGTTAGCGAAATTCTTGGCGTTGGAACAATATTTCCTGATGAAAACAATATTCCAAAACTTCACATGCACGCTGCGGCAGGCAGAAAGAAGAATACTCTTGTTGGTTGTATAAGAGAAGGGATATCTGTCTGGAAAATAGTGGAGTTTATTATTATTGAACTTTCCGGGTCTAAGGCAGTACGAAAAAAAGATAGGGATGCTGGATTTTTTGTTCTTGAACCATAGAAGCGAAAATATGGAAATAAAGATTGTTGTTCCTGAAAATACACAAGTATCATCACATGCTGTTAGCGTTCTTAAAATCTATCTTGAAAAGATTTCGCACAAAACAATAGAAATAATTTCTAACGAAGCCAGATGTCCACAAGATTCAAACCTTATTATTATTGGAAGTCCTGACAGGAATAAGAAAGCAGCGGATTTTTGTAATCCAGAATCTCTTAAAAATCTCAGGGATGATGGCTATATTCTGAGGACAATATCAAGAAATAATAAAAACATTGTCCTTGCATCCGGAAACACAGAAAAAGGTGATAAGTATGCGATATATCATTTAATGAGAGAGATAAAACAATCTGGAAATAGGATAGAGTTTCCTGTATTTAATATTTGCATTAGCCCTTTTATAAAAACAAGAGAGGTTATTATGGGCGATGCCTGTCCCTGGGACCCATTTATGTACGCAGACCAGTTGAGTATGGATGAAATGGCTGAAACATATGATGTAATTTTTAATACTGAAGCCAGTCGATTGAATTGCCCAGATGCCTCTAAAAAAAGATATGCATTAAGAAAGATAGTTGAAAAGTACTGCATTGAAAACTGGCCGCGTGAGAAACTGCTTGATTACATCAACCAAATGGATGCCTTTGGTTTTAATTCTATTCAATTTTCTGATGAGGCAGAGTCATATATGCATAGTGGTTGCCTTGTTAGTCGTAGACAATTGAGAGAAAAGATTGTTTCAATGATGGAACAAACAAAGAAAATTGGGAATCGCATTTCATTTATGAACTGGGGTGCATATGGTTGGATGCAAAACAATACAAGGGTTGTTTCTAACTGGGATGATCCTTTATGCGATGAAAAGATTGTATTTTCCAGTGAATTTCCTATTAAAGAATCAAGATGCTGGAATAACTCAGATGGAAGAAAAAAAATACAGTCGCATATCAAGTATTTTACTGGTTATATGAGATATGTTGACCATGTTATCAGTCATTTTTTTGATCCTGGAGGTTGTAATCTAAACGGCTGTACAATTGGGACATGTGTAAGAATAATGAATTATCAAACAAAAACATTCAGAAAAATCAACCCAAATCTCCAGGCAAGTTTCAACCTCTGGCCTCTTACATCAAATCATGAGGGATTCAGCAAGTATGAGGTTTATTCTAATCTTGCGAGGACCTGGTCAAATACTTTTACCTGGTGGAATTTTACGAATGTTGTTGATTTGCTCGAGCCGGATATTATGATTGCGAACAGGATTTTTGATTATGATATTTTTTCAATGTGCTCTAAATGGAACAGAAAATATGGATTATGGACATGGTACAATTCTGACCAGGAGATAACTGCTTCCCTTCATGTTGAAGGAGATCGACTTGGTAGAGAGTTTGGAGAAATGCCTGAGGATGCAGGTTCGATTCTTGAGTATATCTGTATTCCATCAAACTGTCATCTATTAAACAGTGCAGGTATTTATATTGCAGCAAGGTTATTATGGGAACCTAAAAAAGACCCATTTTCAATCTTGAAAGAATTCTGTGATTGCGTTTTTGGGCCAAAGATTTCAGATGCAATGTACAGTGGATATTATGCAGTCGCGAAAATCAGAAACAGGGACATTAAAGGAGATAGTGCCTTTAATGATGCATATCTTGGTGCGGGAACTCCGGATGTTGAAAAGGATATAGAACTATCAGGAGATGCTTTGTTTAATCTCAATAGCATCTCAATTGATACAGATTGGATTTCAAAAATCCCCGGTGTCTTTGATAGAGAAATAATGCTTGATGACCTAAGGGAGCATGTGAAAATGATACATCAATATGCAAAATTTAGATGGGTTTATTTAAAACTTTCAAAAAAATCGCAGATAACCCTTTCTGACTGGAAGAAACTGCCTGTTGTTGAAAAATTTAAGAATACCGGCGGAATGATTGAATGGAGAAAAGCACAAAGTATCTTAAACCTGAGCACTATGAAATGAGTTTACTTACCATCTCTACCCTTTCAAAATCAGCATTTGGTGGAACATTATCTGCCATTCCGAGTATAAATGATCTTCTGCCTTTTAAGGGAAGAATAACCTCTTTGATATATTTTACAAAATCCTGTCGTGTTGCACCTTCCTTACATACTAGGACAGAGGGTATTCCTCCCTGAAGAACAACCTTATTATTAAGGATATCAAGCGCTTCCTGTAGTGTAATATCAGCCATTGGTTTTGTAACGATCGCTTCAATAACATCAAGTCCGGTTTCAGCAACATAGGGCAGAAGATTTTGTGTTCTTCCACACCAGTGTCCTTCAAAAACCTTGTTTTTTCCTTGGAGTGTTTTTTTACATTCTTGATAATATGGTATTGCATATTCTTTGAATATATCAGGTGTAATCATAATTCCATCCATGTTATCACCTGTTGCAATAACATCAGCATGACCATCTGCCAGTATTTTCAGTGCCTCAAGGAATTTTTTCGAATAAACATTAATCAATAAGTCCACCTCCTTTTTGTGGTCAAACCAGAGATAGAATGCATTGACATACCCGGCATCATTCTTTGCAAACTGAATAAAAGGTATTGCAAAAAAGGTATTTAGAACTATTCCATCATCACCTGTTTCTTTAAGTGCTTTTAAGGTGCCTTCATAGTCAGGTACGAAATTCATTGATTCAGCAATGTACCTCATTGTTTTTATGTCTTCAACATTCTTTATAAAATGTTCAGAAAGATGTTTTGATCTAAATCTACCTTCTGTCCTTTTATGGACTGCTGTTACAGTTCCAACAGGAGTTGATATTTGTGTAATTGTCTGTTCTTCATTATCAATAATCTTTGTTTTTACTGTTTTGTCATAAGCGATTTTCATTCCGGATGCCCTGTTCCAGATATAGCCGTTGATTGCACGAACAATATCATTTCTTGACATCCCCCTGTATTTTTCAGGCAATGTTCCTTCGTTACTATTAACCTGAAGCCAATAGTCAAAGTTTGGAGCCCAAACAAGCGTATCAACCTTCTCATTTCTTATTGCTTTTAGATAAATATCTCTCTTTGTCATCTTATCTCCTTTACTTTTTTGCAACAGTTTCAAAAGTTTTTATATCCCTCAACCTCACTTATATTCTTCACGTCAGGGAGAGAGGGAGAAGGGATTTTGCATTTTTCAATTCGTTTCTTATTGTTTCTTTCTTTTTGTCCAATTCCTTCCATAAAAAAATTTTGCGGAACAATCCTATATCCATTTCAGGTTCTATCAGAAAGTTTAAAAAGAAATTCTGATTTATCACAACTTTTGATAAACTACTGTTTTTATAATTATGACCTTATCTTTTTTGCAAAATTAGTATCTATCTGCCTAATTTTTAATACCAAAATGTTTTTTTTCTCAAGAATATTGTCTTTCATTTTGTATTTAATACTCTATATTATCACCAATACAGAAAATTTTATTTTTTACCCTGTAATCTGCACCATTCAAAAAGTTCAAGAGCATTCTGTTATTGAAAATATATTATTACACTGTAGGGCGTAAAGCACGCAGGCATAAGGTCAAGGAAATCACCTAAAGTCAATCTCAATAATTTTTTCGAATTTCTTCAGTCCCTGTAAAACTGTAATACCGTCCTTTTCATTTTTCGATATACACTGAATTTCTGCAGTATAAACCTTTTTATCTTTTAATTCAGAAATAGAAAATTCGAGTATTTTATAACCCATATTCTCAATCTCATTAAAGATTTCCTTAAGCATTTTTGGGTCTTCTTCTGAGAACTTTATATTTATTCGTGAATATACATCTCGAGGAATTTTTAATTCAATAGTTCTCAAAGTTAAAAGTGTTATCATAATAAGCACTGTTGTACTGATTCCGAGGAAATAATAACCACATCCTATAGCAAGTCCAATTGTACTTACTCCCCATAGACAGGATGCTGTTGTCAGTCCTCTAACACTGCCTCTATCTTTTATTATTGTGCCTGCCCCTATAAATCCTATTCCTGTAAGAACTCCATAGGCAATCCTTGCAGGGTCAATTCTTAAGTAATAAGATGTGGATTCTGAGAAAAGTTCTGGTATTCTTAATGAAACAATCATTGAGAGGCAACAACCCATTCCAACAAGAATCAATGTTCTAAAACCTGCGGCTCTGGCATGTTTTTCCCTTTCCCATCCAACAATCCCACTTAATATTCCTGCAACAAATATCCTTAACAACCATTCAAGTTCAGTTATCATAACTCTAATCTATCATTTTTATATATTGTGTCAATAGTATCCAATAAATCTCCATATAGTAAATAATTTAGAATTTGAAGAAACGTGTACTGATTACTGCGATAATTAGAGAATTGTAGAATTGAGAATGCAAATCAAAGAAACAATTAAAAACTTGTTGTAAATTGTCTGCAAACTGATTTAGAAAAATCATATCCAGCCGATGGCGACTTGTAAGTATTTGCTTTTATTCTTAAAATAAAGGTATGAATAATCAGAATCTTAGTTATCGTTTGCATCAGGTACAGGTTAATATCTTGTTTCAGAAGATGCTTGTTTGTTCAGTTCAGGAGATTATTGATATCTGTGAAAATTCCGTAGAGAATAATCCTTTTCTCGAATTTGAAAGGTTATATACAGAAGATTTTTTTCAAAAAGGAATTTTTTTTGAGAAACCGCAGGAAATACAGGAGACATTATCCGATAATCTGAGAAAACAGATTGCGTATGTTGCTCAAGATCAATCAATTTCCGAGATTGCAGAGTTCATTGTTGATTTGCTTGATGACGATGGATATTTGAAATTTTCAATTGAGCAGATATGTAGATTGACAAATACAGATAAAAATACTGTTGAAAGAGCATTAGATATTGTTCAATCACTTGAACCTCCTGGAATTGGGACAAGGAGCATTCTTGAGTGTCTAATACTGCAGATGAAAATAAAAAAAATGGATGAAAGTATTGCCTTTAAGGTTTTCTCAAGATATGGAAATGAATTTCTATCTGGAAGATTTGCCTGTATAAAAAAGGAAATGAAACTAACGGACGCTGATATTTCTCGCGTGATTGAAGATATAAGGAAGTTGGACCCTTTTCCTGGAAGGGCTTATTCTAAATCAACGCAGGCATTCCCTATAATACCCGATGTAATTGTGAAATATTCTGATAAAGTATTTGATGTTAAGTTTGCGGAAGATAAATTGTTCAGAGTTTTTTTTAATGAAAAATATCTTAAATTAGTAAAATCCTCTTTAACAAGCGATTATGAAAAAAAATTTCTTAAAGAAAAGATTAGAGAAGCAAGGAGGTTTCTTACCTGTATTCAAAATCGTCGCAGATTTCTTGAAGACATAATAAATTATATTATTCATTATCAAAGTGATTTTATTTCAGGGAAGGGCCCATTAAAAAAACTTACGGAAAAGGATGTTGCTACAAGGTTTAATTGCAGTATATCGCTTATAAGCAGGGCTATCTCAAAGAAATATGTTGCAACCAATCGAGGGATTTTCAGGTTAAAAAAACTGTTCAGTTATTCATCCTCAAAATATAGCCAGGATTTTATTATTGATGTCATTGAAAACATTATTGATAATTCTAAAGATGTTCTTTCAGATAGACAGATTTCTGAGAAATTAAAGGAAATTGGGATTCATACTGCGCCGAGAACAGTCAATAAATATAGACACAAGAGAGAAATTAGCAATTCATATTTCAGGCGCTCGATAAGTATGCTGGAAAAGAAATTGTAAATGTTGTTCCTTTTCCTTCTTCACTTTCAACAGAAATTGTGCCCTTGTGTGCCTCTATTATTTTTTTTGATATGATCAAACCAATACCTGTACTTCTATCCTGTTTTGTTGTAAAGAAGGGTTTGAATATCTTTGAAACAACATCAGGAGACATACCGCTTCCTGTATCAATAACCTTTATAATTGCCCTGTCTTTGTCTTTTTTTGTCAAGACGGTTATTGAGCCACCTGGTTTTGTTGCTTCAATGGCATTTATAAAGAGATTGGTGAAAACCTGCTGAAGTTGTTCCTGAGACCCCATAATCAGAGGCAGTTCAGGATCACACTCACAAAAAAATTTAATACCCATTGCTATAGGATTATCCTTTAAGAAATAAATCATATTCTTGATTAATAAATTAATATCCACCTTTATATATTTGAATGTTTTCTTTGAAATATCAAGGAAACTTTTTGCAATACTCTGACATCTTTTCACCTCATTCTCCACAACCTGTAGATATCTTTGTGTTTCAAGAGAGGGCGACTGATTTTTCTCGTTTATTTCTGCTATTATTATCTGGATATACCCGAGTATGATTGTGAGAGGGTTGTTTATTTCATGTAATAATTCTGTTGAAAGTTCCCCGACCATCGCGAATTTTTCCAGTTGGTGGATTCTTTCTTCGAGAGTAAGATTAAGATCTTGCAGTTGGTTGATAATATTTTTTGTTGATGTCTTAATCCTGTATTTTTCAATCGAACGTTTTACAATATCCTTCATTTCTGTTATATCAAATGGTTTGTTTACAAACTCAAAGATATCCAGATGAACTGCTTTTTGTGCTGCTTCGAGAGTGCCAAAACCAGTCAGAACAACCACAGGAACATCAATGTTTATTTTTCTTATTTCTTCAAGTGTTTCAATTCCGGATTTCCCTGGCATTCTAAGATCAAGAATAATTGTTTCCACAGGATATTTTGTTAACATATTAATTCCTTCATCGCCATTTGTTGCAATTAATACTGAATAGATGTCACTTAAAAGGATTTTTAATGATTCCCTCGGTCCAAGTTCATCATCAATTACAAGGATTACTGGCTTTTTAGATGCCTGCTGTGTATCCGCAGCCGACGAAACTTCCGGAAGATTTGTATATTCCATCAGTAAACCTCCCTTGTTGGATATTTCTTTTTTCAAACTGGTTGTACATATAAAAAAATGAGAAAAGGCCTGATTTTATTTTTATTGTTGTTCCTATTGTATAAAGAAATCTATCTGCGTCTGGAAGTAATGGATCAAATGTTTTGTCCGGAACAGGCGATTCAATAAATCCTATCCCTGCGGTTATATCGCATTTATTATTTATTCTATATCGCAAACTTGCAGAATATGTCCAGACATCTTTCCAGTCCCTTTCCATTTCAGGAATTAAAAAACTGTTAGGACCAGCGTCAACCTTCATACTTTTCAAACAGGAGTATCTGACAAATTCAGTTCCCATTTGAACACTTAATTTATTCCCTTTCCATTTATATCCGAGCGAGTATATCTCTGGAAATTTTATCTCAAGGTTGCTATTGACATTGTTTTTTATACCAGAAAATGGCGGCGGGTCTGGCATATTTGTCATTGAAAAGTTTCCTGAATAATTCATTTCAAATGGGGAACTCCACGCAAATCCGACAGAATGGCCTTCTTTATGGTAGTGTATTCCAATTCTTAAAGATCCTGAAATATCATCTCCTTTAAGAACAGCAATTCCATCAGGTGTTCCTGTTATAAAAGACCATGGAACTGACTGTTTTGTTTCGAGAGAACTTGTGTGTATATCTATTCCAGAGCCAATACTTAGGTTTTTGTTCAGGGGCATGGCTATTGATGGAGTAAAGGTAATAAATTTCATTTTGCCATAATATGGTACGCCATATGCCCAGATATTTTCTGTGAAGGATTTTTCCCACTCTGTTTTTTGTCCGTATGGGCTTGTTATACCAAAACCAAACCTGATATCTGAATTATTGGGAACCAGAACAAAATATAAATTACCAAGTAAGGCAAAGTCATTTTCTTTTTTTGAAGATGCAGTTAAAGCTGAATATTTTGTTTCAGAAAATAAGCATAGAATGCCTGCATCAAATTGATTTTGCTTTATAAGCACAAGACCCGCTGGATTTAATACGCATGCAGAAGCATCATCTGTCACAGGGGTTACTCCTGCCTCCATCAGTGTTTTTATCCCGGCCGGCGGATTTCTGTATCCCTGACAGTATGCTGCTATACACAATGCAAAAACCAGGAAAATCGCTTTTTTTATCATTATAAATACCTCCCTTTTGCCCTCTTACCTATTTATATGCAAAAAGTGTGCCATGTTTTTGAAAATATTCTATTAAAGTCAGGAAGATATAATACCTGCGTGGATTGTATTAAAATTCCAGATATAAAATCCACAAGAAACAAAAAATAACAACTATGGTTTATATTGTACATTTTTGTACATATTTGACATAAAACCAATTCAGGTGTGTAATAAAATATATGGAAAAGAATAATTTAGAGTATTTTGCATATATTGTACAAAATTGAACAATCGTGGGTACAAATTCATTATTACTTTCAATTGCTGGTGTTCCGAAAATCCTCTCTGATTTTATACCTGATAATGGACTTGCAATTCTTGCTGCATCCCTGAAAGATAATGGTCATAGTGTTCGTATTCTTGATACAAACACTACATCCACTCTCGAACAGGTGTTTGATGATACCCATCTTTCAGGCATAAAGACAATAGCAGAAAAAATTTTCATAAAAAAAAGAAAACCGTCAATCCTCGATATGATTCGACTTAAACCAATCTCTAACTGTCTTGAGAAAAGAAAAGACCTTATTTTTAATAAGATTTCTGATGATATCTGCAGGGAGATTAAGGAAAATTGTGTTGATTTTGTTGGTATGAAACTTTGGGCTGGAGATGGTTTTAAATATTCTCTTGATATTGCCAGAAACATAAAAAGAAAATTTCCACAGATTAAAATCTTTGGTGGAGGTCCCCAGGTTGATATATTTCAGGAGGAAATTTTTAAGGTCACTGATAGTTTTGATGCTCTTTGTTTCGGTGATGGGGAGGAAACAATAAATGGCTTTGCTGATTTTGTTGCGGGGAAAACACAATTAGACACAATTCCGAATATTATTTTTAGAAAAAACGGAAAGATTATAAAAAACCAAAGAAGATTTGTTGAGGATCTTTCAACATTGCCAATACCTGAATATCACCAGGATATTTATACTGGAATAGGAGATAAAATTAAGATGTTTGTAGTGGACGAAAGCCGTGGTTGTCCAAATCACTGTGCTTTTTGTATCCATCCTGTAAAAAGTGGTAAACTCCGGGAAAAACCGGTTTCGAGGATTGTAGGAGAACTTGAAAATTTTATATCTGAATATGGTGTAAGGGTATTTAGATATGCTGGTTCAAACACACCTGGAGATTTACTCGAAAAAACCTCAATGCAGGTTATAAACAAGGGCCTTAATATTGCCTACACAACCTTTGGGCATTTTGATTCAATGAAGGATGTTGATTTTAATATTGTGCGAAAATCAGGATGTATGTCCATATTCTTTGGGCTTGAATCAGCAAGTCCAGAGATATTGAATAAGGCAATGCACAAGAAAAACTCCCCTGATGTTATGGAATCTGTAATAAGATCCTGTAAAAAAGCCCGAATATTTACTGTTGTGAGTGTTATATATCCATCTCCATTTGAAACAGACCAAACAAGAAAGCAGACGATGGATTTTATTTTGAAAACAAGGCCTGATTCTGTTCTTATTCAATTTCCGGGATTGTATCCTGGGACTGTCTGGGGGAAAAACCCATCAATGTTCAATTTTACTGTTGAAACAGATAACTATGCTGAAGATATTATGACATATCAGATTAAACAACTTTTTCCTCCGAGATACTGGAAGCCATTGCCCTATAAGGTTAATGGAATGGACTTCAGACAGTATGCGGGCGAAACAGAAAGATTTCAGAAGGAACTTTGTGATGCAGGAATTACTACCTTTGTTTCCGACGAGGCATATCTATTGAGTAGATTTTCAGGATTTAAAAGTATGGTTGATTTTGTTGATTACAACAGATATTTTTTATTTGCAGGACTTGCTGGTGAAATTCGAAAGGAAATAAACGTGATTAACGAGAATATTTCACGAGGGATAGGATGAGACATAGGGTTGTTTTGACAGGTATAGGAGTGATTGCGCCAAATGGGATTGGAAAAGAAAACTTCTGGAATGCACTTGAGAATGGTAAAAGTGGTATCAAAAAAATATCGAGATTTGATCCATCAGGGCTTCCGTGTCAGATTGCCGGTGAAATACCTGACTTTAAACCTGATGAATTTATTGATAGGAAAGCCGCAAGAAGGATGGCAAGGTTTTCGCAGTTTGCTGTGTGCGGAACTAAGATGGCTCTTGCTGATGCTTGTATTGATGTACGTAAAATACGGCCTGATGATGGTTTGATTACCTTTGGTGTTAGTACGAGCGCCATGGATTTAATAGAAAGCCAGCATCAGATTTTTTTAAAACATGGTGCGAAAAGGGTTATACCCTATGGAATCATTGCTGCAACTCCTCATAGTGTAATAGGAGAAATTGTAGAACAATTAAAATGGAAAACACAAACAATTCTTCTTGCTTCAGCGTGTGCTTCTGGAACTGACGCCATTGGATCGGCTTTTCAAAAAATAAGAGATGGTGATGTTATATTTTCCATCTCAGGTGCTGCTGATGCAGCAATAACGCCTTTAATTATGGCAGGACTGTCATCTGCTGGATTAACTCCTGAATTTAATGAAGCACCTGAAACAGCAAGCAGACCATTTGATATGTTGCGCTGTGGTGGAATTGTTTCAGAGGGTTGTGGTATAGTGGTGCTTGAAGAATTTAATCATGCGGTGAGCCGGGGTGCAAAGATATATGGAGAGATTATTGGGTATGGTACATCCGGAGAACTTTCTGAAGAAAGTCCTTCATCAGGACTGAGAAATGCAATAAGAAGAGCATTCGAGGATTCAGGCATTTCTTTTAATTCAGTTGATGCCATAAGTGCGCATGCTCCTTCTGATCCGCTCATAGATAAGGTTGAAACATCTATTATCAAAGAAATTTTTGGTAGCCGTGCATACGAAATACCGATTAGTTCTATAAAATCAATGGTTGGAAATCCACTTGGATGTGCTGGTGCATTTCAAACTATTGCAGCAATGCTATGGTTTGAAAAAAATATCATTACTCCAACAATCAATTATCAGTATCCTGATCCTGACTGTGATCTGTACTATGTTCCAAACAAAACACATAAACTTGTTGTAGACACTGTTTTACTCAATTGCGGTGGGCTGGGTGGTACATGTTCTTCAATATTATGTAAAAGGTATAAGGCATGAACTACTGGATAGCCAGTATTTTTACAACAATTATTGTTGTGGGTGTGCTTGCCTGGGTGGTGTATAGTCGCAACAAATTCAGGCCGCTAAATAGAAGATTTCCAATTTTTGCTCTTAACCTTATCCTCTGGTCTATATCGGTTATCCTCGTAATGGCTTCTAATAATATTGTGTACTCGGTCCTCTTTATTAAGGTTGCTTCAATTTTTGGGGCTTTACTTCCTTCTTCTTTCATATTTTTTGCTTCTGGTTTTGAGGTGCCTTCTGATGGGAAAGAACCCGAACAATTAAAAAAAATGCAGTTATTGTTTTTTATTTCAGCACTAATTGCATCTCTTTGTGTTTTACACCCTGAATTTATAGAAAAGGTTATTGTACGAGAAAAAATATTGAATAATCTTCCGGGTCCTGATGTCGTATATGGCTGGCCCTTTTTTGTGTTCTCAGGGATTATCATTTTTTCAATGTTTTTTGGCTTGAGATATCTGTACAGGTTGATGAGAAAAAAAACCGGTGCAGAAAAAGTTGAGATTCAATATATATTTTTTTCAATTTTTGCTGGAACGATTTTTGCTATTGGAACAGTAATAATACCACCGCTTTTTGGAAATACAACATATTCGAGATTCGGTCCTTTTTCTTCAATAATAATGTGTTCAATTATTGCCTATGCGATTGCGCGATACAAGATTATGAATATATCAGTTGTAGTGGAGAAAATGTTTGTTTTTGGATCTCTTACAACTGCGCTGATAGTTATCTATCTATTTTTACTATTGTTTTTGAACAATTTTGTCAGGGTTTTTAGTTCTTCTGGATCAATGATACCCGTAATTATTAGTTCCTTTATTATTGCAGTATCCTTTTCACCATTAAAGGAGTTTATTACCAATTTGGCAAGGACAAAAATATTTCACCAGCAATATAACCTTGATAAGATTACATTGCAAATGAGGTTTCTAACAGATAGATTTTCTAACCTTGAAGAAGGGATCTCAGCAATGATAGAGGTTCTACAAAAAGAAATTGATCTGGAAAAGGAACCTGTTTTTATAATCAACACGGATGATGTTTCAATAAAAAGGGCTTTTTCTATTCTCCAGAGAAGCAAACAGTGGCAGGTTGAATTTAAAAAAGAATGTCCTATTTTGAAGTTGCTCGAATCCGAGCCTTGTATTCACTACAAGGATGAGTTGCTGAGGTTTGCAAGCAAACCTCTGATGGGGAATGCAATTTCTGAAATGAATGTATACGATAGCAGTGTTATAATTCCACTTGTAGTACGCAATAAACTTATGGGGGGTGTGCTTCTTGGAGGTAAGCAAGGGGGATTGTCTTTTTTAGAACTGGACAAAAAAATTCTTGATACATTTTCTATTTATATAGGTATTTTTATCGAGACCATGCAACTTACAACAAATCTTAAAGAAAGCCAGATGTATCAACATTTTTTACTTGAAAATCTTCCAAGCGGAGTTATTGCTGTTAATAACCAGGGTAGTGTAATTGTTTTTAATCAGGCAGCAGAAAAAATATCAGGAATCAAAAAAAAAGATGTTATTGGTGGGAATTTTGAGACAGTTATCCCTGAATCTTTTAGAGGATTATTCGCAGAACTTTTGAAACAGAACATTGAAATTAATAATAAGGACTTGATACTATCTAAAAATGGGAATGCAATTCCATTAAGAATAAGTGGTTCAAGATTTTATTCAATTGATGGAAGTTTACTTGGCGCACAGGTGATCTTTTCTGATATTTCTCAACTGAAGATGCTTCAGTACCAGGCTGAAAGGAATGAGCGGCTTGCTTCTCTCGGAATACTTGCGGGCGGTATTGCTCATGAGATAAGAAATCCGCTTGTTGCCCTTAAGACATTTTCGCAACTTCTTCCTGAAAGATTTGCTGATGATAAATTCAGGTCAGATTATTTAAAGGTTGTCATACCTGAAATAGATAGAATAAATCATCTCATTGAACAATTGCTTGTTTTTGCAAAGCCAAGGCCGCCCAGAATGGAAGAGTTCGATTTGATTTCAGTGATAGAATCAACGATATTGCTTGTTTCTAACCAGGAAAAATTTCGCAACATTAACATCCAGACCAATTTTAACAGTAAGGGTATAAAAATCAGGGCAGATTCTGAAAAAATAAAGCAGGCACTTCTTAATCTATTGTTTAATGCTGCTGAAGCAATAGACAAAAAGGGTGGCGTGATAAATATTTCTGTTTCTGAAAATGAAGGAAAATCTATTATTGAAATTATGGACAATGGTTCGGGTATTTCCTCTGAAAATATAAACAAAATTTTTGACCCATTATTCACAACAAAACCATATGGAACAGGACTTGGGCTTTCAATAGTTAATGAAATTATTGCTCAACATAATGGAAGAATATATATAGAAAGCCAGGATGGCCAAGGAACCAGAGTTATAATATACCTCCCACTTAATACAGGGGTATTTCAATGAAATATGTTATGATTGTTGTTGAAGAAAAAGGGCTTGCGAGCACCCTGAGTTTTCTTTTAAGGGATAATTTTTTACCTGTGGTTGTTGATCCATCTTGCGTGGGTGAGTCAATTATCCAGAGGAAACCCGATATTATTATTATTGATTTTCTGTATAAAAAAATTCCACTGCAGGTTTTGGTTGAGCAGATTAGAAAACTTGTGCCTGATGTTCCAATTATTGCACTTGTTGAATCTTTTGGTCCTGTGGCAAGACGTCTGATGAATCTTGGAGTTTATGAACTTGTTGAAAAACCATTTGATCCTGAAAAATTTATGTACGCACTTAACCGTGCGTCCCTGTATACAGAAGCCGAGCAGGTTAAAAAACTGCCAGTGGTGCAATTTTCTGAAGATAGACCATCATCTGATATTTCTGAAAATATTTTTTTTCAGAGGCTAAGTGAACTTCTGGCTGAGAATTTTTCAGAGCCATCGAGGTTAATTCCGGCTGTTGTTAAACTGATTAAAAATCATCTTTCTTTATCTGACGCATCTTTTTTTCTAAAAGAATCAAATAAATTTCGTTTTTATGATGGGGTGAACGTTGATAGGACGTTTCTAAAAAATTTAAGGTTTTCTGAAAAAAGTTCTCTTTATCTCAGAATTATATCCGCAAGAAGTATACTGCAAAAAAATAAGATTGATGATATGCATCTTCTCTCAGAAATTGAACTTTTAAAAGCAGAGATTATCCTTCCTCTTATGAGCAGAGATGGTGAGGTCCTTGGTTTTTTTGCTCTCGGAAAAAGATTAACTGGAGAAACATTTTCCTGTGATATTGTTAAATTTTTAAGTGATATCAGTAGTTATTTCAGTATACTGCTTGAGGATTCTTTTTTGTTTCAGGAAAATATTTTCCAGAAGGAATTCCAGAAAATTATACTTGAAAATGTTCCAACTGGAATCATTGTCCTCGATAAAAACTGTAATATAAAGATTTTTAATAATCAGGCAGGATCTATACTCGGTAAGAATGCCTCAGACGTTATGGATAATTCCATAGAAAGTATTGGTGTAGAAATGGCTTCAAAGGTAAGAGAAGCAATCAGTAGCAAAAGAGCGATATTCAGGGAAGAGGTTTTTATCAGACAATTCAAAAAATGGTTTGGGATGAGTTGTAATTTTGTATACCAGCAGGGAGAGATTAACTGGGTGATAATTATCTTTCAGGATATTACATTTTATAAAGAAATGGAACAGGAACAAAAAAAGATTGAGCAGAACCAGTACTGGGAGAAAGTCGCAAGTCGTCTTTCCCATGAGATAAAAAATCCACTTGTTGCCATAAAAACCTTTGCTTGTCTTTTACCTGAGAAGTTTGAAGAAGAGACGTTTAGAACAGAATTTTACAAAATTGTTAATGCCGAAATTGAAAGATTAACACATCTTGTCGATAAAATTGCCCGTCTTTCAGAAAAAGAAGGTCTTGTGTTGAATAAGGTTGATTGTTTTGATGTTTTACAAAAGACAGCGAAGAAGTTTCCAATCGTAAAAATACCCGTCTCGAAGAATGGTATTAATACTACTATAAATATTGACGCAGGCAAAATTCAGGAAGCACTGGAATTCCTGTTTGATTTTTGTTGTAAAGACATAGGTGAGGATGGAACCGTAAATGTATCCATTGCTGAAAAGGCATCTTTTATGGAAATAGTTGTTGAAGAAAAAGGGAATCACCTTAAACTGGATATTGGCCAGGATATATTCGTGCCATTTTCTGATTACCTTGATGGGCTTGTTTCACTTAATCTTGCAATATGCCGTAAGATTATAGAGAATCATTCGGGCAGTATTTCTGCAGAGATTTTTCCTGAAGGGAAAAAGCGATTTACAATTATGTTTCCCCTGGAGAGTCAATGAGAAAAATTCTTGTTATTGATGATGAAAAAAGTGTTCAGGAATCTCTGAGAATCCTTTTTTCCAATAAGTACAAGGTTTTTACTTGTGGTTCCGGGAAAGAGGGTCTTGATGTGATATCAACCAGGGATATTGATATTGTTTTTCTTGATATATTAATGCCTGACATTGATGGAATAAATGTTTTACGTGAAATAAAGAAAAACAACGAGAATATTATTGTTATTATGTTAACTGCTATATCGAATATTTCCACTGCTGTCGAGGCAATGAAACTTGGGGCATATGACTATATTACCAAGCCATTTGAAATTGATGAAATTCGTATACTGGTTGACAAAATATGTCAGGATCTCAAAATCAGACAAAACATTGAAATTCTCTCTGACGAAATTGAAAAAACCAGTGGAACGATTATATTTAAAAGTCAATTAATGGAGAATATTATAAATCTTGCGAGAAAAGCAGCGCCACATGATTCATCTATTCTTATTACAGGGCAAACAGGTACTGGTAAGGAACTTCTTGCAAGGTTTATTCATAAAGAGAGCCAAAGAAAGCAGGAGGCATTTATTCCTATTCACTGTGCGGCAATTCCCGAAACGCTTTTTGAAAGCGAAGTTTTTGGGTATGAGAAAGGTGCATTCACTGGTGCGTTTAAAAGCAAGCCAGGCAAGATTGAGATTGCAGGAAGCGGAACTATTTTTTTTGATGAAATTGGTGAAATGCCAATTTCTCTTCAAACAAAACTTTTGAGGGTTCTTCAAGAACACGAATTTTCGCGGATTGGTTCCAACGAATCAATAAAAATGGAAGCCAGGGTTCTTGCGGCAACCTCGAAGGATTTGAAAAACGAAATAAAATCTGGTAGATTTCGTGAAGATCTTTTTTATAGATTAAGTGTTATCCCAATAGAAATTCCACCATTAAAGGATAGAAAGGATGATATTCTTATGATTGCATATCATTTTCTTGCGAATTTTGCTGTGCAGATGGGTATAAAAACAAAGTTCTTTTCACCTTCAGCAGAAAAATGTTTATTGGCTTATGATTGGCCCGGGAATATAAGGGAATTAAAAAATGTTGTTGAACGGATTTTGGTTTTGAAGGGAAATAAGGATATAATAAATATTTACGATTTGCCAGAAGATATCAGATCTGCCGGGATGCCGGGTGTGTCTGAAAATGGTTCATTTATTGATAAGGTTATTGCATTTGAAAGGCAATTGATTATTGATGCAATGGAAAAATCTGGGTGGAACAGGTCAAAAGCAGCGCAATATCTAAAAATAAGTCGAAGGATGTTGAGTTATAAGATTGAAAAATATGAGATCAGAAAAGATAAACAACAAAGTATTGATTGTTGAAGACAATAATGGCGTTCAAAATCTTTATCGTGAGATTCTCGGGAGAAATGGGTATCAGCCAACTATAAAGATAGATGTTTCATCTGCACTTGAGGCAGTAGAAAAAGAAGAATTTGATCTTGTAATTCTTGATTTGCAACTCCCTGATGAAAACGGAATCGCGTTTCTTGAAAAAATGAGAGGCATTGATAAAAATCTTCCGCCAGTTGTTGTATGCACCGGTATGGCATCTATCGAGAACGCAGTTGACGCAATAAAAAAGGGTGCGAGTGATTTTATAACAAAGCCGTTTACAATTGAAGGGTTAATTTCAACCATAGAAAGAAATATAAAAATCAGTCAAATTACCGGCAAGATTTCAGATATAGAAATGGTTCGTTTGATTCTTGAACTCAACAGAATAATAATTTCAATCACGGATACAGAGGAATTATCCACACGTGTTATTGATCTTGTATATAATTTTATCAGACCTGATATTGCACTTTTTTACCTCAAAGAAGAGGATACAGAAAGATTCTTTCTGCGTAGAGTAAAGGGTAGATTATCCAATTTTACCCCATTGCTGGTTTTATCCGCGTCCGATATAAAAGATTTTGAAAAGGGAACCATAGATATTGCACGAAGGACAGATGATGGATTTTTTGAGGTAAATCTCTATGGTAAAAAAGATATTGTAGGAATACTGCGACTTTATTCAAATGAAAGGTCTATGGATAATAGAGAACTTAAGTTTCTATCAGTTCTCGGAACTCAAATTGGTATTGCTATTGAGAATGCCAGTCTCCTCCAGCAGTTAAAGGAATCATATATTAGTGCGATAAGGTCTCTTGTGAATTCTCTCGAGGCAAGAGATGCCTATACAAAGGGACATTCTGAGCAGGTTGCGTATTATTCTGTTGCTATCGGTAAGGCCCTTGGGCTTGATAGCCATGCACTGGAGAGTTTGCGTAATGCTGGATATCTTCATGATATTGGGAAACTCGGCATCAGGGATGAAATTATTCAAAAAGAGTCGGCTTTATCTGAAAAAGAATTCGAAATCATAAAAAGACATCCTATTATTACAAAAGAAATTCTTAAGCCATTAAGAATCCGAAAAGAAGAAATGGATGCATGTTTTTTTCATCACGAAATGATCAACGGTAAAGGATATCCTTATGGACTTAAAGGAGAACAGATTCCACTGATGGCAAGAATTCTTGCTGTTGCAGATTCTTTAAGCGCAATGATTTCAGAAAGGCCATACCGTAAGAAGATGAAAATTGACGAGGCAATTAAAGAACTTGAAAAAAATGCAGGTGAGCAGTTTGATGAAAATATCGTAAGGGCGTTAATAAGTGTGCTGAAAAATTCAAAAACACTATAACAATTCAAGACAGGGAGTATTTATGGTAAAACTTTTTAGATTGTTATCAAATGATCTTGGCATTGATCTTGGAACTGCAAATACTGCTGTTTATCTGAGGGGCAAAGGGGTTGTTTTGATGGAACCTTCAATTGTGGCGATAAACCATAATACGAAGCAGGTTCTTGCAGTTGGGACAGAAGCAAAAAAGATGCTCGGGAAAACTCCTGCGAATATTATCGCTATGAAACCAATGAAGGATGGAGTCATTGCTGATTTTGATGCCTGTGAGGCAATGTTAAGATATTTTATAAATAGAGTAAGGTCGCCGAGGCACAAATTTGTTATGCCACCGAGGATGGTTATCGCAGTACCTTCGGGTATTACCAGCGTTGAGAGAAGGGCAGTGAGGGAAACAGCCCTTAAGGCAGGTGCCAGAATTGTTCGACTTGTCGAAGAACCCATGGCTTCTGCGATTGGAGTTGGTCTTCCAGTTGAAGAGCCCTGTGGCAGTTTTATACTTGATATTGGAGGCGGAACTACTGAAATGGCAGTAATTTCTCTTGGAGGTCTTGTTCTTACGAAAAGTTTAAGAATTGCCGGTAATGAGATGGATGAGGCAATTTCTAACTACCTTAAGAAGAAGTACAACCTTTTGATTGGAGAAAAGACAGCAGAGGACATAAAAATTCAGATTGGATCGGCTTTTCCTCTCGAAGAAGAACTTACCATAGAGGTTCATGGTCGGGATCTTGTTGAAGGTCTTCCAAAGATGATAAAGGTTCGTTCAGAAGAAATACGAGATGCACTTAGGGATACTTTAATGGCGATTGTTAGTGCAGTTAGAGATATCCTTGAAGAGACCCCACCGGAACTTTCAAGCGATCTTGTTGAAAATGGCCTTGTTATCGCAGGAGGAGGTGCCTTACTCCGTAATATCGATAAATTAATCTCCCAGGAGACAAAACTTCCTGTTGTTATTGCAGAAAATCCTCTGCTTGCCGTGGTGACTGGTGCAGGCAAAATGCTTGATGAAGAAAGATACTTCAAAATGTTTCCTTCAGAATAGGTGGTTGAATGTTGTGGAGATTTCGTCGTGAAATTATTTTCTTCGTATTTGTTATTACAGGGATATTTTTTATAAAGCACAATGTGGTTTTTAAGATCTTTTCTTCAAGGAATGCATCTATTGAGAAAGCCATTCAACCGTCTGTCGAGGATATTATTCTTGAAAATGAAAACCTAAGAAAAATGATGGGATTAAAACAGAAAAGAGGTTTTTCAAAGATAATATACGCTAATGCAAAAAGTATTTCACCATGGGTTTTTCCATCACAGATTGTATTTGATAAGGGAGCAAAAGACGGCGTTAAAATAGGAATGTCAGTGATAAGTGGTAATGGTTCTCTGATAGGCAGGGTGGTTTCTGCAGAGGAACAATCATCTTCCTGTATTACGCTTTATCATCCAGATAACAAGGTTAGCGTTATTATTCCGAGAACAGGAGAACTGGCTATTGTTGAAGGAATTTCTTTATCGGTTTCATATCCATATCTAAGAATAAGGTTTCTTCCACCGCAATGCAAGGCATCTGAAGGAGACACAGTCGAAACAAGCGGCCTTACAAAATTGTTTTCATCTTCAGTAAAGGTGGGTACAATAGTAAAAATCTGTCCTTCAAAAAGCGAACCAGTTGTGCAAGGTTTCATAAAGCCATTTTTTACAAATGAAAACATCAAAACAGCAATTCTTGTTGAATAGAAAAGAATTTCTAACCTTTTTGATTGTTCCATCTATTCTTCAATTCTTATTTCCACATATGTGGGTGGACTTTTTTCTCCTGACAATTTTTTATCTTGCTTTTACTGAGAGATTATTTGTCTATTTCTTTATGATTTTTTTCTGGGGTATAATATATTCATTAGTGACACTTGAAAATATTGGCGCTGAAATTATTGCACTCGGTCTTGTGTGGTATTTTTATGTTTCCTTCTGGGAAAACAGCAACCTGATATCGAACCTTGTTAATATCATTATTGGCTGTTTGCTTTATCTTGTTGTGAAACTCTGTATCAGCCCAGCAGGATGTGCGTGGAATCCTTCTATGATTGTATTTTTTTCTGTTTATTTTGTTCTTATAAGTGTTGTGATTAGTTTAATTTTGTTTGTAATAAGGGATAATTTTGTAAGAAGGCAAATACCAGGTTTCTGATTTCAATGGAAGAACGATTAAAAACATTTTTTCACCTCGTAAAAATTTTATTTGGAATAATACTTTTACAGTGTATTAATCTACAGATTTTACATTTTAACTACTACAGAGGTCTATCAGAGAAAAATTGCATAAGAACAATAGACCTCGGAATTCCGAGAGGAAAGATTTACGATAGAAATGGTCGGGTTCTTGCAGAGGATAAGATATGTTTTAATCTTGTATATGTTCCCTATGATATCAAAAACCCACAGGAGGTTGCTTCAACCCTTTCAGATATTTTTGGATTTAACAAAAAAGATCTCCTCCAACAATTTAATAAATCTTCCTCGGATCCTTTTGAAAGAATAGTGTTAAAGTATAATCTAACCCAGTCAGAGATTGCTGCTGTTTCTGAATATGCTTTTAAACTTCCAGGCGTTTTTGTCCAGACAGGACTGAACAGGCAATACACACTCAAAGAAGGCACCTGCCATGTTCTTGGTTATGTGGGAGAAATAAACCAGGATGAATTAGATATTATGCGAGACCAGGGGTTAAAGCCAGGTCATTGTATAGGAAGATATGGAATAGAAAAACAGTATGATGAATTTCTAAGGGGTAAATCAGGTGGATATCAGATTGAGGTTGATGCCCATGGACATCAAAGAAAGATATTAAAAGAAATAGCAATGATTCCAGGGAATAATATTGTTTTAACCCTTGATCAAAGTATTCAGGAGGCGTGCAGGGATGCGCTTGGAGATAAACAGGGCAGTATTATTGTAATGAACCCGAGAAATGGAGAAGTTCTCGGACTTGTAAATAATCCAACTTTTGACCCCTCAAATGTGGCAAAGTATCTAAAGCCCCCTTACAGTAATAAAACACCTTTTCTCAACCGTGTAATTGCTGGACAATATGCCCCAGGGTCTATCTTTAAGATTATCACTGAAATTGCTGCGCTCGAAACCGGAGAAATAGGAGAGCATGATCGCATTGAATGCACAGGTGCAATGAATGTCGGAGATAGAATTTTTCATTGCTGGAAGGAAGAAGGCCATGGATGGGTGGATATAAATATGGCTTTACCTTTTTCCTGCAATATATTTTTTGGTACAGTGGGGTCAAAACTCGGGACTGAAAAGATTCTTGAGTACGCGGGACTTTTTGATTTCGGGAAGCCAACCGGTATTGATCTTCCAGGCGAAAAATCGGGTAATTTGCCATCTTCTTATCAATCAGGAGGGGCAATAAACCTTGCAATAGGTCAGGGTGCCCTGGCAGTAACACCGATTCAGTTGTGTGTAATGATTTCATCTATTGCAAATGGTGGAAATCTGTGGAGACCATATCTTGTGAAGAAAATCCAGTCGCCTGATGGAAAAATTATTAAAGAATTTCAACCTGTTGTTAAAAAAACAATATTTATTTCAGATGAGACATTAACAATCTTAAGAAGAGGACTGAGAAATGTTGTTAAGTTTGGCACAGGAGCAGGTGCAAATATCCCAGGGATTGAGATTTCAGGTAAAACAGGAACAGCACAAATTGCACAGAGGGAACTTGGTTTACCAACCAGAGGTGCGTTTGCGTGCTATGCACCCTCTGATAGTCCGAATATTGCTATGGTTGTTTTCCTTGATGAGGGTAGTTCTGGTCAGGCAGCCAGAATAGCCGGCTCTATAATAAAAAAGGTATTTACGTCAGAAGAAACAACAAGTGAGACAACTATCAGTGAAACTGAAGAATTACAGCCGCTGCTATCTGGAAGCGAAGGTTTTGAATAAATGGAGAATAAAAGCAACGCAGGTAAAATTCTGTTGATTGTAAGTTTTATACTTACTGGGCTCGGAGTAATGCTTCTTTTTAGTGCATCAAAAGGAATAACATCCGCTCGTACGGGTCTTCCTGTATATATTAAACAGATGATATGGGTATTTTTAGGCTCTTTATTGTTTATCTGGTTAAAGAACTTTGACTACAGACACTGGAATAAAATTGCGGGTATTCTATACTTTGTTTGTTTCATTCTATTGTTAATAGTTCTTGCGACTGGTACAGGAAGAGCAGGTCGGTGGATTAAAATCGGATGGCTTAATTTTCAGCCATCAGAATTCACAAAGTTTGTTCTTATTATTCTTCTTGCGAGGTACTTTTCAACAAAGGATATAGAAAAGTTTTCTACTCTACTTGGAGGGATAATAATTACTGGCATACCATTTTTGCTTATTCTGATTCAGCCGAATCTTGGAACTGCGTTTTTGCTTATAGTGATATTTTTTACAATGGCTTATCTTGCAGGAGCAAGGAAAAATCATCTTTTGATACTCATTATAATTGGAATATTGATGAGTCCATTTTTATGGATGGGGCTTAAGGATTATCAGAAACAACGGCTCATGGTTTTTGTGAACCCTTGGAAGGATCCTCTCGGCAAGGGCTATAATATACTCCAGTCAAAGATTACAATTGGTTCTGGCGGGATTATTGGTAAAGGATTTTTAAGAGGAACACAGACAAAACTTGCATTTTTACCTGAATACCATACTGACTTTATATTTTGTTTACTTGCTGAAGAATTTGGGCTTGTTGGAGTTCTTGTCCTTTTATTCCTTTATTATGTATTCTTAACCCAGATATGGAAGATAAGCATGACCACCCAGGATCCTTTTGGAAGATTAATTGGGATGGGTGTAATGGTTATGTTTCTTATTCAGATATTTGTAAACATTGGAATGGCCTGTGGCCTTTTACCTGTTGCCGGGATACCTTTGCCTTTTCTAAGCTATGGTGGTTCTGCTCTTTTGGTTTGTTTTATTTCTCTTGCAACAGTATATAACCTTCATAAGAATACAGCCCTTTTTTGATTTATGTTCAATTTTGATAAGATAATCAGAAATATTCAAAAACCCATTACATATCTTGGTGGAGAGATAAACTGTTTTCATCCTGATACAGAGAATTCTGAAATAAAATTTGCTCTCGGATATCCAGATCTCTATGAAGTTGGAATGTCAAACCTTGGTGTAAGAATACTTTATCATATCCTGAATAATCTTGATGGGGTAGCATGTGAAAGATTCTTTGCGCCTGGCTATGACCTTGAGAATATTCTGAGAAAAACAGATACACCTTTTTTTACTCTCGAATCAAGAAGACCTTTGAAAGAATTTGATATTATTGGATTTAGCATATCCTCAGAACTCAATTACACCAATCTTATTAATCTTTTGTCTCTTTCAAAAATTCCTTTACATTCTGTTGAACGGGATGAAAGCGACCCTATTATTCTTGCTGGTGGGAACTGCTCATTTCACCCTGAACCTTTATCTGACTTTATTGATTTGTGGATTGTTGGTGAAGCAGAAGAGGCAATTGTTGAACTTATTGAGGCATACAGAAATCTTAAAGGACTGAAAAGATTTGATGTCATAAAATCTCTTACAGAAATAAAAGGTGTATATGCGCCGATGTTTTACTCTGCTATGGCAGATGAAACCCTTATACCTATTACAAACAGGGTTCCTGATGTTATTCAAAGGCGTGTTATTATCGATTTTGAAAATTCTATTTTTCCCACAAGATGGATTGTTCCATCCTGCGATATCATACACGACAGAATTTCTCTTGAAATAATGAGGGGATGTCCTCAAAATTGTCTTTTTTGCCAGGGCGGATTTTGCTGGAGGCCTGTGAGAAAAAAAAGTTCGAAAAAGGTTATTGAATTAGGGCTCGAAACATACAGGAATACAGGATATGAAGAGATTTCGCTTCTTTCTTTTTCTTCGGCGGATCATCCTGAGATAGAAAAAATTGTTGGAGGACTTGTGGAAAAAACATCTGATTTTAATGTTGCGATTTCTTTCCCATCCTTGAGAATTGATAGTTTTTCCTTTTATCTTGCAAATAAAATAAGCCAGGTCAGGAGAACAGGCTTGACCTTTGCGCCTGAAACAGGTCAGTCCCTTAGAAAACATATTGGAAAAAACATTTTAGATGAAAAATTGCTTGTCCTTGCAGAGGAAGCAAAAAAATCTGGATGGAGGCAGATGAAACTTTATTTTATGATTGGACTTCCCTGTGAAACTGAAAGGACAATTGTAGAAATTGAAGAACTGATAGACAAAATTTCAAGGATTATTTCTGTAAAATGCTCATTCAATACATTTATTCCAAAACCACACACTCCTTTTCAGTGGGAAAAATTCCCTGAGTTTGAATACTATAGTCAGATAAAGAATCGGTTGAAAAAAAGATTCTCGAGAAACAGGTTTGTTCATATTAAATTTCACCCGTATGAAATGAGTAAGATAGAATGTTTTCTTTCAAGAGGAAATAGAAAACTTGGAAGTGTAATTGAGGATGTCTGGAAATCAGGCGGAAAGATGGAAAATTGGTCTGAAGGTTTTGTTTTTGACAGATGGGCTGTATCTATGGGAAAAAACCAACTTGATTTTTTAGATTATCTCGGAGAATTACCGTCAATCTGTAATAGATGGAAACACATTTTGGCTTCCCTGCAGTTTGAAAAACTTGAAAAAATGAAGAAAGATTTCTATGAAAATTTTCGCAGGGATACCTTAATATCTGATTAGCAGTAAATGAAATTTTTCTATATAACCATGAAAAAAATATAGATTATAAAAATGTGGTATGCAACTTTCTTCGGTGCGTTCCTTTAACAATTTTGCCTTTGAATTTTTGAATTAAAGAATGTTTCTTATTATGCAGGTATAGTGATTAACCAGGTTTACAGTGGACAATCAGGCAAGCAGCGCGGAAAAAATTCCAACAAGAAAAATACCGTCATATACACCTGCGCCTCCGATACTCATCATACCCTGAAAATTACCGAGATTTGGAAGGTTTAAAAGATCTGCGCCAATAAGTACCCCGAGTACCCCACTGATATAGGCAACGGGTATCTTATTATCCCGGCTGAAAAGAAAAGCCAGTAATACAGAAACAATCGGCGGGATAAATGCAGGAAGGGTTACCCCTACCCCTGGCACAACAACAGCCAGTTTATAGCATATGGTTGTGGAGATTATTGTAGCAAAAATTGTAGGGAGTGCAGGAGCTTTACGGAAAAGATAAAAGCATAGACATATTGGGATAAGCGCGCCTCCAAGGTTAAGGGCTATAACCTGTGCCTGTTCTGGGGCTTCATATAGGAAACCTGAAAAATAGGAAAATGCAGAAACAAAGCCAGCATTTGTTTTTACCGCAAGAGGTATATTGATAAAACTCCCTATTAATGATGCTAAAAGAACAAAAAATGCAGCAGCAGGTGATAATCCGAGTTTTTCAAAAGCAATTCTTACTGCCTGAATTGGAATTATCACAAAAAGCAGAAAAATAAGAATAAGAAAAAAAAGAAAGAAAAGAAGTAATGAGAGTGGAAACAAAAAAATCATTTCTCTGTACCTGAGGGATTTTTATAAACTTTTACAGGATAGTATTTTTCCATAACCTCTTTAACCCATTTCATTGATTCTAATGGGTTTTTCTTCCAGTTTGTTGGGCAGGTCGCCAAAATTTCAACAAATGACATTCCTTTATTTTCCATCTGCTGTAAAAATGCTTTTTTTATTGCTTTTTTTGTTGATAAAATTCCAGAGATATCCGATGTTGTTGTTCTTTCGAGGTAGACCACTCCATCAAGGGACGATAAAAGTTCGCATATCCTTAAAGGATACCCGTGTATTTCTGGTATTCTTCCATTTATCGTTGTTGTGGTTTTTTGTCCTGGAATAGTTGTTGGAGCCATCTGCCCTTTTGTCATCCCATAAACTGCATTATTGACAAAAAAAACCGAAATGTTTTCGCCCCGCGCCGCAGCGTGTATTATTTCTGCTGTTCCGATTGCTGCTAAATCTCCATCTCCCTGATATGTGAAGACAATTCTGTTTGGAAGAAGTCGTTTTATTGCGGTTGCAACTGCAGGGGCTCTTCCATGGGCTGCTTCTGTTACATCAAAATTAAAATAGTTATATGATAAAACTGCACATCCAACAGGTGCTATTGCTATTGTTTTTGTTCTGAGTTCAAGTTCATCGATTACCTCTGCAATGAGTTTTTGGATAATGCCGTGTCCACAGCCAGGACAATAAGTATTGGTTGCTGGTGTTAAACTTTCTGGTCTTTGATAAATAATCTTCATTTTTTCTTTATCTCTCTGTATATTTCGTCAGGGTCTGGAATTCCTCCACCAGGCCTGCCATAAAAAAATATCCGCGCTGAAGAATTTGCTGCAGCAATTTTTACATCATCTATCATCTGACCGAGGTTCATTTCAACAACGAGTATTTTTTTTGCATTTTTAATATATTCTCCAAGTTGCGCATAAGGGAATGGCCAGAGGGTTATTGGTCTGAAAAGTCCTATATCTATTCCTTCTTCTCTTGCCCTTTGGACTGCTTCTTTTGCGATCCTTGCGCATGTGCCATAACTCACAAGGATATACGATGAATCACTGCACCAATATTGTTCAAATCTAATTTCTCTTTTTTCAATCTTTGCGAACTTTGATGCGAGTTTCCAGTTATGTGCTTCAAGAACTCCCGGGGTGAGGAAAAGAGATTTCAACGAATTTGGTTTTCTGCCAGAGCATCCATTAATTGCCCAGGGTTTTTTTGCAAACCTTCTTTTTTGCGGCTTAATCCTCACTGTTTCATACATCTGAGCAATAAGTCCATCACCGAGAACAAGTGTTGGATTACGATATCTATCTGCAAGATCAAAAGCCAGATAGGTATAATCGTGGATTTCCTGGCACGACCATGGAGCAAGTACAATTGTTCTATAATCACCGTGTCCACCACCTCTTGTTGATTGAAAATAATCTGCCTGGCTTGGTGTAACATCTCCAAGACCAGGGCCACCTCTATTCATATTAACTATAACAGCAGGTAGTTCGCATCCTGAGAGGTAAGATATTCCTTCTTGCATAAGGGATATACCCGGACTTGATGATGATGTCATACTCCTGAAACCAGCGGCGGCTGCACCAAAAACCATATTTATGGAAGATGTTTCGCTTTCTGCCTGGATAAATATTCCGCCGATTTCTTCCATTCTTTCGCTCATATATTCTGGATATCTATTTTGAGGTGTTATGGGATAACCTGCGTAGAATTTACAGCCAGCCGATATTGCGCCCTCTGCAGAGGCCTCGCACCCATTTAGAAGTTTTATCTTCATTTCTTTTGTGTCCACGTTCCATCAGGGTTTTGAATATATTCTCCTGGTTTTGCATTTTTCTGTCTGGTTTTTGCAAAGATTTCTCTAAATGCTTTTCTCTGGTCAGGAGAAACATTGTTCAATCTAAATAATTCTTCAAGAATAATGTTTCTTTGCTGATTTTCTTTCTGGACTATTTCTTTAACCTTTTTTGAAAGCTCTGGATCTTTTGGTTGATTGATAATCGCAACCTGATAGTCGTTTGTTTCTCCAATATAACCATCTTTTTTATAAGAAGCAAGTTCATCAGACCATGATTTTATCTGGTTTATTGCCTCTTTTATTTTTGGTGAATCTGTTTTTATACTGGAAGAAGCTGAATTTTCCTGAGCAAAAACAGGAGATGTAAAAAAAGTACATAGTTGATAAAGGATATTTTCACTTTGTGATTCCATCATTTTTTCTATATCCTCTGCTGCTTTCTTTATTTTTTCTTCAGGAAATGTTACATATATTGTTACCATTGCACAACCAGCAAAGAAAAGCACAGCACATAAAACCGAAACAATCTTTGTCCACTTCATTCTAACCTCCTTTGTAATGGAAATTTTCATCCTTTTATATTATAGTATATTCTAAGATTTAAGAAAAATTACCTTTAACACGATATTTAGAGATTAAATCAAGGAGGTTCGAATAATCAAATGAGAGAACAAAACATAAAATCAGGTCTGTTTTTTCAAGATATCCTTTCCTGTATTGGAAGCACCCCTATTGTACGACTTAATAACATTATTCCAGAAGGTTCTCCTGAAATATTTGCAAAACTCGAGATGTTTAATCCCTGTGGAAGTATTAAAGATAGAATAGCACTGGCAATGATAGAGAATGCAGAGAAAAATGGTATTTTAAAAGCAGGTGGCGTTGTGATTGAGCCAACAAGCGGAAATACCGGCATTGGTCTTGCTATGGTTTGTTCTTCAAGAAAATACAGGTGTATTCTGACAATGCCAGAATCAATGAGTGTAGAAAGAATATCAATACTTAAATTCCTCGGAGCAGAGGTTATTCTTACACCTGCATCAACTGGAATGCAGGGATCTATATCTGAGGCGCAGAAAATATGTAAAAAAACACCTAATTCCTTTATGCCAATGCAGTTTGAAAATCCAGTAAATCCCGAGGCACATAGAAGGACAACTGCAAGAGAAATAATTGATGTACTTGGAAACAATATTGATGGATTTATTGCAGGAGTCGGAACAGGTGGAACAATTACAGGTGTTGGTGAGGTCTTGAAAAAGGCAAACCCTTCAATAAAGATTTTTGCAGTTGAACCAGAAGGTTCTCCTGTATTATCAGGGGGTAAACCAGGTCAGCACAAAATTATGGGTATTGGAGCAGGTTTTATCCCGAAGGTTTTGAATCGTGATATCATTGATGAAGTAATAACAATTAATGATAATCTTGCCTACCAGACCTCAAAAAAACTCGCTCAATGTGAGGGTATTTTTGCTGGTATTTCTTCTGGGGCTGCGTGTGCTGCGGCTATAAAAGTTCTGCCGAGGTTCAAAAAAACACAGAGGATTATTGTGATTTTCCCTGATACAGGAGAAAGGTACTTAAGTTTGATGAATGAATTTGAAAAATTTTAATCCTGTTTATGTGTATTTCTAAACAAATTTTTATAGTGCCTAATAAAAATCTGATTGTTGCAGAAATTACCAGACGCACTCCTTTAACCAGCCAAGTTTTCCCTTTGAAAAAGGAAGGAGAGTTGGATTTTTAGGTACAACAGGATAATCTACTTACAAATTGCAAATCTTAGAATAAAAAATATAAAATTAACAATTTGAAAGTATTTCATTTTGACTTTTTGCAACTTTTATTTTGCATTTTGAATTGAAAATAAAATCTCTTCCACCCTTTTTTACGAAAAATGGATGATTGTCCCTGGGAATGAGAGATTATGAATTTTTTTTCTGAGATTTGTATTTTTTTCAGTTAAAGGGTTAATTCTGGTATAATAAATATAAAGGAGGGATATCATAAACGAGAAGTTAAGAAAAATATGCGCGATTCTTGAAGAAAAAAAGGCAAATAATATCACTATTCTTTACGTAGGCAAACTTACCTGGATTACTGATTTTCTTGTGATTGCATCAGGCGAAACAAATGTGCAGATACGTGCCATTGCAGAAGGAATGATTGAAAAATTTGATAATCCTCCTTTTTCTATTGAAGGATTTGAAACCAACTGGATACTTCTTGACTACGGCGAGGTTATTATCCATATTTTTCTTCCGTCAGTAAGAGAGTTCTATAATCTCGAAAAACTCTGGGCTGATGCTGATAGGGTCAATCCTTAAAAATTTGCCTGATTTTATCAATCTTGTCAAAATCAGATATTCCTTGCTTTTCTAATATTTCTCTTATCTGTTGAAAACGGTTATCGTAATATTGTACGAATGTATTTATTGTATCTGCAAGTGTCTTGAAATTATCATTTTTCCTGAGATGAATAGTTTGAAACGGTTTACCTTCGATAATCTCTTTTAATGTTTTTTCAATTCTGTATATTGGTCCAACAACTCTGTGGAGGTAAAAAATAACAATTGCTGCAGCAATTATTACAAGGAAAATAAAGATAAGCGCGAGTTTTTTTTGTAGTAAAAGATTAATCTTATTGATTGTTTCAAGGGTATCAAAGCCCTGAGTAGATATCTGTATCTGTCCAATGATTGTATTCAATGTAAAATAATATGTTAAACTTCCGACAAGCAGTACTCCCAGACATATAAACCATGCGGTTAAGCCAAAATATCCAAACTGGATGGGTTTGTTAATAAGATATTTTCTTCTTCTGAATTTTATCATTATACCCCTCACTGAAAATTAGGATACATCTTCGAATTAAAGATTATGTCTCTGTTAAAACCTGTGCCACCGCTTTTTTTATCTCTGCCATAACTTTTGATGATAAAATAATCTGATGTAGGGAGCGCAGTTTTTGTTGCAGATTTTCCGACTGAGACAATGTAATAATCGTTTGGAGTGCTTGCAAGCCACGCGGATAGAGTATTTATTCCTCCAATAAGCGTAACATTTTTTGTAATAATCTGGGGTCGTGGATGATTCTTAAATTCACTTGAAGAGACAACCACAGTACCATTAAGGCGGATCTCTCCTGATGTAATACCATAGTTTGTTACTATGATAACTCCTGGTCCTGCTGGTGCTGTGAATGTATGGTTATATGTTGTTGGAGGACCAGCAGACCTTCCAATTTCAGGTGTTTGAAGATATGTTTCTGGCGGAACATCTGTCAGGGGTATCTCATAAAAATAGGGATTACCCCATGGGTCAACTGGTGTATCAGCATTGATCATATCCCTCATTTTTGTTGCATATGGGCCATGCCAGTTTCTTTCCATTCCTGCTGGCGCGGATTCAGCAAAGATTGCTCCAAGATGTACAGGATAATACCCTGTATCATCTTTCATATCTTCAAGTGCAACGGCAAACTGGCTTATTTCTGTTTTAGCAACGACAATCTTTGCTTTCTGGTTTACAGAGTAAACAAGACGGAAACTAATACCTGCTACCACCATAAGAATAAAAATAAAGGCGACAACTTCAGGTAAGGTAAATCCTTTTTTCTGGTTCACAATTATTGTTTATCATATTATAGAAAAAATTGCAAATTAGATGTGTGTAACCCTGGCGTATAGACAATACTTTGTGCTATTTATAGTGTCCGTCAAGAATTTATTTGAATATTGTTAAACTTGTTCATGTTGAGTTATTTGTAAGATAGCGAGGATGGGATTTACGATGCATAAGAAGCATGTAGGGTAAAAAATCTCAGCAGATTATCCTGCATTGATTTAACAAGGTTTCGATTTATATACTTGACAAAGTTTTATAATGATATTAGATTGGCTTATAGTGAAATTAAAAATTTGTTCCTTTTTAATGGAGGAAAATTATGAAGGGAAAAGTAGCAGGTCTGTTGTTTTTAGCGGTATTATTTTGTATGATTCAGGGCTCTTATGGAGATGGAAACACAGACATTGAAAAGATTCTCGGCTCAGGCATGGATAAATGGAGTATTTCAGGTGTCAAATACTCGACTAATATTGAAAACGGGAATCTGGTTCTTTCTACTGATTCTACAGGTTATGTTACACTTTCAGGAAAAGAGTTTTACGATGTACCTGCAGAGTATACATTTATGTTTTATCTTAAACCAGCAAAACCGTATGCATCAAGCATTAGTGTTTCAGTTGGTTGCGCAGAACTTCCTGATAAAAGCAAGCAGGCATTTAGTGCTTCTGTTAGTGCTACTTCTGAAGCAGAAGTTATAAACTATAGTTGTAATGTTCAACCCCAGACCGCTAAACCTATTAATGGAAAGATATATTTCCAGGCAGTTTCTGATATTAGTTTGAACTGGCCAGAGGAACTGCGAAAAAACATTGAATATCAGATTGCCTCTGCTCCAAAGATACAGGAAAAACTCCATACACTGCGTCTTACTGTTGGAAAAGATAAATTTAGTGTTTACGTTGATGGAAGGTTTGTTGCCAGGATACCTGTTGGAAAGGATATTCAGAAAAAGGGTACAGTAAATGTAGTGATGTATTATGGAACAAAACTTTTGAGTATGCAAGCAAAGAAAATTGAAGATATAGATGAAAGGTTTTTTCCTGTTGAACTAACTGGATTTGTTAATAACTCTATTATTACAAAGGGCGCTTCACTCGCAAAAGGTCAGATTGATATTCTCAAACAATCTCTAAAAAAACAAAAGATACCTTTTGTTCTTCCTATTTCTGATGAAAAGGGAAATGATCATCTTGATATTGGTCCAAGCTGGACGAGATTTGGCGCTATCAAGGGATATATTGCTGCGAATTTTGGTACATTCGGTGGAAGGTGGATTTCCGCAGATAGAATAGACCCTGTAAGATTTTGTATGTATGTCCCATATGCGAGGTATAAGGCGCTTCATATCATAGGAACTTTTGATGGAGAAACAAATAATGTTCCTGTTATTACTGCTCAATTTTATAGACCCAATGCCGGCCATCCAATGAATTTTTCCGGGACAGTGCCTGTTTATTCTGCAAAGCCAAAAAATATTCAATCCTATCCAGTGAAACTTAAAAATGGGCAGACAATAAATCTATTCCATATTATAATTCCAATTGATCCTGGAAAAATGGACTGGTTTTCTGACCTCAGCAGGGTTGGGCTTGAACTGACAAAAGAGGTTAAACCATATAGGGCTTATCCTGATCCTCTTGAATACAGCTGGCATTCAGCAGGTCTTCCAAGTGGAGTGCATGTTTATGCTGCGACACTTGAATCAGTGGAAACAGATATTGACCTTCAACCAGAGGCAGTTGGACATGTATGGACTTCTCCTGCTAAACCAGGATATTCAATAATCCTTGCTAACAGGACAAATTCACCAAGAACCGTTAATCTGACAATTACAACATCTGATTATGATGGCATAGATAAATCTGTGCAGAAGCAAACTGTAAATCTTCCAGCAAAAAAAGATGTAAATATAAAAGTTCCTCTTAATCCAAAAAGGTATGGACTGCATTATCTTAGTGTTATTTGTACATCAGGAAATGAAACCTATTCCTGTTCAAGAAATTTTGCCTATCTGCATCCTGATACGAGAGAACGCGGAAATTGGAGTGAGGGAAAAGGTCCAATTTTTGGATATTGGAACTGGTCCGGAGCTCACGATACCCCTGATTTTAAGACAGAACTTATTGTAATGGCGCAGGCAGGCGCGGAAACAAATCTTTCAACTTATAGAAAGGCAAGCCCAGAGATAAGGGAACTTGCTGAAAAACTTGGTTATGTTTCTTATAAGGCATTTGATGGGGCTGTTATATATGTGAATAGTTTTGCATATGCAAATGCAAAATACTATGACCCAACAAAACCAGAAGAAACCCAGAAATGGTTGATTGAGGAATTGAAAAAATACATGGTTGAGAAAAGTCCGATTAATAAGCCAGAGTACATACTGTTTTTTCCTGAGCCAGGAATTGGCCCGATTACATATGGTATCTGGCCAACACATTATGGGGAGCCTGACTATAAATTCTCAGAAGAGGAAGAAAAATCATTTCAGATGCAACTTGAGAAATTTCTTCTCGGTGCAAGGGCTGTTAGGAAACAATGGCCTGATGTTAAGATTCTTCTTCCCCATGGGGATCCTCATTATACAGCAATTTTTTTAAGGAGAAGTTCTGAGGCAAGAGAACTGATAGATGGTATTGGACTTGACCTCCCTGGTTTTGAAAGAACTCCTGAACAACAGATTAATCAGGTTGTATTAAACCGACTTTATCCTGTTCTTCAAGATGTAAAAAAGTATAAACCGAATCCATATCTTGTTGTTGTTGAAGGGACATGTATTTCTTCTGCTGACTATGATACAAGTTATGAGGATCAGGCCAACATAGCAACGAGGAACTTTCTGGTTCTTATTGGATATGGGATAAACAACCATGAAAGTTCAAATGCTCCTTTTGATTGTGCCAACTATTGGGGAGAAAACCATTATGGAGGTGGTTATTGCACTCGTTTACCACTTGCGATGCCAAAACTTGCCTATGTGTCTTATGCCACGCTCACAAGACATATCAATAGATGTAATTTTATAAGATATGTGCCAACAGGAAGCACCTCAACATACTGTCAGGAATATAGACATTACAAAACAGGAAAACTTGTTTATGTCCTGTGGACAATTAGAGGGAAAAGGCCTGTTTCTGTAAATGTTTCTCAGGGTCAAACATTACAGGTATATGATATCAATGATAATCCGATAATTCTAAAAGAGAAAAATGGATCTGTAAATTTTGTTATAGGTCAATCTCCTGTTTATCTTGAAGGACTTGAGAATGAGATTAGTTTTGTTCTCGGAGAACCAGATCATAGTGATTCTCAACCATCGAAGTTTTCTAAAAAGATTGCAAACCTCAGCGATAATTGGAAAATCTTTAATGGTCGGGATTCTGAGTATGAGAATACAAACCGTCTGCAGATAGAAAGATTTCCAGGGAAAATGAATATATATCCTCTAAAGGTTGACAAAAAATATGGTGCTCGGGCACTTGCATTAAAACTTGAAAAACAGGATATAGACAGAAAGGTGATGCCATACTACACAATACTTTTACCTGAAAAGCCAGTTTTCATACCTGGGAAATCGAGTTATATCGGAATATGGGTGCATGCATCGAGTGACTGGGGCAGGATTGTTTACAGTTTAAGAGATGCAAAAGGTGAGAAATGGATAAGTGTTGGTACAAAAGACGACTGGAATAGTGATGATATAAGAACAATGAGTTCCTTTTGTTTTGATGGCTGGAGATATTTAAGATTTCAGGTTCCATCGAATTCACCTTATGACTGTTATAGAGAAAGGGGAACATCCTGGTGGGGAAGTTATGGTGGAGACGGAATTTTGGATTTACCTCTTACCCTCGAGAAAATTATTATAGAAAGACGTTCTTCAGTAATATATGGAAACCAACTTGTACCAGCAAAAGATGATGATGTAGTTTTTGGAGATCTATATGCTGAGTATGAGAATAGTTTTGATATGACAGAGAAGGCAGTATCCATTTCGCGGCTGAGGATGCCAATACCACAACAAATACCAGAACTTAAAAATCCTATTCTTAAACTTGATGAAACAGGTGTTCTTCCACCTGTAAAACTTTTAAAGGTAGAGGACCCCGAACAAATGCCAGATGGTACGAGATGCCATGTATTTTTTGAAGAGTATGAAAATGTAAAAGGTTATGATATATGGGCAAGTGCATATCCTGATGGAAGAGGTGCAATAAAGATTGCATCAGGTATAACAAAATCAGGATCACTTATTCAAGGATTGAGACCAGATTCTGATTTTTATCTTTTTGTTGTTTACACAGATAAAGATGGAAAGCAATCACACCCATCAAAGCCATTAAAGATACGTTTGAAAAATAAGTTTTTGTACCAGTGATTTATGAAGAATACTTTTTTTCAGGTAGTTGACAAGGGATTTATATGGCGTGCCAGAAAAGATACCAGGTATAAGATTGCATCTGGACCAAGATGCGTTGTAACAGATAAAGGCGAGGTCATTTGCTCATTTATGGTTCAGACAGCACTCGGGGTAAATAATTTCAGGCCTGTTATAGTTCGTTCGCATAATTATCGTACGTGGAGTGGTTTTACCATGCCATGGATGCATCTTTCAAGCAATTACAGCATATTTGGTTCAATAAGCAAAAGTTATGATGGGCAGATATTTTTTTTTGGCACGCGTACAGCAATTGATAATTCCTGTGAGTTATTCTGGTCAGAGACAACACAGGGAATGAAGGAAAATGGACTTGTGTATGCGTATTCTTCTGATGAAGGTCATACCTGGTCAGAATTATTCGAAATTCCAAAACCAATTTCAGGCGCTGCAGAGGCACCTGGCGCAATGTGTATAACAAAAAATGGGTCATGGCACGCTTGTTATTCACCCTACAACACATTTGATCCAAATCTTTCTGTTGAGAGAAACCAGGTTGTTCTTTTAACAAGCAGGGACAAAGGTAAAACCTGGTTATACAGACAAATGTTTCATTTTGAGCAAAAATATGCAACAGCGGCAGAGGCATGGATTATTGAACTTTCTGATGGACGATTGGTTGGTACCTGCTGGAAAATTAATCAAAAAGATGGATCCGATTTTCCTAATCCTTATACTATTTCATTTGACGATGGTAATACATGGACACCCTCAAAATCAACAGGTATAATGGGTCAATCAACAGCGCTTGCACCTCTTCCTGATGGTAGATTGCTTTTTATTTATAATCAGAGAAAGCATCCTCCATATGGAGTGCGACTTGCAATAGCAAACCCGTGTGATGTTGATTTTGGGATTGATACTGACGAGATTGTTTATAGTGTAGAAAAACCAGCAACAAGATTTTCAGCAACATCTCATGATGATTGGACAAATTTTAGTTTTGGAGAGCCGCATGTTATTTTACTCGGTGATAGAATACTTCTGGTTGTTTTCTGGTGTATAGAGCAAGGTGTTGGTGGAATAAGATATGTATGTCTTGAAGCACCTGGGCTTTTTTGATGCTAAAATTTCCGGGCAATTGTTACATGAAAAACAGGTTGCCTTTTTTCGTAAATCACAAGACACTTTCCCTCTTTCTGTAATTGAAGAAGAGTTTCTGCGAGTATTGTTTTTAAGTATTGGCTATACTGTTCGCCGAGTTTATCAAAATCTGCTTTCTTAAATTCTGGATTATTCGCATTTTTTATTAAATAAAAATATGTGAACTGGTCTTCACCTGTGTATTCAAAGTCCTTAAAAAGTATATCTACAGTTGTTCCAAATTGATGGCTTGATATTCCTTTTGTGGCATTTTGGTTTTTTCTTGTAAGGCGTTGTTGCGTTTGTTCAGTGCGTAATAAAGAACTTATCGTAAATCTGTACAGAGGAAGATTTTGTTTCTTCAGATTTTCATGGAATCTTTTTCCTAAAATCTGCAGGAATTCCAGATTATCCTTTGTTATGAATGGCAGGGAATCCTCAAGTTCTTTTATCCTCCAGAATCTGCTATCACTGATTGAGACAAGACGACCATTTTTTACTTCTCTGTGTACTGCCTGATCATCAACAAGTCCATCTACCCCAAATTTTTTAGCCATTTCCACATGATAGTCATTTACCATTGTTCGCAGTTGTTTTATTTCTTCTCCTGTCATAAATATCTTTAGATTCGCAAAAGTATCTTTGTACATATTTAGTTTAGATGCTTCTTTCCTCAAGTTTGAAACTGGAAGTGAAATTCTTAAATATACAAATAAGCACAAAGAAATTAACAGTGTTAATATTATCAGCCCAACAGTTATTAATAAGATTCTCGGTTTCATATGGTTTATTACTGGCAATTTTTTAATATAAATTTTACAGGGAATCTTTACATATGTAAATTAGACGAGTATTGTTTTTGTCTGTATTGACCCTCAACTTAATAAAAGGTATGATATATTAGAGTGGAGGGAAAATGAAAGAGGTTGTCAAGAAAATAAAATCTATTCACCAAGGCGCCAGTCCTGAAAAAAAAGAGTATGCCATCCTGAAAAAAACAGAGAAAAGATGTTCTACCAGAGAAAACATATTAAAAAGCACATCTGAAAATCTTGATTTGTACTTTGAATTTGTAGATATCATAATTGTTGTTGTTGGAAAAGATCAGCGTATTGTTAAGATTAACAAAAAAGCGAGTGAGATTCTTGGGTATCCTCCTGCGAAAATAATAGGTAAAAACTATTTTGATATCTTTATTCCAGAAGTATTCAGATATGGTATGAAATCAACCTTTAAACGACTTATTTCTGGTGAAGATTATGCGAGAAAAGATTTTGTATGTCCACTGATTACAAAAAAAGATGACTACTTAATATTATGGCACAATACTGTTTTGAAGGATGACAATGGAGATATTGCAGGAGTATTATACCTGGGCGAAGATATAAGTAAAGCGAAGGAAGATAAAGGAGAAGAAAGATTTAAGGCATTTCTTGAAAACACACAATTAGGATATATTGCGTGTGATATTAGAGGTACAATTATTGATGTTGATCAGATGTTTTTTAATCTTACAGGATATAAAAGAGAAGAAGTTATTGGAATTCAGTTAAAGAAATTTTTACCGGTCCAGTATAGAAAAAATTTTGATTCCCTGGTTGCTAAACTAAAAAATTCTGAAAATACAGTTGTATCTAGATTAAAAATAATAGACAAAAATAGGAATTCTATTGATGTTTACTGCCTTGTACAAACTTCCAGGCAACAACAAATATTGCGTATTATTTTCCAGGATAGCACCCAGCGCAGAATGAAAGAAGTTTTTCAACAGACACATCTAAAAATAATATCTCTTTTGAATTCTACAACCAGTACATCAACAATTACTTCCAGTATTCCTGATGTTTTGAAAAAAAAACTCAGATTAGAAAATGTATTTATCATACTTAAGGATGGAAACACCCGGGATAATAAGAAAAAAGATAGTATTGAAACAATTGTTTTATCTTCCCTCAAATGTAAAAAACCATTGCACGTTCAATACACAGGTTCAGGCAGTATTGTTATGGAAACAAAGAAAAACGGAAGGAAGGTATTTTGTTTCTGTGTTCCTTTAAGGGTACATGATGAATTGATTGGAGGACTTGTTTGTATAGATAGAAAAGAGGTAATTTTTTCTCAGGAAACGACTGGGTTCCTCGAAGTAGTTGCAAAGGATATTTCTACTGGAATACATAGATGCAGGAATTTTGAGGCGCTTAAAGAGGCAAATAAAAATTATAATGCCTTTACCAATGCCACAGATGATATGACATTTATTAAGTACTCAAAATTCAGATACATTCAGTTAAATAAACATTACGCAAAATTCTTCAACAAACCTGTACGAGAAATTATTGGTAAAACTGATTTTGATTTAATGAAATATTCAGCAGCAAGACAAAACAGGCAAACAGATATTCAGGCAATAAAAGAGAATAAACTTGTTATAAACAAAGAAGTTATTGATGAAAGAACCTACGAAACAAGAAAATTTCCTGTGAAACTTGGAACCAATGAAATTGGAGTTGGTGCATTTATCAGGGATATTACAGAGGCACAACAATCAGCAGAAAGGGTAGAAAATCTTTTATGGATGTATTCGATGTTATGTCAGATAACCAAGACCTTAACAAAAGCAAAGGACAGACAGCAGATTTTCGAAAATGTATGCGACATCGTTACAAATGTTGGTAGATTTGTGA
>MWDQ01000148.1 GCA_002070645.1 candidate division TA06 bacterium ADurb.Bin131
AACATCTTCTGTTTCAATAATCCTTATGCCTCTGGAAATCAAAACTTCTGTTTCCTTGATGCCTTGATATTCTACGATGCCTTGATATTCTACCATTTGCTTTATTTCCTGTAAAGCCCGCGAAAGGACAAGTGCTCGTTTTCTTTGCTCCTCAGAAAGATAGACATTTCTTGAACTTGCAGCAAGCCCATCAGGTTCTCTAAATGTTTCAACCCCAATAACCGAGATATTAAAATCAATGTCTTTAACCATTTTTCTTATAATTATCAGTTGTTGCGCATCCTTCCATCCAAAATATGCATTGTGTGGCTGTATAATATTAAATAATTTCGCAACAACAGTGCATACACCAGTAAAGTGTCCTGGTCGTATTGCCCCTTCAAGTTTCTCGGAAATGTCCGCAACAGAAATGGTTGTGAGATGTTTTTCTGAGTACATTTCTTCTACTGATGGCGCAAAAACAACATCAACATTTGTTTCTTTAAGTATTGAAATATCCCTTTCAATATCTCTCGGGTATCTTTGAAAATCTTCAGCAGGACCAAATTGAAGCGGATTTACAAAAATCGAAACAACAGTAAAACATTTGTCTTCTATTGATTTTTGTATCAGGGATAAATGTCCCTTATGAAGATATCCCATTGTTGCAACAAATCCAACCTTTCTATTAGATGTCTTTGCTTTTTCTACTGCTATACAGAGATCTTTTTTTGTTTTGAGTACCTGCATTATTAAACTCCTTCCAAATCTGTGCCATGGTTTTTTTAATAAGAGGATGCACAAATCTTTTGTTTACTTCTGATAACCCGTGAATAACAAACTCCCTTTCTAAAATCTTTGGATGCGGAATTGTTAAGGTTTTATTCTTGATGATTTTATTTCCATAGAAGAGTATGTCAAGGTCTATAGTTCTTGCTGTATTTTTTTTATGATTTATTGGTCTTCCAAGGTCTTCTTCTATTGATTGAAGAAACTTAAGTAGTTTCATAGGCGTTAAAGATGTTTTGCCATAGATAACTCCATTAAAAAACCAGTTTCCACTAACACCTTCCTGTGGTGTGGTTTTATACAGGGGAGAGACCTTTATAATCTGGATATGTTCTGCCATCTTCTTGATCGCCTTTTCTATATTTTTTTTTCGATTTCCAAGATTGCTTCCAAGTCCTATAAAAATATCAGCCATTAGAAAATAGAAACCTTGCAGGAAGATTTCCTGGTTTTATTATTCTTTTCAAAAATCCAATATTCTGGCCAGGATAAAAAAGATAAACTGCCTTTCTATTAAGATTAAAGCCACCATTAAATTCCATTACTATCTTTTTAGATGATTCTATAATCTTCGGGACTATCCGGCTATCAGCAGATTCCCATTTTTTAATTAAGCCAATAATATCTTCTGATTTAAGATCAATATCTACCCATAAGAATATGTTTTCCTCTGGATTTATTGGAGGATTTTCTACTACTTTGAAACCAAGATATTTCGCAAAATCAGAAAGTGAAGAAGTATTAGGCCAAAATATAGTGGTTTTCTTAATTTTTTCACTGAGTGGTTCAATATTTCCGATGTGTTTATTCTGGCTGTGAAACCATAGAAAATTTGCTGGATTTTCTCCGAGATCGATTTTCACCCTGTTGACAGGATGATCTTTAAGTGTTCTCCAGGAATTTGATATCACCCTTATAAGAGTTCTGAATCCCCCTTGGTCTGGAAGGCAACTGGTGTAGTCAAGGCCAGTTAATTCAAAGGGAACCTTCCATTCAAAAAAAGGATACTTGCCTGGAAACCACGCGAGAATCTGTCCTCTTCCAACCACAGTAAATTCGAAATAGTCGAAACTTTTTACTATTTCTTCTGCGAGCATTTTTGTTTCTTCTTCTGATATATCAGCATTTCCTATAACGCGTGTTTCATCGATTGTCATAAAATTAGCAAGGAAGTATGAACATTCATCGTTAATTTCAATTCCCTTTGCATATGCTTTTATTATACTTAACCCTGGGAATTTTTTTATCGGATACTGGAAGGTTTTGAAATAGTGCATTTCGGCAATATTCTCGGTATTTATCCTTACCCAGAAGCAATTTTCCTGTAGTTGTTTGAAATTTCTGGTATTACACTTTTCAATGGGTTGGCCGAAAGGCGTATGTTTCAGAAAAAGTGAATAACCTTCATCGATGGACACAAAAGATGTCATTTTAGTTGTTGAAAAATAGCGTCAATATTTCTTGTATACCATCTGATATCAAAACAGTGTTTTATTTCATCTTCAGATAGGTATCTTTTTACTTCATCACAGTTAATTAGAAGTTCCATAAAATGTTTTTTCTCGTTTTTGCTTTTCATAGCATTTTTCTGGACAATTTCGTATGCATCTTTTCTTGGAAGTCCTTTATTGCAAAGTGCAAGAAGAACCCTTTGTGAAAAGATAAGTCCAAGTGTAAAATTAATATTTTCATCCAATCTATTCTTAAATACTTCCATCCCATCAACCACTGTATTTGTAAGGTTTATCAGATAATCAAGAAGTATAGTACTATCAGGAAGGATTATTCTCTCTGCCGAAGAATGACTGATATCCCTTTCATGCCAGAGAGCAACATTTTCCATAGCAGCAATAACATTATTTCTTATTATTCTTGCAAGTCCGCAGATTCTTTCGCAGAGAACAGGGTTTCTTTTATGGGGCATTGCTGAAGAACCCTTCTGTCCTTTTCCAAATGGTTCAGCAACCTCATTTATTTCTGTTTGTTGAAGAAGTCGTATCTGAAGAGCAATTCTTTCAAGGCAACATGCAATAATCCCGAGCACTGAAATATAAAAGGCATATCTATCTCTTGGAATAATCTGCGTTGAGAAAATCTCGGGTTTAAGCCCAAGTTTTTCACATGCAATTTTCTCGACATCAGGTGGTATGTTTGAATATGTTCCGACAGCGCCCGACATTTTCCCAAAACCAATTTCTGAAAGCGCTGATTTTAATCTTTCAATGTTTCTTTTTATTTCACAATACCAGCCAGATATCTTAAAACCAAGGGTAATTGGTTCTGCGTGAACCCCGTGTGTTCGTCCAATCTGTATAACATCCTTATATTCAATTGCTTTTTTCTTTAATGTCTCCGAAAGTTTTACAAGATCCTCAATCAAAAGATGTGTGGCTTTAATCAGAAGAATGTTTGTTGATGTATCTATTATGTCTGATGATGTTAACCCATGGTGAAAGTATTTGCTCGAATCCCCGATTGTTTCTCCAATTTGTTCAACAAAAGCGATGATATCGTGGTTTGTTATTTTTTCAATCTCTTCAATTCTCTCCACATTAATTTTTGCATTGTCCTTAATGTGTTTAACTGCCTCATCAGGGATAAGGTTAAGTTCTGAATATGCCTCGAGCACTGCTATCTCTACATCCAGGTATGTTTTAAACTTGGTTTCATCCGACCAGATTTCTGCCATTTCCTTTCTTGTGTATCTTTTTATCATAGCGTATATGGTAATTCACACCTAACAACAAGTCAATATCTGCACGCGTTGAGTTGTTCATAATCAATGCTTTTTTAATTGGGTAGTGGTGAATGTTGATTAATCATTAAAGGGGTAAGGATTTTTATTTTCATCTCAAAATGGACCCAACTACTTTCCTCCATTATTCTCCTCGACCCTTCGGCGAAAGGTTAAGTGAGGTGTAGCATTTTGCCTTCTAAATAAATAAAATTTAGTGAAGGACTATAGTCCCGTGTCCTTTTACAACACTATGAATACATTGCTTCTTCTTTTTTTGTAAAGGAAGGTCTGGATGGATTTGTCAAGAGTCAAGAGTTGACCCCGTCTTAAAAAAGAAATGCCATTTTTTTCCAAATATTTTTTTCAACAAGGATAAGTTTTGTTCTGCGGATATTCTCCCGGCTTCAATACATTCCTCTGTTCTTGAAAATTGATACCATTGGATATCTCCAATAGGAGGAGAAATTACCACATCTGCTAATAAAAGATTGCTTTCAGTAATTTGATGGGCTCTTATTTCATCCATACGCATAAGGATATCAATGCCTGTTTTGAATTTCCTGGGCTCCAAATTCTTTTCAACATTTACAGCAATAACCTTTTTTGCTCCTATTTTTTTTGCCGCTGATACAGGGACTAAACTTGTAACACCTCCGTCGACAAATGTTTTTCCCGAAATTTCCACAGGAGGGAAAAAACCCGGAATGGCACAACTTGAAAGGATTGCTTCTACTAAGGGTCCTTCTTTGAAAATTACCTCCTGACCTGTTTCAAGTTCAGTGGCAATAGAAAAATATGGGATTTTTGTTTCTGCAAATGTTTTATTTTCAAAAAACTCTTCAATAAGAGATTTAATCCCCCCTGATTGCAGCACACTTTTTTTAAATGCCTGAGAATTCCATAAATAAAGAGATTTAAAAAAACTTGCTGGTTTATGAAAATTTTTTTTGTGGCTGATTGTGTTCCAGTCAAAAGATTTTTCTATATCCTGCAGTTCTTTTCTTTTTGCAAGTTGCAAAGCCCGATTTTTTAAAAATTTTATATCCTTAAAAAGGGCGTATCCTCCCCCAACGATGGCACCCATACTTGTTCCTACTATAAAAGAAGCATTAAGACCGTTTTCTTCAAGGACTTCTAAAACCCCGATATGGGCAAATCCTCTAACTCCACCGCCGCCTAATGCAAGTCC
>MWDQ01000149.1 GCA_002070645.1 candidate division TA06 bacterium ADurb.Bin131
ATACGATGCAATTGCCTTGCAACAGTTAAACCTCCTACTCCTGAATCAAAAATCGCTATCGGGGATTTTTTAGCCAATAATCTGCCTTGATTTAAGGTACTGGATAATTGCTTTGCCAAGTGTTTCACTTATTGCCTGCCTTACCTCTGGGTCTCTAAGGTTTGCTTCAATGTTGGGATTGCAAATAAAACCAACCTCAACAAGAACAGATATCATCGGGCTATATTTAAGAACATAGAAGTTTGCTGCCTTTGCCCCTCTATCAGGACAAATTAATCTTTCTGCAAGTTTTTCCTGAACAGTTTCAGCAAGTATCCTGCTCTCCTCTATCACTGACGTGGTATTAAGGTCTGAAACTATTTGAAAAACAGTTTCTCCAGTTGTTTCAATCTCTACAGATTCATCAATATCAGGTTTTGGAACAAATGATATTTCACTCTTCCTTGATGGGTAGTATGTCTCAAATCCATCTGCATTCCATCTATTAAGTTTCGATGAATTGGTATGAACGCAAAAGAAAATATCTGCTTTTTCTTTTTTTGCAATCTCCACCCTTTCATCAAGAGAAATAAAGATATCATTCTCCCTTGTCATCTTAACCTTAATATTAGAAACTTTCTTTAATTGAGAAACAAGATAGTTCTTTAATCTTAATGAAATATCAAGGTTCACATCCTTTTCTTTAAGTCCATAATTTCCAACTGCCCCATTGTCCTTTCCACCATGCCCAGGGTCTATGATAATCACAAAATCTCTGTCAAGGTTTGATTCCCGAATAACCTGTTTTGAGGACTGATCAACTGCAGAAGGTTGCTTCGAAGATTGCGCAGAAGAAGTAGACACAGCCGCTGGCGTAATAGATGAAATAATTCTATCAAATGGCTCAACTGGTATAAATATCTCTTTTTCAACCTGCTTTATTGAAGATCCAAGGTTTTCCATTTTATCATCAACATAAAATTCCGAGGATCCAATACTGCCCTTTAAAACCCTTCCCTGATACTCAAGAAAAATTCTATCCTCAATCCTTCCCCAACTTTGAATATTAAGGGCTTTAATAATTGTTTGTAAACTTATATACTTTTGATTTCCAATCCAATAAGCAGGATAATTCTTAATCTGGTTTGTGAATTCTGACGAAAAAACAAGACCTGCAAAGAAAAATAGTATGATTATGGTTTTTACTATCTTCACCAGCACTCCTATTAAAGAAAAACTGAATATTCACTATACTCCAATCACTTCCTACTTCTTCCGAAAAAGTGGAGGCGGCGGGTACTGCCCCCCCCGTCCGTCGCTTTGCTCCCCGAGAAAGGGGGCATTCCCCCTTCTCGGTGTCATCCCCCCGATACTTACATCGGGAAACAAGTTTCCCGAACCTTTCTCTGGACGCTGAGTTTTTAGCATATTCATTATTTATTTTTTCTCCGAAAAAGTGGAGGCGGCGGGTACTGCCCCCGCGTCCAGAGGTGAAGCAGAAAAGCATCTACCGACGTAGTTCCAGTTTTTGTTGGTATCCCTAAACTCCCTGAAACAGGATTTTAGGGTACCTGACCCGTTTTTTCTTACTCCACTCTCCAGGGTCAAAGGAAAGTGAAGCGAGCCCTCATATGACCTGGTTCAGGATTCCGAGAGCAAGAATCCTGTCAGGTGGCTGCAAATGTTATGCAGCCAGACAATTCGCTGTGTTGGCAGCTATTTTGTTTGCCGGCTTTTACGAGCCTCCGGCAACTCGGTCGGCAGCTTTTCTAACTTCCAGCCCCTGTCGAAACCTATTTCGCCCCCCTTAATTTCTTATGTCGTTCAATCTGTTTTTTGATTTCTCTTTCTTTAATATCTCGACGCTTGTCAAAGAGTTTTTTCCCGCGGACAAGAGCAAGATTAACCTTTATCTTTCCTTTTTTGTTAGTATACAACGAAAGAGGAACTATTGTCAATCCTTTTTCTTCAACTTTTTTCTGCCACCTCAGGAGTTCATTACGATGAAGAAGAAGCCTTCTCTTTCTCATCGGATCGAGTTTTTCAAGTGCTCCGGGATACTGAGAAATATGCATATTATGCAGAAATAATTGAGATTTATTTTCAAATGCCGCGTATGAATCCCTCATACTTACACTACCCTGTCTTATCGACTTTACCTCGGGTCCCTTTAACTCAATTCCTGCCTCAATGGTCTCGAGGATAGTATAGTCGTGAAACGCCTTTTTATTTTCAATTTTGACACCATGTCCCATATAGATAATTAAACACAGAGGCACGGTTCCGTCAATTTTGCTTCTAATTATTTGACGATTCAGGTTTATCTTTTTATAATTAAATAATGATTTTAATATCTCCTTCGCTTCTTTCAGCGGATTTTGCAGTACTTGGAAAAGAGGTTCGCAAAATCACCAAGGCAGGCGCGGATTTAATACACTTTGATGTTATGGATGGGCATTTTGTTCCTAACATTACATTTGGACCAATGATTCTCTCGGCCATAAGAAAATACTCAAATCTTTCTTTTGAAGCGCACCTTATGATTGAACAACCTGACAGATACTGGAAAAGATTTTCTGATGCTGGCGCGGACATCATTGGATTTCACATTGAATCAAGGGTGAATCATAATCGCCTCATTCACGATATACATAAGGAAGGAAAAAAAGTTTGTATCGTTGTAAATCCACCAACAAAGATAATTACAACTGAAAAACTCTTGTCAAAGGTTGATGTTGTCCTGGTTATGACTGTTAACCCGGGATTTGGTGGTCAAAAATTTATCACATCAAATATAAAAAAGATTGAATGGCTCGATAAAGAAAGAAAAAAACATAATTATAATTTCCTTATTGAGGTTGACGGCGGAATTAACTATGAAACTGCATCCCTCGTTAAACAGGCAGGCGCGGATATAATTGTTGCTGGTTCATTTATCTTTGGAAATAAAAACTATAAACAGGTTATAAAAAAACTAAAATGTTGCTGATAAAAAAAGAACAGATTCAACAAATTTTGAGGAAAAGAAACAAAACTTTCTCTTCTGTTGAAAAAACAGTTTCAAAGATTATATCCGATGTTGAAAGAAATGGCGATAATGCTGTCAAACGCTGGACACATAAACTCGATAAGATTAGTGTAAACAAAATTCAGGTTTCTGATGATGAAATTCTTTTGTCCTTAAAAAAAATCCTGCCACAGGATAAAACTGTTATCAATGAAGCCATAAAAAGAATCACAAAATATCATAAAAAACAGCATATCTCATCTTTCACAATGCAGGAAGATGGTCTGAGTATTAAATTCAGAACAAAACCAGTGGATAGGGCTGGGCTCTATATTCCTGCAGGAAGCGCGCCTTTAATATCAACAACACTTATGACCTCAATACCGGCAAAAGTGGCAAATGTAGGCGAAATTATTGCCTGCAGCCCTCCAACATATAAAGGAAGTATCCACCCATATATCATAGGATGCCTTTCAATGCTCGGGATAAAAAAGATTTTCAAAATTGGGGGCAGCCAGGCAATTGCAGCAATGGCCTTTGGAACAGAAAGCGTGCCAAAGGTTAATGTTATTGCTGGTCCTGGAAATATTTATGTCAATGCAGCAAAAAAACTTGTGTCAGGAATAGTAGGAATTGATATCCTTGCTGGACCAAGCGAACTTGTGGTTATGGCAGATAACTCTGTAAATATAGATTTTGTTTCTGCGGATCTTAATGCCCAGGCAGAACACAAATACAGTGTTGTTTTTTTTCTTTGCACAGATAATAACATAGGGAATAAGGTTTCAAAAAAAGTCAAGAATGGATACTGGATGAAGATATCAAATTTAGAAGATGGGATTAAAATCATAAACGATATTGCGCCTGAGCATCTTCAGATTATCTGCAAAAACGCAAGGAGTATCGCTGAAAAATGTGTGGCAGGAGCAATCTTTATTGGAAACTACACACCTTGCGCTATCGGTGATTATATTGCAGGACCAAGTCATACCCTCCCAACAGGGTCAACAGCAGCGTTTGACTCGGGATTAAGTGTGTTTGACTTTATCCGAACATACGCTATTATGGAAGCAAACAGCACATTTTTCAAAAAAAATGGTATTATTTCTGAACGTCTTGCAGAGATTGAAAATCTCTTTAAGCACAGGGATTCACTAAAAATAAGAAGATTGTAAAAACAACGGAAAAACAGACAGTATATTAACAAGGAGAAAAGATGAATGAAATTTTTGCAAGGGCTCTTGTGCTGGTATGCGCTGGAATTTCCTTTTTATTGCTTATGTTTTGCTTTATTATCTACCAGATAAACAGAAAAAAGGGCCTTATATCACTGATACTGGCTGTTATCTTTATAGCAATAACCGGATACTATTGCTACACAACACTTTTTACTTCCAACACTATTTCAGATACAATGCGTTGCCTTTCTCGACCACCCGCATCCACGACGCAGGAACAACCTTCAAATCAAATAACTCTTACAGTGGAAACAGATGATGGAAACCAGATAATTGTGGAGAATGGAGATGCGCTTGACATAACAAGCGATGTATCAATTAAAATTACTGGCGCCAGCCAAAATGGAAAGCCGCTTAACGACATAAGAGTAAATGTTATAGGATTTACTCCAAAGGACAATCCTTCACAAAACAATGATATTGGATATAAATTCTCTTACAAAGATATGTTAAAAAAATTCGCAATAGACGAGGAAAAAATTGTATATCGCGTTGAGATAAAACGGAGTGATGAAAAACTTGGAGAAATATATCTAAGATTTGTTAAATAAAAATAAACTTAAATATTCTCTCTTTTGAGAAAAGACAGGACTTCGAATGAAGAAAAAGGCAACGATTGTGAGTTTTGAAGGAATAGATGGCTGTGGAAAATCTACGCAAGCAAAGCAGTTTGTTAGATATCTGAAATCAAAGGGTTTTAAAACATTGTTTTTTAAGGAACCAGGCACCACTGCTCTTGGAAAAAAATTAAGGAAAATCCTCCTTGCCAAAAAACAAGATATTCTGCCACTAAGTGAATTATTTCTATACCTTGCCGCGAGAAATGAACTTGTTACAAAAAAAATAAAGCCCTGTTTAAATAAGAAAGTTATCCTTGTTTTTGACCGCTTTATTGATTCAACAATTGCATATCAGGGTTATGGAAGAGGAATTTCCCTTAATCTTATAGAGAACATGCACAGTGTTATACTTAATGGAATAATACCCGACATTACGTTTGTTATTGACGCGCCAGCATCAGAGTTAAGAAAAGTTATTGGAAAGGATGCAGATAGATTAGAGAAATCAATAAAATTTCAAGAAATGGTCAGAAGGGGTTATCTAAAGATAGCAGAAAATGAACCAAAAAGAGTAAAAATCATAAAACGTGGCAGTATTAATGAAACATTTCAGAGTATTCAGAAACTATGGCAGGAATTTTTTGAATGAATGCAACACAGGCATCTGATTTTTTTGTGAGGTGCATTGAGAAGGGTCGAATTCCTCATGCTTTTATAGTTCATGGTGGAACATTCGAACAAAGATATGATGTATCATTAAAGGCAGTTAAAATTCTCGAGTGTGAAAAATCCCCGAATGTATGTGAAACCTGTTACCATTGCAGGGCAATCTCTTCAAACAATCACCCTGACATTTCAAGAGTTAAGCCAGAAAAAAGAAACCTTTCCATTGACGAAGTAAGAACAATTAAGCAAGATATGTACATGAAGCCTTATTCCGGTAGATACAAAATCTTTATCATTGAAACCGACTGGATGCAGGCTCCTGCGGCAAATAGTCTATTAAAAATACTCGAAGAACCACCAGAGTACGGAATAATGATAATCCTTGCCAGAAACAATAAGAATTTCTTGCCAACAATTGTTTCAAGAACAATAAACATCAGAATCAACCCTGAAATAGAAGCCCCTGATGTGGATAAAAAAAATAGTGAATATCTTGAAAAAATTATTCAATCCGCAGAAAGAAAAAACTGGAGGAATTTTTTTAGCATGTGCGCTGAAATTGCAAAAAATGTTTCGAGAGAAGAATTCGAAAATATATTTGAAATAATAGTTATGACCGCAAGATACAATCTTTTAAAAGACACTGAAATTACTGATAAAAACTTGAAAGGTACAAACCAAGAAAGTATAATAAATACTGTATCTCACAGCCAGATAGAAGAACTACTCGATAAAAGAACATACCTGAGATTTAACGTGAACTCAAGAATTATTCTCGAGAGAATAATTCTTGAGTTAATATCGCCGAAGTGGCGGAATTGGCAGACGCGCTAGGTTCAGGACCTAGTGGTGGCAACGCCATCGGGGTTCAAATCCCCGCTTCGGCACTCTTCAGAAAAACTAACGGGGATTTGAATACTATCTTTCCTCTAATATATCAGCATCCTTTTGAGATGTGAGAATTTTAAAAATCCTCTGAAACCGAAAAATCCAGATTAAAGAATAAAAGATTAATGACTCGAAGATTGCTCAATTTGATTTTTATAATTTGCAGTTTGCATTTTACAATGAATATTTTCATAAAATCCATCCTGATTTTATTTTACAGAAGAAGAGGAACGAGAAAGAAAATGAGAAATGCAATTATTTGGGTATAATAAACGCATTTAGATTAGGCATCTGTCAAGAGTCAAGAGTTGACCCCGTATTTAATAGTTTTGCTGCATTTTGGTAAAAAATCTGGGATTTTATGTCTTCTGGAATTGCAATTTTTTTTAGTTTTTGTACAGCATCCTTTTGTTCTGTCCATGGAGTGTCTGTTCCAAATAGAACCATCCCGTGATGCCTCAAAATCATTCTCATAAATTGAGATTCTTCAAGAAAATCCTGTGAAAATGATGTATCAATGAACAGATTTTTTCCGATAAGAAGTTTTTCAACAATATCCCACTGCTGCCATCCTCCAAGATGAGCAGCAACAAGATGGAGTTCTGGAAATTCCTTCATTATTCGCAGAATTCTCCAAGGTCCCGCCTTTTCAATCCTTTCATATGCAAAATCATAACCAGCATGTATAACAAGTATCAAGCCGGCTTTTGCAATTGTTTCATAAATTGGAAACATTCTTTCCTCATCAATATAGAATCCCTGAAAATATGGGTGCATCTTGAGCCCTTTGAACCCTTCACTCTTTATCTGGAGAATATGCTGATGGACTTCCTCGTCATCAGGATGAACAGAAGGAAAAGGAATAATTCTTTCAGAATAAATAGATCTTGCCCAGTTAAATATTGAATTAAATTGTTTGGGTTTTGTTGCAATTGATAGCACTACGCTAATAGAAACTCCTGCGTTGTCCATAGAATTAATTAAACCTTTTAGGGTTCCATCAAACTTCGGTTTTATCCCACCAGTAGATTCAATTGACCTTAATGCTTTTCCTGCAAGATTATCGGGAAATATATGTGTATGAAAATCAATAATCTTCATTTTCTCCTTTTTTTAAGGTAATTTTGACCAGATAAAAAAGTATATTAATATTAACCCATATAGGTCATCATTTCCACATAATAATCTAATAACCACATAAATTTGACATTTATTGAAATATGGCTCACAATCCCTATAACTCTTATTTAAGATAACCATATAACATTGAGGATAACAATGAAGAAAAAAATATCAAAGCAAAGGCACAAAATTCCTAAATGGTTAAAAACACCTGAGTGGCTAACGACATCTGAAACATATGGGTTTACTGCAGTACCATGGCATATAATCAAATCAAGTAAGTGGCGTTTCGTAACCCATGTTCCACATAGCAAAGAGTATCTTATGGCACTTCGTTCAAATGGCCTTCGGGGTTTTCCTTATATGACGTTCTATCAAACATGGATTAATAAACAGTTTCAGGGAGCACGATTATCTGAACATACTGATTGGATTGAAATTGATGAGCATGGTCACTGGAAACGAACCGGATTCTGGGAATCTGAAGATGCTAAAAATATGTATTGTACATGCGCTAATACAAAAGGATATAGACACAGCGTCCTTAAATATTTAGAGCATCTTCTGGATATGGGCGCAGGAGGAATTTTTCTTGATAACCTACATCCTGGGAGTAAGTGTTATGGACCTGAATACGGAAAACACAAGCATCTTTACCCTGACCAGCAAACTGCGTTTGCCTCATTGCTTAAAGAAGCACGGCAAATGATAAAAAAGAAGGATCCTGAAGGTGCGCTCCTTGTTAACTCCGCTGATCCTGTTACCTTACCCGATGTATACTGGCAGTGGATTGATTGTGAAATGAGCGAAAGTTATATCTGTACGTGGGTAAGTACAAAACGTTGGGGAGATTGGCATAAACAATGGAATGGAATGGATAAAAAGATTTCAAAATGGATAAAGGCAGGTAAACAGGTATGCTGCCTCAGTTATGTTGGACATACTACCAATGATATTAAAGATGACTGCTATTTTTGTTATGCGTCCGCCCGGTTGATGAATATGATATGGCAGGCAGGAAACCTTGCAGTTTATGATAGACCAGATATTTCTATTCTTTACCAGATAGAAATCGGTCAACCATTAACTCCTGAGAAAGAAACAAATACAGGGATTCACTACAGAGTATATAAAAATGGTATAGTAGCAGTGAATCCTGAAGATTCCCCTGCTGTTCTTGAGATTATTTACAAATTTCCAACCTCACAGATTCTAGATCTTTATGAAAAAAAACAAATCAAGGTGGAATTTAACAACAGGACCAGGAAAATTAAAGTAAAACTTCCACCTCAATCAGGCAGGGTATATTTATTTGATCCTATGCCTACTTCATATAACCAGCCAGGAACAACAGAAAAAGAAACAGGCAACCTGGATATTACCATAGAAACAGACCCTCCACTCGGAAAAACACAGTTCAAAGTAGACGGTATCCCTTTATGGACATATTCAGGACGATGGACAACAAAATACGAGATGGGCGATAACTTTGGCAGGTGCTTTATAAATTTTGATAAACCAGGAATCCACACTATTGAGGTCATTGATCTTGAAAAAAAATCCCTGCTCGTAGCAAAAAGTTATGAGGAAGCATACAAGTTTAACGAAGAAATTGAGATAAACACAATGTCGCTTGAGCCCGGTGAATCACCGCGTCTTGGTAAACTTATGGATCCATCAAATCCTGGCAAATTCATAGAAGGAGATGGCTATAGATTCATTGGCTGGTCCGGAGATATAAACAGCAGGGATGCAATCATAAAAATCAAGGTGGATAAACCTATGAAATTAATAGCAAAATATGAAAAGATAAAGTAATAACTGAATTTGACATACTTTGCTCGAAAAATAAAATTATAAGAACTCAAAAACATCTTTTCTGGCAGTAGACAAAATTAAAAAGGAGGAATTGTGAAAATGGACACAGCGGAAACTTTCATCAACATACAAGAAAACCACCCTACAATTAGATTTGCAGCAAAGGAGTTATCCCGTTATCTTAATCTTGCAGGAATAAAAACAAAAATACTTTTAGAAAGATCAAAAGCACAGAAAAATAAAAATCAGATTTCCTTATGCATTGATAGACCATCAGAAACCGATCATATTCTTATAAAACCTGATAAAAACGGGTATATTATCTCTGGCTCAAATCCAAGAAGCGTCCTTTTTGCATCATACAGATTTTTATATGAGATGGGATTTAGATGGATAAGACCAGGAAAACGAGGAGAGATAATCCCGAGCATTAAAAGAATTAAAAAAGATATCAGTATTGATGAAATACCATCGTATAAGTACAGAACACTGTGCATTGAAGGTGCGGTATCCTGTCAGCATGTAATAGACATTATTGATTGGGCAGCAAAAAATTACATGAATGGATATTTCATTCAATTTCATCTCGGTACATCATTTTTTAAAAGATGGTACCAGCATTCTGACAATCCATATATGAAGCCAGAAAAACTTGGAAAGGAAGATGTCGAAAAAATAGTTGCCAGAATAATAAAAGAGATTGAAAAACGTGGCATAAGATTTGAAAGGATGGGACATGGCTGGACATGTCGCGCACTCGGTATTGAAGGCGAAGGATGGGACACAGAAAATGAGGGTCTTAAAAAGATAAGTCAGGAGAAACAAAAATACCTCGCAATGCTCAATGGGAAAAGGGAGTTCTTTAGAAATGTCCCCTTAAATACAAACCTGTGTTATTCAAATCCTGAGGTAAGATCAGCAATCACAGATGCAATAGTTGACTATGCTGAAAAACATCCTGAGGTTGATGCATTACATTTCTGGCTTGCAGATGGTTCAAATAATAATTGCGAATGTGAAAATTGCATAAAAACGAGGGTCTCTGATTTTTATGTTATGATGCTTAACGAACTTGACAAAAAATTGACCCTTCGTAATATTCCAACAAAAATAATCTTTCTGATTTATGTTGATTTATTATGGCCACCAGAGAGAGAAAAAATAGAAAATCAGGATAGATTTATTATTATGTTTGCTCCGATAACCAGAAGTTATTCCCATTCGTTTTCTGATACAAAACCAGAAGAAGGAATAAAACCCTATGTAAAGAATAAACTCGTGTTCCCGAAAAACGCAGCAGATAATATGCTCTATCTACAAAGGTGGCAGGAGAATTTTAAGGGTGATGGAGTTGACTTTGACTATCATATTATCTGGGCATGCTATTATGATTTAAATCACTTTACACTTGCGAAGGTCTTGCACAAGGACATCGGATATTTGAAAAAAATGAATCTTCACGGGTTTATCTCATGTCAGGTTCAGCGTGCATCATTCCCAACAAACTTATTAATGGATATCCTTTCAAGGACACTCTGGAATAGAAAAATATCGTTCAATGCAGTTGTAGAGGAAACCTTTGACAATGCGTTTGGAAAAAAGTACAGCCGTGATGTCGCAGAGTTTTTAAGAAAAATGTCTGATTTATGGAAACCATTTTTTGAACCTGTTTTTATTCCAAAAACAGATGAAAAAAGAATAAATCTCGGGCTCGATAACATTAAAAAAATGCAAGACATTTGCAAATCATTCAGGCCTCTCGTAAAAAAACAGGTAGCGTGTGAAAAAAATGCAGTTGGGTGGTCATGGAAATATCTTGATTATTATCTGGAACTTCTTGATTTGTTAATTCCAGCATACTCTGCCTATCTTCGTAGATCATCTGATTGCAGAGAAAAATTTGAACGCGCCTTTGACTTTGTAAAGAAAAACGAGAAAATCCTCCATCCCGCGCTTGATGTCTCTACATTCACAGGCGTCCTTCGGTGGAGAATAAACGAAGCAGAAGGAATTGTATGACACACAGAGAAAGAGTTGTTTCAACAGTTAAAGGCAAGCAGGTAGATAGGGTTCCTGCTGATTATTATGGAACGCCCGAGGCAACAAAGAAATATATTGACCAATTAAATCTGAGGAATGAATTTGAACTTATACAGTTTCTTGATACAGATGTAATACGGGCAGTTGCAGGACCCGGAAAAGTAAAATTCAGTCGAGAAAACTCCTTTATGAAAAATGTTCAGACCATCCAGGAGGTCAGAAAATTATCACAGGACATACCCCCACTTGATGACCTTATTGATAATACACCAATCATTGAAATGAGAAAAGCGCACCCGGATTATGCAATAATGACATATGGGCCTGGGTCTATATTTCTTGGAGCAAATAGTTTTTTTGGCTATGAAACATCCCTTATGCATCATGCAACAAGGCCTGATTTAATAATGGAATTGATTAATTGCAGTGTTGAATATGCATTTGCAGTAATTGATAAGTTGTACAGAGACGTTGGAGATGCTGTTGATATTGTTTCGCTCGAAGATGACTTTGGAACCCAAACATCCCTTTATATAAGTTATGAAATGTTTCTAAAATTTTATAAACCCGCTTTCTCAAAAGTTATCTCACACTTAAAAAAATACGGCTATCTTGTGCAATTCCATTCCTGTGGTGCTGTGTTTCAACTTATAGATGATTTCATCGAGATGGGTGTTGATATTCTTGACCCTGTTCAGGTCTCTGCAAAAGGTATGGACATTGAAACACTCGCTATGAAATATAAAGATAAAATATGTTTTCACGGTGGAACTGACACACAAAAACTACTTCCGTACGGAACACCGGATGAAGTAAAAAAACAGGTGAGAAAAATTATATGCCTTTTTGAAGGAACAAGGATTTTTGTATGCCCATCACAGAACTTCTTACCAGATATCCCGATTGAAAATCTACTTGCAATGTATCAAACACCGAGAAATTTCTAATATGACAGAAAACGAAATCCAAGAAATCTTTAATGTCTATAATAGAATAAAACCAGAGATAGAAGAGAAAATCAGGTGGTTTACAAAAACAGGAATAGAATTAAACAGAACAAAAATCCTTAATGAAATATGCTTCTGTATCCTTACTCCTCAGTCAAGGGCAGAGGTATGCTGGAGATGCATCGAAGAATTAAATAAATCAAAAATACTTTATAGTGGGACAAAAAAACAGATTCAAAAATACCTGAAGGGTGTAAGGTTTTATAGAACAAAGGCAGAATCAATTATCATGGCGCGTTCTTCTCTACAAAAGGTTATAAACATCCTGAAAAAGGAAAAAGACCCACTCAAAATAAGACAATATCTTGTAAAGAACATAAGGGGATTTGGAATGAAGGAGGCAACTCATTTTTTAAGAAACATTGGTAAATCAGATAATCTTGCAATACTCGATAGACATATACTCAGGAAACTCCAAAGAATCAAGGTTATACAAGAAATTCCAACATCGGTTAGTGTTAAAAAATACCAGGAAATAGAAAAAAACATGCAGAGATTTGCAAACAGGATTCAAATACCTGTATCCCACCTTGATTTTATTTTCTGGTACCAGGAAACAGGGAGAATCTTCAAGTAAATCTGTCAAGAGTCAAGAGTTGACCCCGTATTCATTCCCAAACACCCGCAATCTTAAATCCACATTTTTTACATGCACCATTAACTATATTATTCTCGTCTATAATATAACCTTCCCTTATTATCAACGTATATCCGCATCGTGGACAAAAGGTATTTTCTCCCTCATCTCCAACAATATTTCCCGTATAGACATAACAAAAACCCGATTCTCTTGCTTTTCTCCTGAGTTCGCGAATTTTCTCAACAGATGTCGGGGTATGGTCAGACATTTTATATGTCGGGAAAAATCTTGAAAGGTGCCAGGGAATCTCAAACGAAATTTTTCCTAAGGATTCCATAAGCCAGTTAAAAACATCATAACCATCATTATACCCTGGAATAATAAGGGTTGTAATCTCAACCCAGATACCAAGTTCCTTCATTGTTTTGATATTATTTAATACTGGCGCCACATGAGCCCCACAAAGTTCATTATAAAACCTTTCATCTCCCTTTAAGTCAACATTTGCTGCATCAAGGTATGGCGCAATTTTTCGTAGTGCCTCATTGCTCATATATCCATTTGTCACAAAATTATTTCTCAGTCCTGCCTTTTTTGCAAGTATTGCACATTCATAGGCATACTCAAAAAAAACCGTTGGTTCTGTATATGTGTATGAAATGCTCTTACAGTTATACTTCTTTGCAAGCCGCACTATTTCAGCAGCACTTATACCAGTACCATACGGCTGGTAATCAGAGGGAACCTGGGATATCTCAAAATTCTGACAAAATTTACATTTGAAATTACATCCAGATGTTGAAATAGAAAAAGAAGTACTACCAGGAAGAAAATGAAAGAATGGTTTTTTCTCAATAGGATCTATATTTCTTGCAACTAGATTTTCATAAACAAGGGAATAGAGTTGTCCATCTTTGTTAATTCTTACCTTACATATTCCACGTTCACCATCTTCAATTATGCAGTAATGATTACAAAGCCGACACCTTACTTTTTTCCCTGATAATTTCTCTTGAAATAAAGCGAGATGCATTTAATCACTCCAGCCTATATGTAAGCATCATCGGCTGACCACTTCTTAAAATTTCAACAGTTGCAAGTTTTGACTGGCTTTTCAGGACACCGTTATAAACTGCATACGCCTTTCCTAAACTATCTATCAGCACACCATTTACCCTTCGTATTACATCACCTGCCTGAATACCAATACCAGAATCAGCAAGACCTTCAGGAACTCTATTTATCATAAAACCCTCAACCTTTCCATCTTGGATATGAGGAGTTACGCTCACAGAAGCAAGAAGATTTGGATCTGAACGAAACTTTTCAACAATATCATTAATCTTAAGGTCTCGGGGATGTTCTGGTACTGGGACACTGGCACCTATACCTGAAGCCCTCGATGGAATAGCAGAGGAATCCGAGGTTAATGCAGATGTAGAAGGAACAACCTTCACAGAGGTGTCTCTGACTGAAATCGCAGGAGAACCTGTCTGTGGTTTTTGAAGAGCCAAGGATACTTCTTTATCATCGTAAAGAAAAACTACTTCTGATTCATTAATCTTAAGTATCTTCGCATTTTCTATAACATCTCCTTCTTCGCAAAGTACCTCACACTTTCTGGAAATTATTTCTACAATCACCTTTGATTCACCATCAGGCGAATAGATTATACCTTTAAGTGTAAGAAGAGAGTCAACAGGAGGCAGAGATATTGGTTTTAAGATTGAGGTTACCTGTCTTTGAGGGGGTGGCGGAGTATCAGCAAAAATTCCTCTTTTTAGAATCTCGGAATGGTTTGTCTTTGCAAAGGAGGTTGAAAAAGAAACAAAGAATATCATAACAAAAATAGTAAACCCGATTTTCTCAAAAAACAATACAATATCAAACATCAAACTTCTGTGATGGTCTATTTTAGCATCAGAAAATTTTATTTTACCCTCTTTCACATCTACCTCCTACTTTAACCTCGCAAGAGATATCTAATGAAAACAAATCACATTTTTTGAGTTAGTATCCCTT
>MWDQ01000150.1 GCA_002070645.1 candidate division TA06 bacterium ADurb.Bin131
AACCAGAAAACTTGTGATCGTCGGAAGTTTCATTGTCGCAGCCATCATAACACCCACAACAGATATAATAACCCAGACTATTATCGCAGGAGTCCTTATAATTCTTTATGAGATTACAGTTATTATTCTCAGGGTAACTTATAAACGTAAATCACTAAAAGAACTGAACTTAGATTAATTTTTCTTAGAAACAATCTTAACTAACAAATCCTTGTGGAACACACAAAAAACCCATAACCCAAAATGCTATCCCATACCCAAAAAGTTTACATAATATATCTTATGCGACGTTATATTACATAAGTTTCGTATTATAAATACCTTATGTTTATATTGGATATGAATTATACAAAAAATACAAGAACTCTGACGGAACGTCTTCTGGATGAATCAAAGGATAAAACCTGGGATCAAAACAATTACTTTGGCAGATGTTTGATAATGGAAACCATTTCCTTCACAGCGTTATGAAGCCCGATAAAAACCGCCTTACATATTATGCTATAGCCAATATTGAATTCCTGAATCTGCTGGATGGATAGTATCGGGTATATATTTCTGTAATCAAGACCATGTCCTGCATGAACCTTAAGGCCAGTTGACATTGCATATTCCGCTGATTTCACAATTTTTTCATATTCTTCATACCACAGAGATTCCTGATGTTCTTCAAAAATATCTGCGTATTTCCCTGTGTGGATTTCTATGGCATCTGCTCCAACGGACTTCGAGGCATCTATCTGTTTGAAGTCAGGATCAATAAATAAACTTACCACGATGCCTTTTTCATGGAACCTATCGGTTGTCTGCTTTATCCTGTCTAAGTTTCCAGAAACATCAAGGCCACCTTCTGTGGTTAGCTCTTCTCTCTTTTCTGGAACAAGAGTTACCTGGGCAGGACATACATCAAGGGCTATTTTTACAATCCCCTCATTCACTGCCATTTCAAGATTCAGTCGTCTGACCGATGACTTCAAAAGATATACATCCTTATCCTGAATATGCCTTCTATCCTCCCTAAGATGGCAGACAATTGAATCACAACCAGCGATTTCACATATACCTGCCGCAAATACAGGTTCTGGAAACCTTCCGCGTCTTGCCTGCCTTAATGTAGCAATATGGTCTATATTTACACCTAATCCCCCCATTTTCACCCCCAGAAATCAATTTTAACAGATTTTTTTTAGTTGTTTTATGAGAAACCTATTCTCAGATGGTTTTCCAATCGTAATTCGCATATAATTCCAATTAGGGTCAAACCCATCCACAGGCCGGATGATAACTCCATTTTCTTCGAGTTTCTCGCATATCTCTGTAATATTCTTCTCTGTACGACAGAAAAGAAAATTTGCCTCACTGTGAAAAACAGTGAATCCCAATCTTTTCAGGTTCTCAAAAAGATATATTTTCTCTTTTTTATTATAATAGATGGATTTCTTTACAAAATCAGTGTCATCAAGCGCAGCAATGGCTGCATCCTGAGCCAGGGAGGATGTATTAAAAGGAGGCCTTATCTTCTCCATAATTCCTATTATATCCGGTGACGCTATACCATAGCCAATTCTTAGTCCAGCAAGTCCATATACCTTCGAAAATGTCCTGGCAATTATCATATTTTCTTTTCCAAGCCACTGGAAAGCGCTTCCAAAATCATCTGCTTCAACATATTCAACATATGCCTCATCGGATAGTATAATAACATTGTCTGGAACATTTTTAATAAGCCATTCAAGTTCCTGCTTTTTAATATAGGTCCCAGTAGGATTATTAGGATTACATAGTATTAGCAATTTTGTTCTTTTTGATATGCTTTCAAGGTATGCATTAAGGTTATAACTGAAATCAGGATTAAGTTTAACCTCTATCGGAATTGCACCAAAGGCATGGGCAAGAATCCTGTATATTACAAATGAAGGAGTAGCAAATATTACCTCATCTCCTGGTTCGCAGAATGACTGAATTGTTAAACTTATTATTTCGCTTGAACCACTGCCTACTATTATCTGTTGCATATTAACACCAAGGGTACGCGATAGTTTTTCTTTAAGAGCGAATGCACTGCCTTCTGGATATCTATTAATAGTCCGTGCACGATTCTTTATGGCTTTTATGGCAAAGGGAGAAGCACCAAATGGATTCTCATTTGAAGCAAGTTTTATGACTTTTAACAATCCCTTTTCTCTAAAAAGTTGCTCTTCAGGTTTCCCAGGTACATAGGGACTGATAAAAGATAATGATTTTCTTGCAATTTTTTCAATCTTATTATTCATCTTTTTTAATACTCCATTCCAACAAGTTTTTGCACATCCTTCATCGTTTGTTTAGCAAAACCCATTGCTTTTTCTGAACCAGTATGTAGGATTTCCCATACATCTTCACGATGTTCTGAAAAATATTTTCTTCTTTCTTGTACTGGCCTTAAAAACTCAATAAGGTCCCTACCCATCTGTTTTTTGCAATCAGTACATCCAATCTCTGCATTCAAACACTTATTCTTGATATCACCTATTCCATCTGAAACAAGTTGCCTGTATGCAAAAACAGCGCATTCATCAGGATGTCCAGGATCTTTTCTGTACAACCGTTTCTGATCTGTAAACATCTTTGATACCTTCGCTGAAATTTCTTCTTCTGAATCTTTTAAGTAAATGGCATTTCCATATGATTTACTCATTTTTCTTCCGTCTGTTCCAGGAATCTTCGGGGTTTCAGTAAGAAGTTCTTTTGGCTCAGGGAAATATTCACCGTAAAGAAAATTGAATCTACGAGCAATCTCTCTTGTTAATTCAAGATGTGGCAATTGATCTACACCTATTGGAACATAATCAGCACGATATATAAGAATATCTGCTGCCTGTAAGACAGGGTATCCGAGAAATCCAAAGGTATTTAAATCCTTTTCTTTTAGTTCCGACATTTGTTCTTTATATACAGGGTTTCTTTCGAGCCAGGGCACAGGAACAATCATTGAAAAAATAAGATTTAATTCTGAGTGCTCCTTTACATTTGATTGTATAAATATTACTGATTTTTTCGGATCAAGCCCACAAGAAAGAAAGTCCACTGCTATTTCAAAAACATTATCCTTTATGCTTTCTGGATTCTGGTATTCTGTACTTAACGCGTGCCAATCAGCGATCATATAAAAACAATGATATCCTTCATCCTGTAACCTTCTCCAGTTTTCAAGTGCACCAAAAAGATGACCTATGTGTAATGGACCAGTTGGCCTCATTCCACTTAATATCCTACCTTTTGAAGTTCTTAAGTTCATAATCTCATACCTTTGTAAGATTTACATTTGATTGAAAAAATCGTTTAAGAATTTCCCTGTGGTCAAAAACAACATCTTCAGGAAGTCCATCCCGATAGAAAACCCTTGCTTTCAACGCATCATCTCCAGGATGAATTTTCCCTCGTCCATCTGCTACAAATACAATTGATAGCGTATGAAACCTCGGATCTCTCTGAGGGTCTGAAAAAACACCAAAAAGATTGAGATTGGTAATATCAAGTCCAGTTTCCTCTTTTGCCTCTCTTATTGCAGCATCTTCCGCTGATTCACCATAGTTGATAAACCCTCCTGGTATTGCCCATCCCCGAGGAGGATTCTTGCGGTATATCAAAACCACCCCGCCATCTTTTTTTATTATAGTATCAGATGCTGGATACGGATTCCTGAAGATTTTCCTAACAAGATGCTGGAGCATTTCAGTAGCCACTTTTTCACACCTTTCAAACGAGTTTTCCGGAAGTATCACTATAATATTTCCTAAATTTTTCATCTGCCCCCAGGAGGAAATAATCTCTCCCATCATAATCTTAAATGACTCTTGGACAGAAATTTTATTTGTCATGCAACCAAAAACAGGTAGAAGAGCCGATGTACAGGAAAACTTTTCCATCTGCTGTAAACAGTCCCTTACCGTTTCTTTTATTTTATCTCTAATCTCTTTTCTTGAAGCGTCTGGTATGGAAACATGGAGTATATACCTTTTCCTGTTGGATTTATTTGAAATACTTTTAGTTTTTATGCCAGAAAATTTACTGGATTCACGCACAACAAAATCCACATTATCATTTCCAGATTCTCTGGAAGTAATTTCAATTATTTTATCAGAAACAAAATATTTTACTTTTTCCATTGTAATTAACTTCATAAATTATTAACTTCTGAACTTGATAAAGTAGAAATCCAGACCTCTCTTGTTCGTGGTCCATCAAATTCGCACAAAAAAATGCCCTGCCAGGTTCCAAGTTGTATTCGTTGATTTTCAACTATAAGTATCAGAGAATGACCCGACATAGTTGATTGTATATGGGCATCAGAGTTTCCCTCAAGATGCTGATACAGACCATCTTCAGGCACCATTCTGCTAAAATGAGAAAGTATATCTCTTCTAACAGAAATATCTGCGTTCTCATTAATCGTTATTCCACATGTTGTGTGGGGAATAAATAAAACACATATTCCATTTTTAATCGAAAGGTTACTGATAATTTGCTGGACATCATCGGTAATATCCACCATTTCTTTTCGTTTTGTTGTTCTAACAATAATCTTCTTCATTTTTTATAACTATTCAGCGGAATAAAATGCCTTATAGGCATTGTATGTTGAATAAACATCTGCCTTGCTTGTAACCTCGAACGGAGCATGCATGGATATTACACCTGTTCCACAATCAATTGTCTGAATATTCAATCTCGCAAAAAATGTTGCGACAGTGCCACCGCCACCCTGCTCTATTTTCCCAAGTTCAGATGGCTGCCAGTGAACATTATTCTCATCAAAAATCTTTCTTATCCATGCAATATATTCTGCCGTTGGTTCAGTACTGCCTGCTTTCCCCCGTCCACCTGTGGTTCTTTCAACACACGCACCACATCCAATTCTTGCTGCGTTTCTTAAATCGTAGGCCTCTTTATAACCAGGGTCGAGTAATGAAGATACATCGGCAGATATTGCCCTTGAATTTTCAAAAACATCCCTAAGAGATTTCTTACTTTTCGTTTTTTCAAGAAGTTCCTCAATAAAAAACTGAAAAAATGCTGACTGAGCGGATGTACTTCCGTAACTACCAATTTCTTCCTGATCGACAAAAACGCAAAACATGCTTCTTTTAACCTCACTGCTGTCAATAAGCGCTCTGAATGAAGTATAGGAACACACCCTGTCATCCTGTCCATATCCGAGTATTAAGCTTCTATCAAAGCCAAGATCTCTTGCTACACCCGCTGGCACCACCTCAAACTCACTGCTTATAAGGTCTTCTTCATTAACCCCATATTGACCCAATATTGAAAAAAGATTCTTCTTTACAGGTTCTTTATCATCCTCCATTGGAATTGTTGCAGCAACAATGTTCAGGTTTTCCCCAGGAAACCCTTCTTCAATGGTCTTTTTTACCTGGTCCCTGGAAAGGTGAGGAAGTAGATCTGTTATTGTAAAAACTGGATCATCTGTCTTATCACCAATTTCTATCATCTTTATCTCACCTGTCTTAGAAACAACAGTGCCATAAAGGGCAAGGGGTATCGTCAACCAGTGGTATTTTTTGATACCTCCATAATAATGGGTTTTGAAAAATACTATTCCTTCGTCCTCATATACGGGATTTGGTTTAAGATCCAATCTTGGAGCATCAATGTGTGCAACAATAAATCTTGCTCCTTCTTCAATGGGCACCTCTCCAATTTTTCCGAATATTACCTGCTTATTTTTATTAATCTTAAAAATACTATCACCAGGAACAATCTTTTCCATCGCAGTTATATCTTGAAATCCTGTTTTTTTCGCAAGTTCCACAGATTTATTTACAAACTTTCTCTCTGTTTTGTTTTCAGATATAAATTTTTTATATTCTTCGGAAAAACTAAATGCCTTTTCTTTTTCTTCCTGCTTCCATAATTTCCATGCGTTCGTTTTCAGCATATTACCTCCACCAATAAATATCCATAATTGATTAAAAAATTTGCTGTTATTTTAATTGGAAAATATTTAATCGTCAATCTTACCAGTGTTCCCATTTTATAACCTGTTCGACAGTTTTTTTAGGTGGAGAAGGATTTTCTGCTGGATAACCAAGCGCAACAATTGATACAAGTTTCCATCCTTCTGGCACACCAATAATCTCAGAAATCACTGATACATATGGTTTTTTATCACCAGCAATCCAGCAGCTTCCAATCCCAAGAGCGTATGAGGCAAGCAGAATATTCTCGGTTGCAGCACAACCATCTTCAAGATAATACTTTGTATCCTCGCAAAAAACAAGTATACAGACCGCAGCATCCTTTAAAAATTTCCCATAATCAGTTGCTTCAGATATTTTTCGAAGTGTTTCATTTTTCTTTATCACGACAAACTTCCACGGTTGCAGGTTTCTTGCCGTTGGTGCAAGTCGCGCACAATCAATAATCTCGTTTATCGTCTGGTTTGATATCTCTTTGTTTTGAAATAACCTGATACTTCTTCTTTTTTTGATTACCTCTATAAGATTGTTGTTCGACATTTTTCCTCCTTCTAAATTTCAGAAAAAAAATGTTCTGTCTATTACCAATCTGTTTCATTTTTAATATTCAATTCCTTTCGAAGCCTTAATATATGGATATGGATGTTTTATACATCTCATTTCAGTAATAATATCCGCTATCTCGAAAATTGTCTTTGCTCTACCTCTTCCAGTAAGGATTATATTCATACCCGGCATCTGTTTTTGTGCCTGTTTAATAAAAGAAAATAGATCTGATTCTTTGATAAGATTATCTCTTATTGCTATAAGAATCTCGTCCATCACAAGAAGATCGCAAGATTTGATCTTTCTAAATTGTTTTAAAAAATTGTTCCACTCAACATTGAAAAACTTCTCGAATTCTTTCCTGTTTATATTCTTACCTGAAAAGGTTGGATATTTACAGCAAAACATATAAAGTTTACAGCCATCCATCTTTTTTAGAATCTTTATTTCACCGGACAAAGAGTTCTTAAAAAATGTGCAATAAACAACTCTTTTCCTCCATCCGAGCATTCTAGCTGAACACCCCACTGCGGCAGTTGTTTTTCCTTTGCCATTTCCAGTAAAAATCAAAATAATACCACGATGTTTCACGTTAATTCCACAGGTCTACCAGTTTCAGCAGACCTGTAAATACCTTCAATAATTTTTACAACAGTTAAAATCTCTTTTGGAGTGGTAATAGGTTGTGTATTATTTCTAACACAGTTTACAAAATGTTCAATCTCCGCCCGATACGTGTTCACTGGTGGAAATTCAGCAATTGTATCCGTAACCACACCATTCATCTCTCCATATACCCTAAGGGGGGGAGTTGCTTCTGTCCAATACTGAACGCCATTTTTCGTTCCCATAAGAGCAATCTTTAATCCACTTTCAGAGTTTCCGGCCCAGCTTGCCTCAAGAAAAAGAGTCGCGTTATTATTGAATTTAATAAATCCTGCAGCAAGATCTTCAACATCAAAAACACCTGTTGGTTTGTCCCCTACCCTGCTCCAGATAGGTGGCCATCCACCGTCAACTGCCTGATTCTTGAATTTATTATAGGTAACCCCAACAACAAGACGGGGGTCAGGACATCCCATAAGATAAACAGCAAGATCAAGGATATGAACACCAATATCTATTAGAGGACCTCCTCCTGCTAATTTCTTTGTAGTAAACCATGTCCCCAACCCTGGAATACCCCTTCGTCTCAAACAGGATGCCTTTGCGAAATATATCTCACCCATCTGGTTGTTTTCAACCATCTTTTTTATAAACTGGCTGTGAGACGCAAACCTATGGCAGAATGCAACCATAAACTTATTATTCGTTTGTTGCACTGTGTTAATTATAGATTCTGTTTCTTCAACATTTATTGCAACAGGTTTTTCGCATATTACGTGTTTACCGGATTTAAGGGCAGCAATCGATTGTTGTGCATGAAAAGCATTTGGCGAGCATATACTAACAATATCGAGATTTTCATTTATAATATTCTCCCAGTTTTCAAATCGCTTCAAGATACCAAACTTCTCTGCAACAAAAGAAAGTTTTGCCTCATTAGGATCGCAGATTGCAACAACCTCTACTTCTGGTATTGTTTTATATGCTTCTATATGAAAATGAGAAATACCACCAGCACCTATAATCCCAACCTTTATTTTTTTCATTTTTCCTCCGTTGTTCAAGGTTGTTATAATCATATCTAAATACGTGCTTTTAATATTAAAAATTATATTAACATAATTTCTCTGCAAACACCAAGTTTACCAAATACCTGATATTAAAAAATCCGTGCTCCACAGCAATAAAATTGAAAATTCTCTTTTATTAGGTTATATTTATAAGGTCATTAAATTTATGAAAGGGGCAAAATGGACGAAAAATTAACAAGAAAATATATACCTGTAATGATTGAAAAAAAATGGCGCAGAATATGGGAAGAAAAAAAAGTAAATTATACTGATATTAACACAAAAAATAAGAAGTACTATTGTCTTGATATGTTTCCATATCCCTCGGGTTCAGGGCTCCATGTTGGACACTGGAGAGGATATGTACTTTCTGATGTTTGGGCTCGTTATAAACGGCTTCATGGTTATCATGTCCTCCATCCTATGGGATGGGATTCATTTGGATTGCCTGCTGAAAACGATGCTATAAAAAAAGGAATCCATCCAAAGATAAGTACAAGAAATAATATCGAAAATATACGCCGACAACTTAAAGAAATTGGTGCTATGTATGATTGGAGCAAAGAAATAAACACAAGCGATCCAGAATATTACCGTTGGACCCAGTGGATTTTTCTTCAGATGTATCATAAAAATCTTGCATACAGGGCAGAGATGCCTATAAACTGGTGTCCTGCGTGTAAAACAGGGCTCGCAAACGAAGAAGTAATCAATGGAACCTGTGAAAGGTGCGGAAGTCCGGTGGAAAAGAAAAAACTAATGCAGTGGATGTTAAAAATTACCTCATATGCTGAAAGGCTGCTTGCTGATATCGAAAAACTCGACTGGCCTGAAAAAGTAAAAACAATGCAAAAGAACTGGATTGGCAAAAGTGAAGGAGCAAGTATATTATTTACACTTGATAACAACCCAGATATAAAACTGGAGGTATTCACAACAAGACCTGATACTCTTTTTGGCGCAACATATGTGGTACTTGCTCCTGAACACCCACGTGCCCTCGAAATTACACTGCCTGAACAAATTCCAGATGTTAAGAGATATATCGAAGAAGCAACGAATAAGTCTGATATCGAAAGAACAAACCTTTTAAGAGAAAAAACAGGCGTCTTTACAGGGGCATTTGCAATTAATCCTGTGAATAATAAAAAGGTCCCTGTATGGATAGCAGATTATGTACTTGCACATTATGGTTCAGGGGCTATTATGTCGGTTCCTGCTCACGACCAGAGAGATTTCGAATTCGCAAAAAAATTTGGACTACCAATTATAGAAGTTATCTACAGCGAAAATGCATCGAGAAATCCAGACGGATCACTTGCTTCTGCCTATGAAGGAGCCGGAATACTTATAAATTCTCAGCAATTCAATGGAATTGATTCAGAACAGGCAAAAATTTCTATAACGCAGTGGCTGAAGAATATGAATAAAGGCGATTTTAAGACAACATATAAATTAAGGGATTGGGTTTTTTCAAGACAGAGATATTGGGGTGAACCAATTCCAATAATTTACTGCAAGAAATGCGGAACTGTTCCTGTTAATGAAAAAGATCTTCCGGTTATTTTACCTGATGTCGAATCATATAAACCAACAGGTACTGGAAAATCTCCACTTGCGGCAATAAAAGAATTTGTAAATACATCCTGCCCAATATGCGGCGGCCCTGCTGAAAGAGAAACAGATACAATGCCACAGTGGGCTGGTTCCTCCTGGTATTTTTTAAGATACCCAAATTCAAATCTTGAAACAGCACCTTTCGATAAAAAAATTGTCGATAAGTGGTTACCAGTGGATTGTTATGTTGGAGGAGTTGAGCACGCAATTCTTCACCTTTTATACGCAAGATTCTTCACAAAATTTCTTTATGATATCGGTGCAATTGGTTTTGATGAACCTTTTTTAAGATTGTTTAATCAAGGAATGGTTACAAAATTCAGTGAAAAAACAGGAAAGATTGAAAAAATGTCCAAGTCAAAAGGAAATGTTGTTAATCCAGACCCTCTGGTCGAAAAATATGGCACTGATACAGTACGACTTTATGAGCTGTTTATTGGTCCGCCAGAGGTTGATTCAGAATGGAATGATAGTGGCATTGAAGGATGCTATAGATTTTTAAGAAAAGCATGGGATTTTATTATCGAGCAGGTGGAAAAAAATTATAATGAGACAGACAAACAGTCAAAGATAAAATTACATCAATTGATAAAAAAGGTTACTGAAAGAATTGAGGGGTTTAAACTAAATACAGCAATCAGTGCTTTTATGGAATTCATAAAGGATATACCAGATGATGCCTGTTTTTCCAGACAGGATATAGAAAAATTTATTGTGCTGCTTTCTCCATTTGCACCACACTTTGCAGAGGAACTCTGGTGTGAAGTTCTTAACCATGCTGAAACAGTTTTTAATGATAGATGGCCTGAATTTGAAAATAAATTTATTTTTGAAGAAACAATTACCATACCTGTGCAGGTTAACGGCAAACTTCGTGGAACACTTATCGTAGGGAAAGATGAAGATTCTGAATCTATCTTGAAAAGTGCCCTTGAATTAGAATCTGTTTCGCGTTTTGTATCAGGCAGGCATATTGTTAAACAAATCTATGTTCCTGGTAAAATTGTAAATATTGTTACCAAACAATAAATCATATTATCTGATTCATAGCAGAAGAAAATTTATAGGTAGAAACCTATCTTTTTATTATGGCAAAAAAAAAGGGGCTACTATAAAGCCCCTTTTTTATAAAGGTATTTTCTTATTTTGGCTGTTCTGTTTGCGTCTCTGCTGCTTCTTTTTTTGCTTTTTCCTTCTCTTTCTGCTCTTCTTTCCTATCCTTTATATCACTTATTCCAGCCGCAATTGCTATTACCCCAACAAGCAGAATAAAAAATGGTACAGCTGCCTTAAGACCTTTTACGAAAAGATCCCACCAGTTAATCATTCCTACAAGACCGACTACCACCGCGATTATACCTCCAATAAGTGCTCCCATTCATCCTCCTTTTTATAGAAATTCCAATTTATTATCACATGTCTTTTTCTATATGTCAATTTTTTTATTCCCTTCTTTACCCCATTTCTTACTCTTATTTCCTTATGCAGACGAAAGAATTTTGTCAAAATTAAAGGAATTAAGAATTTCCATGGCTTCTTTAACATCCATTCTTATTTGATTTGCAAGATCTTCCACATTACTAAATCTTTTTATTTCCCTTATTTTCTTTACTGGGATAATAGAAAAAATTTCATCTTCATCAACAACAATACTTTTATCTTCAATAATATGAATTTCTAAAGACAGCGGTGATTTAAACGTTGGAGATGAACCATAGAAAGCTACTGCCTTGAACAATTCGCCCTTATAAATTACAGTACAGGCATATACACCATTTTGAAGAGGACTGTTTTTATTTCTTACATCAATGTTTATTGTGGGAAAACCGATTGTTTTCCCGATTCCTCTACCCTTAATAAAACTCCCTTCAATTGTAAACCATCTTCCAAGAAATAAAGAAGCATGAAAAAAATCAGAATTTTTTATTAATCTTTTTATTTCACTGCTGCTAACAACCCTATTATCGATGATAACTGTTTTAACAACCCTTACTTCAACACAACCGGAAACAGCCCATGATTTCAGATAAGAAATATCGCCTTCTCTGCGAAAACCAAATCTAAAATTCTCGCCAACAACAATGCCAGCCATATTACATCTTTCCTTCATCATATTTAAGAAATCCTGTGGCGTAAGTTTGTGTATCTCAAAAAAATCTGCCCAGAGGCAAATCTCTATGCCATTTTCCCTGAATGCTTCCAGTTTTTCATCCCACAAACTAAGAGTCGTATCAAATGGATAATCTCTGAATGTAAAAACACAGGGAATACAATTCAACTGGTGCGAAAGATTAATTATCTCTTTTACAATCTTTTGGTGACCTATATGAAATCCATCAAATTTCCCTATTCCGATAACAGTCCTGAGATTTTTATCAATTTTAAAACTGCGTATGTTTAATATCTTCATTTTCGTAAGTTTATAAGTTATTAACTTCATAACATCTTCGAGAATATTTCAACAAACTCTTCCTTGCTAATAGACATCTTCATATTCCTGAAAGCCCTTTCATTTCCGATAACAGCCATCTCTGCAAGGACGTCAACATCTTCCCGTTGTATTCCAAGTTCACTGAGATGAACAGGAATACCAATTTTTTTATTTATATCGAAGAGAGAATCGATACTAAAAATTTTTTCAAGATCATGGATTTCCTCTTCATAGCCATGGTTTTTCAAAAATTCAAGAGCATAGGGAAGACATATTGCATTCGCAGTTCCATGATGAAGTTGATATCTTATAGTCAATCCATATGCCATACCGTGAACAACAATAGTACCCGTATGGTTAATCACAAATCCTGCGTACAAAGAACCAAGCAGGAGAGTTGATAGATACTCGATTTTCCGTTGTTGAACTGCTTTCTCTATATTATCGAAAATCAGGGTAATTGCTTCGCGTGAAAAAATTTTTGTAAGATGATTCGCTTTTATAGAAAGAAATCCTTCAACTGCATGGCATAATGCATCCATGCCAGTGCCCGCAATAATCCCTGGTGGGAGGGTCTTAATAGCAACAGGATCAAGAATTGCCATTTTTGGAATTATCCTTTCAGATGATATTGTTTTCTTTGTTCCTGATTGCCAATCAATAATCACAGAGTATCTCGTAACCTCACTTCCAGTACCACAGGTTGTTGGTATGGCGACTATGGGAAGTGGATCATTTTTAAACTTCTCTTCTCCAAAATAACCCTGAAGAGAACCTGTGTTTTTTACAAGTACCCCTGCTGCTTTTGCAACATCCATTGCACTTCCCCCGCCAACAGCAACAAGAACATCTGCATTACACCTTATTGCAAACTGAGCAACTTTCATACAATCATCCACAGAAGGTTCAGGCGAAACACCTTCATAAATATGGAAGGTAATGTGTTTCCTGTTCAGAATATCCGTGATGGAATCAAGCAACCCACTTTTTCTCACAGAAGATCTCCCTGTTACAATCAATGGAATTTTCCCATAACGGGATATCTCTGGCAAAAAGTCGTGTATGGTATCCTCACCAAATATAATCTTGGTTGGTAAAAAAAATCTTATTGTTTTTAACAAATTATTTCTCCTGTAGCAATTTTTTCAAGACTTATCAAAGGTACTGATGCTGGACAATCTTGATATGGTCCGCGAATTCCATTTCTGGAAATCTTTGTTATATCACCATCAATTGGATTATAAAATTCCCAGAATTTTCCCGTTGTGTTATAGGTATTATAAACATTGTCAAGACATATCTTTGATATTTTTCTGGCAATATCGTTATAATGATATCTTTGAAGACCTATACATGTCCAGAATACCTCTGACGGCCAGAGACATCCTCGCCAGAAGTCAAGTTTAAATTTTGGCTCTGACAGGGCAACTGAAGGAAGTCCACATGGTGCTCCAAATTCCCCTGGATCAAGCAACAAAGGAACCATCCTCTCAACATCCTCCTCCAATGCAAGACCACTTATAAGTGTCCAGAAAGAAGCAGAGGTTTTCTTCGCATTCATGCCAGTAAGTTCATAATCACAAAAGAAACCCAGAATATCATCCCAGAAATATCTCATAACGATCTTTTTAAGATTTCCATGTATAGAAACAAGATGATCCTTTTCTTTATTCATACCCAGTTTTTCCGCAAGGAAAATCATATTCTCGAGATAAAGAAGAATTTGACAGTTTAAGTCAATGCAGGGAAATGGCCCAAGATCCGTAAAATCCCATCGAGGAGAATGCTGACATCCTGATTCCGCTGAATCCTTTCTGTCAGGAAAACTATCAAGATACCAGAATAACCCTATTCTATCCTGACGATTTTTTATCCACCATTTAAGATTTGTAATCCCGCTTTCAAAACAGAACAATGCAAATTTTGTATCCCACTGTTTTTCAAGAATTTTCCTCGCAGCATAACTCCACACAGGAGGATGGCTGTATTCATAAAATCTACCTTTTTCATTATCACGGTATAAAACATCTGACCTGCAAACAACCCTTGCAGCCATCATCCCATCTTTGTCTCTAAGACACGACTTTAAGTAAAGAACAATCTGGTGCCTTGCTCTTTGAATATCAAAGTGCGATAACTCATGAGATATCAAAGGTGTTTGCCATCCTCCAAGTCCTTTAATAGGATATCCCTTTCCAAATGAAATCCATTCACCTGGAAATGGATATTCAGCAGGATATGTTGATTCATCAATAAGAACCTTCCATGCTTTAATTATGTCCATAAGAAAATCTTTGAGATTAAATAATCCTACCCATAATATGAATAAAAGGTGTTATTTCTTTTATAAGTTTCTCGAACAAATCAAAGGTCAGAGATTGATAGCCATCTGATAATGCTTCTTCTGGCTTTGGATGAACCTCAACTATTAATCCATCTGCCCCTGCTGCGACCGCCGCCCTCGACATAGGAATAACAAGTTCTCTTTTTCCTGTACCATGGCTGGGATCAACAAAAACAGGTAGATGACTCTCTTTCTTTAAGACAGGAATAGCACTTAAATCAAGACAGTTTCTTGTAAATTGCGAATCAAATGTTCTTATTCCTCGTTCACAGAGTATAACCTGATTATTCCCGGCTTTTAAAATATACTCTGCACAACTAAGAAATTCTCCTATTGTTGCCTGGAACCCTCTTTTAAGCATCACCGGTATAGAGGTTCTTCCAACCCTTTCAAGCAATCTATAATTATACATATTTCTTGCGCCAATCTGAAGAATATCAGCAACATCAGCAACAATTTCAACCTCTTCAGGTGCGAGAACTTCTGTGATAACAGGAAGCCCTGTTTCATTTTTTACATCCTTTAGTATCGCAAGTCCTTCCTTCCCAAGTCCAACAAAACTATAAGGTGAAGTTCTCGGCTTGTACGCTCCTCCACGTAAAATTTTCCCATTGTGGTTCTTTATGAATACTGCTGTTGTAAACATCTGATCATAACTTTCAACCGAACAGGGACCTGCTGCTATAACAAAATGTTTATTGTCTATAACAATATTTCCAGCAAAAACTGTGGTATCCGCTGGATGAAATTCTCTGGTCACAAGTTTATAATCCTTAAGAATACTTATAACATCTATAACACCAGGAAATGATACAAAAACCTCCTCAGATAACTCGCGAGTATCTCCAATAATACCTATTATTATCTTTTCCGTACCTCTGCTAAGGTTAACATCAAAACCGAGCATCTTGATTTTATCTATAACAGCATTGATATTTTCCTCAGGACATTTTCCATCCATTATAATAATATCCGCCATTAGATATTCCCTTTTGGATAAGAACCAAGTATCTTAAGAAATGCGCAATTTTTTTCAAGCATTCTGAGTGCTGATTTAACATTATCCTCGTCTTTATGTCCAAGAAAATCCACAAAGAATATGTATTCCCATGCTTTTTTCTTTGTCGGTCTTGATTCAATGCGTGTAAGATTAATATTGTATTTCTTAAATGGAACAAGCATATCATGAAGTGCTCCAACTCTATCCTTTATGGAAAACATAATGGACGTTTTGTCATCACCGCTCGGTTTTGCTTCATCCGCACCAATAACAAGAAACCTCGTAACATTTTCCTTAAAATCCTCAATATTCGAGGCAAGAATATTCATATCATAGAGACCAGCAGAAACCTCTGACCCAATCGCAGCGGAAAAATGTTCCTTCCTTGCAAGTTCAACAGCGTATGCAGTACTTTCTGTTTCAACAAGTGATACATCTCTAATATTATCTTCAAGCCATTTCTGGCATTGAGCAAGTGCTTGAGGATGAGAATAAACCTTTTTTATTTTATCCAACCTTGTTTCTCTCGAGAGCAAGAAATGATGAATCTCAAGCATAATTTCAGCAGTAATTATCAAATCGCAGTCAATAAACATATCGAGAGTATGGGTAACCACTCCTTCGGTTGAATTTTCAACTGGTACCACTCCATAATCAGCCCTTTTCTTCTCAACCTCCATAAACACATTTTCAATTGTTCTACAGGAAATGTATATATTCTTTTCTCCAAACTGGTACAGAGAGGCCTGATGCGTAAATGTCCCTGCAGGTCCAAAATAAGCAATCTTCAAAGGTTCCCCGAATGACCTACACACCTTAAAAACCGCGCCCATAACTGTTTCTATATCCTGATTTGAAAGAGGTCCTTTGTTTATCTTCTGAAGTTTCTCGATAATCTTTTTTTCTCTTGCAGGGTCAAATCTCGGAAAATTTGAAATCTTTTTTACCTCATTTATCTGTTTTACAATACTTGCCCTGCGATTTAATAATTGAATTAAACTTTTATCAACATCATCGATTTCGGTTCTCAGAGTATCAAGATCTTTATTTTTCATTGCCAATCTCCCCATGTTGATATTACTTCTTCAGGTGAAATTTCAACACCTGTTTTTACAGCACCAACCCTTAAAGGTAAAACAAACCTGATTTTACCCATTTTTACTTTTTTATCATATACAAGAGTATCTGCCACCTTTTTTACGTCTATATCTGTTTTAAAAGGAAGAGAAAATTTTTTTACCAGAGATTTAACATCATTAAAAAGTACTTCTGAACAATATCCTTTTTTCATAGAAAGAAATGTTTCTGCTATCATTCCAAGAGATATGGATTCTCCATGGTTCAGACGTTTACTATTAATCTCTATAGCATGCCCAATTGTATGTCCAAAATTCAGGATCTCCCGGATTCCTTTTTTTTCCTGTTCATCTGCTTCTACAACCTTTTTCTTTATTACTATACATTCGTAAACAATTGTGTCAATATATTTTTCAATCTGTGATGGATCGATGTCCATTAAAAGATTAAATAATGTTTTACTTCTTATAACCGCATACTTTATTACCTCTGCAATTCCCTGGGATATTTCTTTTTTAGGAAGAGTATCAAAAGTGGAAAAATCCATAATAACGAAGTATGGCTGATAAAATGTACCAACCAGATTTTTACCCCAGGGCAAATTTATACCCGTCTTTCCTCCAACAGAGGCATCTACCTGTGCAAGAAGAGATGTTGGTATAGAAATAAACCTGATACCCCTCAAATAAATTGAAGCAACAAATCCTGCTATGTCGCAAACAACACCACCTCCAAGTGCTATAATTATATCTGATCTATCCAATCCAAAAAGAGAACATTCTTTAATAATGTCATAAACCGTTTTGATTGTCTTTGATTGTTCACCAGGTTTTATTTCAACAACCTTTACCTTTTTCTCGCAATTGATAAGTATTGTACGTATTCTCTCTGAATAAAGTTGTCCGACGTTTTTATCAGTAATCACAACAACCCTGACCCCGCAGGTGTGCTCTTTCAGCAATTCCCCAATTTTAGAAATAGAGCAACCAAGGTAAACAGGATATCTTTTTTGTTTAAGATTCACCACTATTTTTTTCATGTTCTCCTGAAGAAAAATCCATAGTCATTTTACATATTATTATAACATCTGATTCATTAGGTGTCATCACAGTGCCATATTGAACTTCACTGCTGATAGTGCTAAAATTAATTGATGAAATTCATAGTAAAAAAAACAAAATCACTTACTGGAACAGCAGAAATACCGGGTAGCAAATCGCATACAATCAGAGCAATTGTTATTGCCTCTCTCGCGCAGGGGCAATCAAAGATTTTTAAACCCCTCGAATCAGAAGACACAATGGCAGCAGTAAATGCTTGCAAATGTCTCGGTGCAGAAATAAACACAGAAAAAAAATACTGGACAATAAAGGGCTTTTCCGGCACACCATTAATTCCTTCATCGGGTTACCTCGATCTAAAAAATTCTGGAACTTCCTTCAATCTTATTTGTGGAGTTGTTTCTCTCGGTCATTTTGAAGTTATCCTTGACGGGGATAATTCGCTTAGAAGTAGACCGGTTGAACCACTTCTTACTGCATTAAGAAATATTGGCGCGCAAGCAGTATCAATAAATGGAAATGGAAAACCTCCTGTTAAAATTAAAGGTAGGATAAAAGGCGGAGAAACTACTGTGGATGGAATAAATTCTCAATTCTTATCCTCTCTTCTTATATCAAGTCCTCTTGCTGATAATAACACTGAAATTACTGCTGTTAATCTTCATGAAAAGCCATATGTGAAAATGACATTGAGGTGGCTCGACGAGCAAAAAATACATTATGAGAAAAATGAGGATCTTTCACATTTCATTGTTTGGGGAAACCAATCATATAGACCATTTAAAAAACGAATACCAGGCGATTGGAGTTCTGCAACATTTCCTCTTGTGGCAGCAGCAATAACAAAATCAGAAATTCTTATAAAAGGCCTTGATTTAAATGATGACCAGGGAGATAAAAAGGTTATTGATTATCTGAGAAACGCAGGTGCAGTTATTAACAATAGCCCGGAAGGAATAAGAATAAAAGGAGACCTGCTTAAAGGTCTTGAAATAGACCTCAACGAAACGCCAGATGCTCTTCCTGCACTTAGTGTAATGGGATGTATGGCCGAAGGAATCACAGTTCTTAAAAATGTCCAGCAGGCACGTATCAAAGAAACCGATCGTATCAGTGTGATGTCAGAAGAACTCACAAAAATGGGTGCAGATATAAAGGAAATGGAAGACGGATTGATAATCCGAAAAAGCAATCTTAAAGGTGCAACTGTTAATGGACACAAAGACCACAGGGTGGTAATGGCCTTAACACTTGCAGGACTTATAGCCGAAGGTACAACCATAATAACAACTGCAGAATCAGTTTCGGTAACATTCCCGGGATTTTTAGAGATGATGAAAAATCTTGGTGCAAACATAGAAGTCGTTAAAGAATAATTAATTTTTTGCCACCAACACGGAGGGATTATGCTCGGTAATACATTTGGAAGATTGTTCAGAATTACAACATGCGGAGAATCATATGGAAAGGGTAAAGGTTCAGGGCTTGCAGTAATTGTTGATGGTGTTCCACCAGGTCTTAAGATAACCCGAGATGTCATACAAAAAGAACTTGACAAAAGAAAACCAGGAGTGGGAAAACTTAATAGTCCGCGAAAAGAGACTGACCGATGTGAAATTTTTGCGGGTATTGGACAGGATGGGGTTACAACAGGTGCTCCCCTGGGAATAATCATATACAATGTTGATACAAAAAAAGTACACGTCGAACAATACCGTTCTTATAAAGATATTTTTAGACCAGGACATGCAACGTACTCATTCTTCCTGAAGTACGGAGAATATCAGGATTGGTGCGGTGCTGGAAGAGCGTCTGGTAGAGAGACAGTTGCAAGGGTAGCAGGTGGTGCGGTGGCTAAATTTATACTTGCAAGAGAAGGAGTAGAAATTCTTGCATATACAAAAGAGTGTATGGGTATCAGGTGTAAAGACATGAAATTTGAAGAAATAAAAAGAAATTATAGAAAAAATGAGATAAACTGTCCGGATCTTTCTGCAGCAAAAAAAATGGAAGAAAAGGTTCTTGAAATAAAAAATCAAGGAGATACAGCAGGGGGTATTATTGAAGTAATTGCTCATAATGTTCCGCCAGGACTTGGAGAACCGGTCTTTGATAAAATGAATGCCTTGATTGCTCATGCACTTTGCAGTATTGGTGCAGTAAAAGGGATTGAATTTGGAGCAGGGTTTAACGTTGGAAGAATGAAAGGGTCTGAAAATAATGATCAACCGTATTTGACCCCTGATGGCAGAATCAGGTTTAAAACAAACAATGCAGGGGGAACTCTCGGGGGGATAACAAATGGAGAAGATATAGTTGTAAGAATTGCAGTCAAACCAACACCAACAATTTCAATAGGACAAACATCAATTAATATGAGAACAATGAAAGAAGAACATCTCGAGCCAATTACAAGAAGAGACCCTACACTTCTTGGCAGGATTTATGCTGTTGCTGAAGCAATGATAGCATGCGCAATACTTGATGCTTTGTATATGGCCCGGGCTTATGATGCCATTGCGAATCTTGATAAAAAATGGCTAAATCTAAAATATCGTTAACATTTTCTGGATAGTGTCAGTGGCTTCTTCTGGGGTAAGAAAAGATGTATCAATAATTCTATCTGCAAAATTTGAAAAATCCTGTTCTTTCAACATCTGTCTTATTTGGGTTAATGCATCCTTTTTTTTTAATAGATCCTTGCTCTCTTTGCCTGGATACAGACGAAGTAAAATTATTGATAGTTCTGCAGTAAGCCATATGATAAGACCATTTGATTTAAATCGCTCGCGATTCTTCTTGTCAGAAAGGATATCTGGTGTAATGGATATTATACACTCTTCATTGGATGCAACTTCGCTCACTATTTGGTTTTGGAGTTTTCTGATATAATCAATACCTTTAATCTGAACAATATGTATAAACCTATCCTTTTCTCTTTCTTCAATAATCTGCTCTATATCGAAAAACTTTCTTCCAAGACGCTCTGAAAGAATACTACCGATCTCTTTCCTCCATGTACCATTAAAACCTGCAAGAATAATTTTCAACACAATCCTCTACTATTTCTTTCCGTTTTTCCTGTAATCACCTATGGCCTTTTTCATTATTTCAACCGGTGCATCAATGCCTGTCCAGAGTGTAAATGAAACTGCCCCCTGAAAAATTAGCATAGATAAACCATCAAGACATCTTATTCCACGTTTTAAAGATGTCTCTATGAGGTTTGTTTTCCTGTTATAAACAATATCGTAAACAAATATATTTTCACTAAGATTTTTCTCTTCTACAAGAATTATATTATCCTCATTCATTCCGATAGAAGTTGTATTAATAACAAGATCCACATTTTTCCATAGAGAAGGATGGTTTCTTTTCTTAAATTGTACAATCTCGATATTTTCAAAACCAAAATGTTTTTTTAAATGATTCTTCAGCATAACTGCCTTTTCATATGTTCGATTACAGATAATCAGATTTGAGATCCCCGCTTTAACAAGGGTTCCAGAAAGAGCAAAAGCAGAACCTCCAGAACCAAACATAAAAACATTTTTTCCTGCAGGGTCAAATCCACCGTCCTCTTTTAAGGAACGCAAAAATCCAATCCCATCTGTTGTATAACCTTTCAAGATACCGTTTTCATTGACAATTGTATTTGCAACCCCGAGAAGGTTTACATCATCATCAACAGAATCCACATATTGAGGTACATTTTTCTTATGAGGAATTGTAATGTTTATTCCCTTAATAGAAAATACTCTTATCGCGTCAACCGCCTTCCCGAGATTTTCAGGATTAACCTCAAACGGAATATAAACCCAGTTAAGCCCAGAATACAAAAATGCAGCATTTTGAAAAACAGGAGATAGAGAATGCTTCACGGGCCATCCAAAAACACCTGTAATTGTAGTTTCACCGGTTATTTGCATTTTATCCATAAAAAGTATAACAGTTAAGTATTAATTATAACGTTTTTTATATTATACGACACCAGTAATAATAAAAAAAATTTGACAGAAGTACTTTATAAAAATAAAATAAATTCCATCTTTTAAGTTAAGAACTTCATAAGGAGAAAAATTGAGAAAAATTGCCATAATAAACCAGAAGGGTGGTTCAGGAAAAACAACAACGGTCGTGAATGTTGGTTCAGCAATAGCAGAAGCCGGACATAGAACGCTTTTAATAGATCTTGACCCACAAGCGCATACAACAATCCATCTCGGGTTTGAACCATTTTCTCTTGAAAAATCGGTTTATGATGTTCTGATTAATGAAATACCAGTCGATGATGTTCTAATTCAAACACGAATAAAAAATTTATCTCTGATGCCAGCAAAAATTGAGCTTGCAAGCGCAGAAATTGAAATGGTTAATACAATAGGAAGAGAGATTGTCTTAAGAGAGGCATTAAAAAAATCAAAGAACAATTTTGACTATATACTTATTGATTGTCCACCAAGTTTAGGACTTTTAACTCTTAATGCTCTTACAACTGCATCTGAGGTTATTATACCGATTCAAGCAGAATTCTTTGCCCTCGAGGGATTAACAAAACTCATACAGACAATACAGATAGTATCAGAAAGAATAAACCCCTCAACCCATATTGCAGGCGTCCTTATAACAATGTTTGACAGAAGAAAAAACATCTGTAAGGAGGTTGCACAGAAGGTAAAAAATCATTTTGAGGAAAGAGTTTTCAAAACAAAGATTAGAGAAAATGTTAAGCTTGCAGAGGCACCAAGTTTCGGACAAACAATATTTGAATTTGCAGTAAATTCACACGGAGCAGAGGACTATAAAAAGCTCGCAAAAGAAATCTTAAACGGAGGCAAATATGAAAAAGAGCGGACTGGGAAAAGACCCGTTAAGCTGGATAACGTCAACAATCCAGGAGAGAAAACAGGAAAAAAGAAAAGATAAGACCGAAGGGGCACAGTCCATACCCGCAAGGATTCCAAAATTTCAGACATTTGAAATAAAACTCACGGTCCCGTTTTCCGAAGAACATATATTATTTCTTGACCAGATGCAGAGGGAAATACTAAAAAACAGAGAGAGTCAATATAAAAAAGAGAGAATCACCAAGAATTCCATAATCAGGGCATGTATCGATGCGTTTAGAGATGTTTCAATTAACCTGGAAAATATTCCTGACGAAAAGATGCTTGTTGAAAGATTAAAGGAAAAGATAAAAAAATAGAATACTCAGGTTTCGTACCTCCAGAGATCTTCCACCTTTTCGCGCTCACGGCAGCAAATCATCTTATTACCAGAAATTAACACCTCTGCTGCCCTCGGCCTTCCGTTATAATTTGAACTCATTGAAAATCCATATGCACCTGCACCCATCACGGCGAGCAGGTCTCCTGATGAAATATTGTCGGATAGGAATCTTTCTTTACCAAGGAAATCACCAGTTTCACAGATTGGACCCACAACATCACAAATGACCTTTTTCCCACTTTTCTTCACAACAGGAATAATCTCATGATAACTGCCATACAAGGATGGTCTTATTAAATCATTCATTCCAGCATCTACGATGAGAAAATCCTTCCCGTCTGCATGTTTTCTATAGATAACTCTTGTCAATAGTATTCCCGCATTCCCAACAATAAATCTACCAGGCTCAAAAATCATTAATGCACCTGGAAAGTTTTTCATAAAAAATTTAGAAATTTTCTTTCCAAAATCTTCTATCGGTTCAATTTCTTCATCCTTGTATTGAATGCCAAAACCACCGCCAATATCTATGATTGAAGGATTAAAATCAATTTCTTTTAGTAAACCATTAAGTTTATTTAGCGCTTCAATATAAGGGGATGAATCCTTTATGTTCGAACCAAGATGAAACTGAGTTCCTTTAATCTTAACATACTTAAAGTCCTGCCTGCTTGCAAGAATCGACTTTGCATCCTTAAGAGGAATTCCAAATTTTGTTTCTTTTCTGGATGTTTTTATATAGTGATGCGTATCTACATCCACATCAAGATTTATCCGTAAACTTATATCAGTAATCTTTTTTAATCTTCGAGAGATTGCATTAATTGCTTTTAGCTCTTCTATGCTCTCAACAGTAAAAAGAAATATACCCTTTTTAATTGAAAAATCAATCTCTTCTTCTGTTTTACCAGCTCCTGCAAATACCATTCTTTTTGCCGAGAAACCTGCCTTTAATGCCTTTGACAGTTCTCCGCAGGAAACAATATCAACCCCGCAGTCCTGCTTTTTAACGTATCTCAGAATATGAAGATTACTATTTGCTTTCATTGAATAACAAATTAATGAATTGATATCCGCAAAAGCATTCTTAATACGAGTAATTTGATTTCTTATATGAGTTGAGCTGTAAATATATAAAGGGGTTCCAAATTTTTTACATATCTTCTCAGCAGCAACATTTTCAATAAACAATCTACCATCAACATATCTGTATAAACCATCAGATATTATTTTAAGATATTTTTCCATTTTTCTATCTCACTTTTTACTAGTTCAAGCCCTGTACTGCCCTGGGATTTTTTATTTTTAACTGACTTATGCACATCAAGATTTTTAATGAAATTTACAACATCATCGTCACAAACAATTTCCTTAATTACTCTTTTATCCAGTTTTGATAAAGGAAGACCCTTTTCAGATGCAATACCGACAATTTCTGAAACTATATGATGCGCCTGTCTGAAAGGAATTCCCTTTTTTGCAAGGAATTCTGCAATGTCAGTTGCCTCGATGTATCCGTAATTACAGGCCTCTTCCATCCTTGAAAACTTAAAATGAGTTTTTCTTATAATCTCTGCCATAACAAGCGCTGAAAGAATTGTAATCTCGCACACCTCAAACATAAACCTTTTATCTTCCTGAAGATCCCTGTTGTATGAAAAGGGAAGACCCTTCATAAGGGTAAAAATTCCAGAGATATCTCCTATAACAACAGAAGTTTTTCCTCTTAATAATTCGAGAACATCAGGATTTTTCTTTTGAGGCATAATACTTGAACCAGTACAAAAGTCCTCAGGTAGGTCAACAAACCCAAAAAATGGAGAATGCCATAGTATTAATTCTTCAGCCATCCTTGAAAGGTGCACCATAAGTATTCCAAAATCAGCAAGTACCTCAAGAATAAAATCTCTGTCGCTTACAACGTCAATGCTATTTGAAAAAACCCTGCTAAAACCAAGTTTTTTTGCAGTATATTCAGTGTCAATATTAAAAGATGTTCCAGCACATGCGCACGCTCCAAGAGGAGAAATATCAACCCGTTTAAGTGCATCTGATATTCTCTCGCGGTCCCTTTCGAGCATTGAAATATAGGCAATAAGATGATGAGAAAAAAGAACCGGCTGTGCTGGTTGAAGATGGGTCATCTCAGGCATGCAAAATCCAAACCCCTCCTCTGCTCTTTTAAGAATTGTTTTCTGGAGCAAAGCAATATTTGATTTTATTTCAGGTAATATGTATTTTAGATAAATCTTCTCATCAAAAACTATCTGGTCATTTCTTGATCGTGCAGTGTGAATCTTTCCTCCAGTTGTTCCAATTATTTCGGTTAGGCGTCTTTCAACCGCAGTATGAATATCTTCATCATCTTCCTTAAATTTAAATATCCCTTTGTTTATCTCGTCCAGTATTTTTTTTAGTGCAGATATTATTGTTGTACCATCCTTCTTGGAAATAATTTTTTGTTTTACAAGCATCTCGACATGCGCAATGCTTCCCACAACATCGAATGAAGCAAGATTCTTATCAATCTCCAGGGAAAATGTATATTTTTTAGCAATCTCGTGTAGATTCCCTTTTAGCCTTCCTGTCCAGAGGTAATTCATCATATCTCCAGTATGGTTAATTTACTACAACTTTTTTATGATTTTATCAAAAGTATTATAATAATGCAATTGAATATAAAAAAAAAGGAAAAAGATATGAGTAAAAAACTTGTGATAGTAGAATCACCAACAAAGGCGAAAACAATAAGGTATATACTTGGTTCTGAATACACTGTCAAGGCAACACTCGGGCATATTCGCGACCTCCCTAAAAGTACATTTGGGGTTGATCTTGAAACCTTTAATCCTGAGTATGAGATACTTCCCGACAAGAAAAAAATTGTTGCATATCTCAAGAAATTAGCGAATCAATCGGATTCTATTTTTCTTGCAACAGATGAAGACAGGGAAGGAGAGGCAATCGCATGGCATACAGCAAACATACTTGAAAAAGATATCAATGATTTAAAACGCGTTGCTTTTCATGAAATAACAAAAAATGCAGTTCTCGAATCATTTAAGAATCCGAGAGTAATTGATATGAATCTTGTTTCAGCACAACAGGCAAGAAGAATCCTTGATAGAATTGTTGGATATAAACTCAGCCCTCTGTTGGGAAGAAATCTTTCTGCAGGAAGGGTACAATCGGTTGCGCTGCAACTGATTGTGGAAAGAGAAAAAGAAATCCAGGACTTTGTTCCAGAACCTTATTGGATAATTAAGATACTTGTAGAACATAATGGTAAACAATTCAAAATGAAACTGATTTCTGTGGGCGAAGGAAAAATAAGCCCGCCTGGGATAAAGAAAAAGGAAAACGCTGAAAAATACATAAATGAAATAAAGAAACATGACAAACTTATGGTTGATGATGTAAGTAAAAGTTTAAAAAAAACAGGGCCATATCCACCATTTATAACAAGTTCACTTCAACAAGAAGCATCCATAAAACTCGGGTTCAGCTCATCAAAAACCATGCTTATTGCACAAAAACTTTATGAAGGAATAGCCCTCGAGAAAAAAATGCCTGTGGGGTTGATTACCTATATGAGGACTGATTCTCCCGCGGTCTCAAAGATTGCGCAAAATCAAGCAGCAAAATTCATTAATGAACATTTTGGTCCAGAGTATGTCCCAGAAAAACCCCCCTATTATTCTGCAAAAATGTCGAGTGCCCAGGAAGCACATGAAGCCATAAGACCAACACACATAAACTATACTCCTGAGTATGTAAAAAAATACCTAAACAAAGATCATTACTCTCTATATAAATTGATATGGGACAGATTTATTTCCAGTCAGATGAAACCAGCCGAGATAGAAACATTAAGCGTAATCGCAAAAGCAGGTGAATATAAATTTGAGGCGTTTAAATCCAAGATAGTATTTGATGGATTTACAAAAATATGGAATATAAAAATTGATGCTGGAGAAACAGACATACCTGATGATATAACAACAAATACCTGGATAAAACTTATTGATATTCTTCCTGAAGAGGAAAAAACAAAACCACCCTCAAGATATACTGAAGCATCCTTAATTAAAACCCTCGAGAAATTTGGTATTGGAAGACCATCCACATATGCACCAACCATAAGCACAATCCTGCGGCGCAGGTATGTCAGGAAGGAAAAAAGATTTTTTGTTCCTGAGGAACTTGGAATCATGGTATCAGATGTACTTTCAAAATATTTTTCTGATGTTATTAATGTTCAGTTCACCGCAAAAATGGAAGAAGAACTTGATCAAATCGCTGAAGGAAAGAAAAACAGTATAGAATTGCTTAAGGAATTCTATAGTGGATTTAAATCATCTCTCGATAAAGCATCAGGTGCAGTGGATATAAAAATTGAAAAAAACATAGATAAAGAAAAGGAACCTGTAGAAAAGATAGAAAAAAATTGTCCAAAGTGTGGAAAACCACTTGTAATCAGGGTAAGTAGATATGGAAAATTTATTGGATGCACTGGTTTTCCAAAATGCAGATATATAGAGAAAATTAAAAAATGATTATAATTCCTGCGATTGACCTAAAAAAAAGCAAGGTCGTACGATTGCATAAAGGCAGGTTTGAAAATGTGACATCATACGGGCTTAACCCTGAAGATATCGTAAGGAACTTCATATTAAAAGGAGCAAAACGAATCCATATAGTATCTCTCCTTGGAGCAAAGGATGGTAAAATACTTGAAGAAGATACATCTACCATTAAATCCATGGTTAAGATTAGAGATATAATGGCTTTTGAAAAATGTGAGATACAGGTGGGTGGCGGGCTGAGAAAGATTGAACAGATAAAAACTTTCCTCGGAATGGGTATCGATTATTTAATCGTAGGAACCGCTATAGTACTTCCACAATTACTTGAATTAAATTTTTCACTCAGCGATATTGCAAAAGTGTACAATCTTGCGGATAAAAAATTTGATATTGAAAAAGAAATGCCAGAACCCAATATAATAGACAAAATGGACTTAAATATGAAGAAGAGAATTATTGTTAGCATCGATATTTCAAGGGATTCTGTGGCATTAAGCGGTTGGCTTGTAACGATTCCAGTTGAACCTTCATATGTTATAAAAAAACTTGTTGAGAAAGGATTTTTTAGATTTATGATTACTGATACAACAAGAGATGGAACCATGGATGGAATAAACATAGAGGCATTTTCTCAAATAATAAACAAATCTAATGAATTGACTGAACAAGATTTAGAGTTTATTATAGGAGGCGGAGTTGCCTCAGAAAAAGATATTGAAGATATCGTTGAATCAAAACTCCCTGTTTCTGGTGTAGTTATAGGTAAGGCGCTATATGAGCAAAAGGTTCAACTTCATACTCTTATAAAAAGGTTTCAAAAGCCATGATAAAAAACTATAAAATCGTTTATTTATTTAGTTTTTTATTTATTCTAAATACAACGCACCTTTTGTGTACTCCCGCAGACGTTGAACCTATTAATAATTGTTATTACCTGCCCAAAATAGTAGAACTCATATCAAACGCCGAAACCTCAATAAAAATTGTTATGTATAACGTAGTATGGTACAGTAAATATCCAGACAGCGCATCAAACAGAATTATCAATAAACTCTGTGAAGCAGCGAAAAGAAAGGTTAATGTAACAGTAATTTTAAATCAGGACAAATTCGGTAATAAAATAACAAATGAAAGTAAAGAAGCAGGGGAAATATTAAGAAAATCAGGGGTAAATGTCCTTTATGATTCATTAGATCAAACCACACATGCCAAACTAATGATAGTGGATGATAGATTTGTTGTTATAGGAAGTTTTAACTGGTCATATTACAGTATTGAAAAAAATAACGAGGTTGCTGTTGTTATTGATTCAAAAGAAATTGCTCAACAATATCTAAAATATTTTGCAAGTATTGCCGTAAGAAGTTCTCCTGAACCAGCATCTCCTTAAATCTGTTTTTTCTCTTTAAGTACCTTATACTTAAAACTATCAATAAGCGCTATCCACGACGCCTCAATAATATTTTCAGATAATCCAATCGTTCCCCATGTTTCGTTTTCATCCATTGATTCAATAAGTACCCTCGTTACAGCGCCAGTTGCCTTTTCAGGATGAAGAATTCTTACCTTATAGTCAGTAAGTTTAAGATCTGAAAGGTATGGGAAAGCAGGAATTAATGCTTTTCTAATGGCATTATCAAGTGCATTAACAGGGCCATTTCCCTCAGCAACAGTATATTCTGTTTCTTCTCCAACTTTTATCTTTACGGTTGCTTCAGCAACAACGCCTGAAGATCTTTCTTCGACAATTACCCGAAATCCCTCGACATTGAAAGGTTCTTCATAAAGTCCAAGTATTTTCCTAACAAGGAGGTCAAAAGATGCCTCTGCAGATTCAAATTGATAACCATTTTTTTCAAGTTCACCCACTTTATCAAGAATCGTCCTTACAAGTTCTGGCCTCATATCAAGATGATACTTACCGAATTTCTGCAGAATCGTACTTTTCCCTGAAAGTTCGGACACAAGAATCCTTCTCTGGTTACCGACCTTTTCAGGTTGAATATGTTCATATGTTCTCGGATTTTTGTTAACAGCATCAATATGCACGCCGCCCTTGTGGGCAAAAGCACTATATCCGACAAATGGTTGGTTTCCTGGAGGAACAATATTTGCTATTTCATATACATATCTTGATAGGGTTGTAAGGCGTTCAAGAAATTCTTCCTCAAGACACTTAAAACCCATCTTCATCTGCAAGATTGGTATTATGCTTGTCAAATCTGCATTACCACACCTTTCGCCAAACCCATTTATCGTACCCTGAACATGTTCAGCCCCGGATTTAACCGCAGCAATAGAATTGGCAACTGCTACTCCTGAATCATTGTGTGCGTGTATACCAACAGGCACTTTCATCAGATCAATAACCTTTCTCATTATCTCTTCAACTTCAAATGGAAGTATGCCTCCATTGGTATCACATAATACAAGCCGATCTGCACCATTTTCCTGTGCGACAAGTAACGTTTTCAGAGCATATTCAGGGTTTTCTTTATATCCGTCAAAAAAATGTTCTGCATCAAAAAAAACTGTCCTACCCTTTGATTTAAGAAAATAAATAGAATCTCCAATAAGTTGGAGATTTTCATCGAGTGAAATTCTTAAAACATCTTTAACATGAAGATCCCACGATTTACCAAAGATTGCTATAACATCTGCCCCAGAATCAATAAGCGCTTTTAGGTATGGATCCTTTTCAGCTGATCTTCCTTTTCTTCTTGTGCTTCCAAATGCAACGAGTTTACTATGTTTGAGAGGATTATCCCTCATAACATTAAAAAACTCTTCTGCTTTTGGATTCGACCCAGGCCATCCTCCTTCAATAAAATCAAATCCAAACTCATCAAGTTTTTCAGCAATCTTCGTCTGGTCGTGTATCGTGAAAAAAACTGATTCACCCTGGGCACCATCTCTTAATGTAGTATCATAAATTTCTATTTTCTTTTGCTTTTCCATGAGATACATTTTACTTTCAACCGGCCAAAAAGTCAAAGAATCATTGATACCTCAATATAACACATAAAAATCTTCTATTATTGGAGAATGTGCTATAATATTTTTATAAATTTAAGGATTTCTCCAGTGTTTCTCGTAAGAGAAATAAAGGTTTTCGATTCCAGTGGAGGATATATGAAAAAAGAAACTGAAATAAAATGGGCGCGAATAAAAGAATTGCTTTCTGAAAAAAATCTCGAGGGAATTATTATTAATAAAATTTCAAATTTCGCATGGTTTACAGGGGGTGGGAATAATTTCGTTGCATTAAACACAGAAAACGGTGTATGTTCCCTACTGTTGACAGAAAACAAGATTTATCTTCTTACAGATAATATTGAAGCAGGCAGAATAAAGCAGGAAGAAATTACTGATATCCCTGTTGATGATATTATATGGCCTTGGCATAAAGACAATAACCTGTATGACAATGTTAGAAAGATTATTCGAGGAAATGTTGCTTCTGACAAGCCAGATGGACAATTTGAAACAGTTGATATTGAAAAACTTCATTTCCCACTGATAGATATTGAGATTGAAAGGTTTAAAAATCTCGGTAGAAAAACAACAAAAATTATCTCAGGGATTTGTAATGAGATAAACCCTGGCATAACAGAGGTTGAAGTTGCAGGAAAATTGAGTAGTTCATTATGGGCAAATGGATGTATTCCTGTTGTAATTCTTATCGCATCTGACGAAAGAATTACAAATTACAGACATCCAATTCCAACAAGCAAAAAAATAGATAAATATGCAATGATTGCCGTATGTGCCTATGAAAAAGGACTGATACTTTCAATGACAAGAATTGTGAGTTTTATAAAACCTTCAGACGAAATTATAAGAAAACATCTTGCTGTATGTAATGTTGATGCAGCATTTATAGCAAATACAAAACCAGGCAACACTGTGGGAGATGTTTTTAATAAGGGCATTAAAACATATGAGGAAACTGGTTTCGCTGATGAATGGAAAAAACATCATCAGGGAGGTCCCTGTGGGTATAAAACAAGGTACTACAGAGCAACAGAAAAAAATAATGAGATAATCACACCCAACCAGGCATTTGCATGGAACCCTTCTATAACTGGAACTAAATCAGAAGATACAATTATCACAACCGAAAATGCCCCGCTAATAATAAGTGAGGATCCCAAATGGCCAAAACAAAATATAAGATACGAAGGTATATCAATAGCAAGACCCGATATACTTGTGCGATAGTACTTATATTAATTTCCATTATCTTTGTATTTAACAATACATCTGCAGGATACCCCCAACCTGTTGCAGGAAATATTTATACCCTCACGATAGATGGAACAATTAATCCTGTTGTTTACTATAAAATAAAACGTTCTCTTTCAGTGGTTAAAAACCAACATGGACAATGTTTGATACTTGTTATAGATACTCCAGGAGGATTGCTTACTTCAACAAGAAAAATCATTCAGGAAATTCTTAATTCTGATGTTCCTGTTATATGCTATGTTGCGCCAAAGGGTGCACAATGTGCTTCTGCAGGAACTTTTATTGCACTTGCCTGTCATATTGTTGCAATGGCACCAGCAACGAATATTGGTGCAGCCCATCCTGTAAGTATCGGAAAAGAAATGGATAAAACCATGGAAGAAAAAGTCATAAATGACACAGTCAGTTTTATAAAAAGCATATGCAGACATACAGGGAAAAATGAGAAATGGGCTGAAAAAGCAGTTCGTGAGAGTGTTTCTATCTCTTCTGAGGAAGCAGTGAAAATCAATGTTGCGGACATCATTGCGAATGATATAGAGGATTTGCTGAAAAAAATTGACGGTAAAAAAATTAAATTGGCATCAGGCAAAGAAGTGCAACTTGATACAAGAAATATATCCTCGCTGGACATAAAAGAAAGCATGGGTGAAAAATTACTTAAAACGATTGGAGATCCTACAGTTGCATATCTGCTGATGACTATTGGAATTCTTGGTATTATCATAGAATTTTCACATCCTGGGTTTGCGGTACCAGGGGTTGTAGGAACCATCTGTCTGATACTCTCTTTTTATGCTTTTCAAACGTTTACCCAGAGCATTGCCGGCATTCTTTTAATTGTAACAGGAATAATTCTTCTTTTAATGGAGATAGCAGCACCTGGCTTTGGCATTTTTGCAATAGGTGGCTTTATCTCTATGGGGCTTGGAACCTGGATGTTTTTTCGATCTCCATCAAGTGAATTCCAAGCAGTTCCCACAACATTCTTTATCATTTATGGTATACTTGTTATACTGATAACAGGTCTTCTGTTACTTATAAGGTATACCCGTAAAAGAAAAGTAACAACCGGGAAAGAAGGCATTGTGGGTGAAATTGGAAGAGCAATCACAGATATAAAAAATGAAGGGACTGTATATGTCCATGGTGAATACTGGAAGGCAATAAGTCCTTCGAAGGAAATAAGTCAAGGCATGAAAATACAGGTAAAGGATATTAATGGAATGATTTTAATTGTTGAACCCGTGGAGGAGCAAAAACAAAATGAAACCTAAAAATCCATATTCTGAGGAAAGCTGGCGGATATTCAGGATTATGTCAGAATTTGTCGATGGATTCGAACTTCTTGAAAATATTGATAAGGCAGTAACAGTTTGGGGATCAGCCAGAGTTTCCCGTGAAAACAGGTGGTATAAAGAAGCCGTAAAACTCGGTGGATTGCTTAAAAAAAATGGGTATGCTGTGATCACTGGCGGCGGACCAGGAATTATGGAGGCGGCTAACAAAGGCGCGTTTCTTGAGAAAGGCATATCAATCGGGTTGAATATAGAATTGCCAAAGGAACAAAAACCAAATAAGTATATTACACATCTTCTTTCATTCAGGTATTTTTTTGTAAGAAAGGTTATGTTTGTCAAATATGCAAAGGGATTTGTTATTTTTCCTGGAGGATTTGGAACACTCGACGAATTTACAGAAGCAATTACTCTTGTTCAAACACGAAGGGCAGACAGGTTTCCTATTGTTCTTGTTGGCAAACAACATTGGGAACCACTGATAAAATGGATGAAGGATTATCTTGTCAGATGTGGATATATTTCAAAAAACGATATGAAGATATTCAGTACTGCAGAAACAGCAGAAGAGGTAATCGAAAAAATTAAACAGTTTTATAAAAGGAGTTAATACATTCTTGAACTTCTTTTATCAGAGAATTAACTGTTTTTGTATCTTTACCTTCAACAAAAATTCTTACTATTGGTTCAGTGCCTGATGGTCTTATTCCAAGCCAGGCATCTTCAAAATCAATTCTTATTCCATCAAGATGTTTTATTCTACCATCAGTAAATTTCTCTTTAAGTTTCTTATAAAGGCCAGAAATTTTTTCAGAAGGAAACTTTATCTTCTTTTTCACAAAATAATACTGTGGAAATTTTTTTATAATCTCAGAAAGATTTAAACCTGTTTTCGCAAGCATCTCAAGAGCCAATGCCATACCTATAAAACTATCCCTGCCATAATGAAAATCTGGGAAAATCACACCTCCATTTCCTTCTCCACCAGCAGAGGCCCCTACCTCTTTCATTTTCTCAACAACACAAACTTCTCCAACCATTGTACGGAATATTTCGACCCCTGCATCACGACATATATCATCCACAAGTTTGGTTGTCGCAATATTTACAACAACAGGGCCTTTCTTTCTTTGAAGTATCCAGTTTATCAGAACTGAAAAACCAAGATCTTCACTTACACACATCCCATTATCTGCAACAAGTAAGAGACGATCGCAATCAGGATCCTGACCAAATCCAATATCAGCGTTTTCCTTTTTAACAATTTCTCCAAGATGTCTGAGATGAGATGGAACAGGCTCTGGAGGATGCGAAAAAATACCCGGTAAAGTACTGTTAATCATAACAACATCACAACCAAGCATTTCAAGAAATTTTTTTGAGTAAATGGCGCCTACTCCCTCCACAGGGTCAACAACAACCTTAATTCTTTTCTTCCTTATAGAAGACACATCAATAAAGTTGAATAATGAAGAAAAAAACCTATCCATAAGATGCGCATCAAAAAAATATACCCCTGGTTTTTTACTTTTTTTCTTTTCAATATTTTTATAAGTATTAAAGAAGGATTCAAATTGCTTCAGGTTTAGAAATGTTCCGCAGGAATTAATTAGTTTTATTCCATTATATTCAACGGGATTATGGCTTGCAGTAATAATAGATCCATAAAATCCATCTGTTTTTTCTGTAAACCATGTAAGCGCAGGAGTTGCAGCGATACCAAAATCTGAAACATTTTTTCCTGCCCACAGCAATCCTGATATAAATGCTGCTTTTAATGGTTCTCCACTCAACCTTGTATCTCTTGCAACAGCAATATTCTGCCCTTTGGCCCATAGTCCAAAGGCCTTACCAAACATAAGGGCATCCTCTTCTTTTAAATCCTTCCCGTAAATTCCCCTGATTCCAGAAACACTAACAATTAACTGTTCCATCTCTATATTATATTTGTATTCATCAGATATTTTTTTATTCCATCTTTCTTCAATTGATCAAGGGTAATAGATTGCTCTATGGAAAAAAACCCAACCCTTGTCCTTATCAAAGCCTCCTGAACAGCGCCATAACCAAGTTTTCTTCCTATATCTCTACATAGTGCACGGATATATGTTCCCCTTGAACAAACAACCTTAAACACTACCCTTGGAATCTCAACCTTTTTTACATCTATCTCATAAATAAACACCTTCCTTGCTTCAGGTATTACCGGACGACCCTGCCTGTGGAGTTTATACAACCTTACGCCCTGCCTTGTCAACGCTGAAACAGAAGGCGGAACCTGCTGAATCTCGCCGATAAAAGAATGAATTGTTTTATTAATCAAATCTATATCGAGTGTTGTATCATCTATCTTTTTCGTTTCGATAATCTTACCCTGTATATCGTCTGTATCTGTTGTTGTACCGAGAAGCATGGTAGCAAGATATTCTTTCTCCATTGCAAGAAACTTACCTGCCTTTTTTGTCGCTGAACCAATACAGATAACAAGAACTCCTGAAGCCAAAGGATCAAGTGTTCCTGTATGACCAATCTTTCCTTTAAAATTAGAAATTCTTTTGATGTGTCTTATGACATCATATGATGTCATACCCGATGGCTTATTTACATTTAAGAAACCATTCAATTCGTTGATATCAATCATCTAAATCCTTGTCCTCCTGTTGCCTACTCCTTAAATACCTGAGAAATCTTAAAACTGCCTGTTCAATAGATATGCCCTGAAATGAAAATCCAGCAGCATTATTATGTCCGCCACCACCAAACCTTTCGGCTATTCTCCTTACATTTATACCTTTTCTGCTCCTCAGACTAAACTTTATTTCTCTTTTTTTTTCCTTGACAATAAATATAATATCAGCGTCCTTAATTGTCCGTAGCATATCAACAACTATTTCTGTATCCTGTTCAAGTGCCCTTGTCCTTCTGTATATATCCCCGGTCAATACGGTCCATGCTGTTCGAATTTTATCATCATACTGGAGATTACTCAGCGCATAACCAAGCAAGCGCAAACAGGAAACAGAATTATTATGATAAATATTATCTGCTATTGTTTCTGGATCTATACCGGTTTGAAGAAGTTTCTCTGAAACATCAAAGGTTCTCATATCAAAATGATGTCTGAAGGACCCTGTATCAGTAAGAATCGCTACATAAAGGCACTCTGCGACTTTCTCATTGAGACATCCAAGTTTTTTTGCTATAAGGAAACATATTTCTCCAACAGACGAACGATCACAACTGACCAGATTAATATCTCCAAAAAGGGTATTGCCTTCATGATGATCAATATTTATAATCACCCGAGCATCTGAAATATCCTCAAAAGGTCTGCCTACCCTTTCTTTACTACTACAGTCAAAAACTATAGCAACATCAGGTTTAAATCTTAAGCGCCTGTATATCTCAGGGTTTACTATTTTTGAAAAATAAGGAAGAAAATTAAATACTGGTCGCGCAGAAAATTCATTAACAATAACTACATTTTTCCCAAGGTTAATCAACATATCAAAAAAAGCCAGTTCGCAACTCAATCCGTCTCCATCAGGCAGTTGATGTGTTGTCAAAATAAAATTATTGTATTTCTCTATCTCGGAACAAATTTTATCAATCAGTTTTCTTTCATGATTTGAAGTATACATAACCACCTATCATTTCTCCTATTTTCGTTCTTAAATCATTAAATCCAGAACCAGTCCTTGCTGAAATAAAAATACCGTCGGGGTAAGTTCTTTTAAGAATATTCAACTCTGTTTCATCTATAAGATCTATCTTGTTAAATACATTAATCCTCGGTTTACCCTGAATCTCCATCATTTCGAGAACATTGTTAATTGTTGTAATCTGTCTTTCTAAATTCAGCCCAACTACATCAATAAGACAAATAAGTGCATCTGCAAACCTTATTTCTTCGAGGGTTGCCCTGAAAGCAGCAATAAGATGATGTGGAAGAGAAGAAAGAAGTCCAACAGTATCTGACATCAAACAAAATCTACCCTCGCCAAGATATACCAGACGCGTGAGAGGATCAAGTGTAGAAAACAATCTATTATCAACGGTTGCATCCTGCTTGTGAATAAGTGCATTTAAAAGCGTACTCTTACCAACATTGGTATAGCCGAGAAGTACAGCGACTGGAAGATTTTTGCGACGCCTCGTTGCACGAATAATCTCCCTGTGCTTTTCAATTTCCTTTATCTTCTGATTCAAAAATCTTATCCTTTCCCTGGCTCTTCTCCTATACACCTCTAATTTCTGTTCGCCAGGTCCTCTTGTTCCAATTGTACCGCCCAATCGTGAAAGTTGCCCAGAATATCCTGCAAGCCGTGGCAAAAGATATGTTGTTTGTGCAAGTTCAACCTGAAGTTTTCCTTCAAGAGTATGCGCATGTTTTCCAAAAATTAAAAGTATAAGGACCGTCCTATCAATCACAACAAGATTCAAGAGTTCCTCGAGATTTCGTTGTTGAACAGGAGTAAGTTCTTTTTCAAAAATTATAAGTTCACATTTATACATATTGATAATCTGACGAATCTCGTTAATTTTGCCTTTACCAATATAGGTTGCCGGGTGAATAGGATCTGGATGCCTGATAAAAATAGAATGAACAACATGAATGTTAACAGTCGCTGCCAGGGATTTTAATTCCTCGAGATTTTCTGAACCTGCTGCATTACTTGTTTTCTCGTTGAATACTATTATTAGTGCCTTTTTCCCTGAAATATTATCACCTGTAAAAACATTAGGATGTTGCATCAGTGGTTTGAATCCCAATAATTTTGATGACGCTTATATAATCGCGATGTCCAATTTTGCGATGATAACCAGTTTTTTTCTTCTTCTTAAAAACATGAATTTTTTCTCCTTTTTTTTCATCGACAACCTCAACAAGTACAGAATAGTTTTTAAGGGATGCCTTGTCGACAATAAGTACCCCGTCCTTTTCAATCGCAGAGATATCCTGAATTGAAAATTGTTCTCCTTTTTTATGATTAACCCTAAATATCTCAATAATATCACCATCCTGAACATGAAACTGCCTTCCAGATATTCCAATTATTGCTTTCATTATTGCTCCCTGGTTAAAAGTTTAAGATTCTTTTCAATCTTTTCAATCTCATATTTAAGTTCATCTCGGAGTTTTTTTGTTTTTTCTATAACATCTTCGGGTGCATGTGTCAAAAATTTATCGCTTGAGAGTTTATTTTCGACCCCCTCAAAAATTTTCATAATCTTGTCTCTTTCACCTATTAATTTTTTCTTTTCTGCTTCAAAATCAATAACTCCCTCTGTTTTCATAGAAAACCAGCCATTGCCCCATATTTTTACAATCTCGCCATCAGGTATATTCTTTATTGAATTTTTTTCTTTACTATTGAATTTTACCTTTGCAAGAAACTCAACAATCTTCCTGTATTCATCGTTTGAAAGCAGTAAAATTCCGTAATAATCAACATCTACATTTTGATTTACAGGTATCCTAAAACCAGTTTTTACGTCTCTGATTTCTATCACAATATTTTTAATCTCTTCCATATTCTCCAGTGTTTCCTCAAAATTAAAACCATATGGTCGAGGCCAGGAACTCTTTGTAATAAAGTCTGCATCAACATCTACAAATCTTTGTAAATGATGCCATAACTCTTCTGTAATAAAAGGAACAAATGGATGTAAAAGTTTCAGTACCTTTTCCATAACATAAAACAGAGATGGAATAACACATGAAACAAGGTACTGGTCTTTTTCAGAATACATCTTTGACATTTCAATATACCAGTCACAATATTGATGCCAGAAAAATTCATAGATACAATCAGATGCCTCATTAAACTTAAAATTTTCGAGACACTCACAAATATGTCGAATATTCTGGTCAAGAAGCGTAAGAATCCATTTTTCTTGTAAATGCAGCCCTTTTGCATTCTCGATTACCGACGCAAAAGAAATTTTATTAACCTGGTTTTTTTCTGCGAGTATCTCAAGATACCTGAAAGAGTTCCAGATTTTATTTAAAAAGTTTCTTCCTTTATAATAAAACTTATCCGGCAGAAATACATCCTGACCAAACGAGGTTAATGAAATCAAACCAAACCTTAGAGAATCAGCACCTGATTCATCTATAATTTCAACTGGATCAATTGCATTACCGAGCGATTTACTCATTTTTCTTCCGGTTTCATCCCGCACAGTTCCGTTTATGTAAACAGAACTGAAAGGTTTTTCTCCCATGAATTCAAAACCAGCCATAACCATTCTTGCTACCCAGAAAAAAAGAATTTCCTGGGCAGTAACAAGGGTATCAGTTGGATAAAAAATTTCAAGATCCTTTGTTTTTTCTGGCCAACCAAAAACCGCAAATGGCCATAGCCACGATGAAAACCATGTATCAAGGACATCAGGATCCTGAACAATCTTATCACAACCACAGCAAGGGCATACCACGGGTATTTCAATGCTGACGATAGGCGGACATTTTTCATTTGCACAGTACCACACTGGAATTCTATGCCCCCACCATATCTGCCGACTGATACACCAATCTTGAATATTATCCAGCCATTGAAGATATACCTTTGTCCATCTTTCAGGATAAAATTTAAGATCCCCATCGACAACCACCTTTATGGCTGGAATGGAAAGGTCTTTCATTTTCACAAACCATTGCCGTGAGATATAAGGCTCTATTACAGTATCACACCGATAACAATGTCCAACTCTGTGTGTATAAGGTTCAATCTTCTCTACAAGATTCTTCTCCTGCAATTGCTGAAGTATTTTTTCTCTGCAGGAAAATCTATCGAGCCCCGCAAAATCAACGGCATTTTCATTCATCTTACCAGTTGTATCCATCACAGTAATAAATTGAAGATTATGTCTTCTGGCGATATTATAGTCCTGAGGATCATGCGATGGAGTTACCTTTACAGCACCTGTTCCAAATTCTCTCTCAACATTCTCGTCAGCAATAATCGGTATTAACCTGTCAACAAACGGTAGATTAACCATTTTCCCGATTAATCCTTTATATCTGGTATCCTCAGGATGAACAGCAACAGCAGTGTCACCGAGCATTGTTTCGGGTCTTGTTGTTGCCACAACAACAAAACCATTTCCTTCTACAGGATATCTAAGATAATAAAGATAGCCATCTTCTTCTCTATATTCAACCTCTTCATCTGATAAAGCCGTGGTACACCTTGGACACCAGTTAATAATTCTTGTTCCTCTATAAATAAAACCTTTTTCATACAAACTAACAAAAACTGTTTGAACCGCTCGAGAGAAATTCTCATCCATTGTAAATCGTAGCCGACTCCAATCACAGGATGCTCCAAGTCGTTTCAATTGTTCAATAATTCTATTGCCATATTTTTCCCGCCATGACCATACTTCTTTTAAGAATTTTTCTCTTCCGAGAGATTCCCTCGACAGACCTTTTTTCATCAATTCTTTTTCTACAACATTCTGGGTAGCAATCCCAGCATGATCTGTACCAGGAACCCACAACGCATTAAATCCCTGCATTCTTTTCCAGCGTATAAGAATATCCTGTATTGTATTATTTAATGCGTGTCCAATATGAAGATAACCTGTTATATTTGGGGGAGGAATCACAATCACATAGGGTTCCCCATCATATCTATCTACACGAAAACATCCTGACTCTTCCCATTTTTGGTACCAATATTGTTCTATTTCTTTAGGGTGGTATCTATCTTTTTCCATCTAATATCCTTATCTTTCAAGTGAATAAAAACTGATTTCTTCCCGTATAATAATAACATCTCCTGTTTCTTCAAAAATGTCTCTTATTGATGTAAAAACATCCTCTGCTTTTTTTGCATCTGAATTAACATATGCAACACCCATAACACTCCTCTGCCATTTATCATGAAAATCAAGTTCAGCGATTGAAACATTAAAACGGTTTCTTGATTTTACAAGAATTGACTGCAATATACTTCTTTTTTCTTTAAGGTTTTGCGCGTATGGTATATGTAATTCAACCCTCCATACCCCAACAACCATCTTTTCCTCCACAGGTGTTTATAAATGATTCTATAAGAGGGCAATATAGTTAATTATTATAGCCTATTTTTCCTTATTTTCCCTTCAGAATAACCCTTAAAACCTCTTCAACAACCTTCTTTAATGGAATACCTTCTCTGATAGCAACCGCCTTGCAATCTTCATATTCTGGCATAATATTTACTGGCTCTTTTGATGAAAGATATGCAATCTTTACATTTATATCTCCATATTTTGTCTTTATTTTTCTTATTCTTCTTTCAAGAATAATTCTTTCTTCTTCCCTATATCTGATGCCAAGTGTTGTGGTTTCCTTAAAAATAATCTCTGAAATTCTCTGTTTCTGCTCAGGCCGACACATAATTCTTATTGAGAATATCGGCCTTGATTTTTTTGTGATTCCTGTAAAAAAACTCACCTCGAGAGCACCTACCTTATACAAAACCTCCATCAAATGGTCAAAAACCAGAGGATTCATATCATCTACAGATGTTTCAAGAACCCCTATTCTTTCAAAATTGCTACCTATATTTTTGCCATATGAAAATTGCACGACATCTGGCAAATCTGTCAGTAAAGTGCCAGTTCCATATGAATAGTTTTCAAATAAAAATGGTGGTGTATCCTGATATGATTCAACAAGTGTTTTGATAATCGAGATGCCCGTTGGCGTTGTTGATTCAAAATCAAAATTGCGCATGATAACCGGAATACCCGAAGCAATCTTTAATGTTGCAGGTGCAGCACAGGAAATTCCAACAGGAGAAGCAAAAATCCTCTTTATGCCAAGAAAATCAAGGGCAATTATCGAAAAAGCAACCTCAACAAGGGCATCTGTCTGGCCGACAGAATGAAAATGCAATTTTTCTATTGGTTCTTCATGAACCTTGCTTTCAGCGTGCGCGAGGGTTTCAAAAACAGCCAGAATTCTTTCTTTAATAGATAAGGGCAGTCTGCTTTTGTTAAAAATTGAAACAATCTCTTTATAAGATCTCTCATTTTCTTTTTCATTTACATTTACAATAAACTGATTTGCCTTTATTCCATGGGAATGTCCAGAGGATCTTAAAACCTGTCTTATTTCAATGCTATATCCATAAGGAAAATCAATACCATTGAGAATTTTCTTGATTTCATTACCCCCAACACACCCAGCAAGCGCACCGGCTATCATATCTCCTGCACAACCGTTTCTAACATCGAAATATCCAATCATAGCGGATTACTTTTCTTCTTGATAAATCTGAGCAATCGCATTTTTTACAAAATCAATCTTTACCTCACCCACCTTAAGAGATACAATCTTGCCTTTAATCTCATCCACAGTTGCAATCATACCCCCAACAGTGATAACGCGATCACCCTTCTTAAGGTTATCAAGCATCTCTCTTCTACGTTTTTCCTTTCTTTGTTGTGGCAAAATCAGAAGAAAGTAAAAGATAAAGAAGATAAGCAGAAGAGGTAGAATTGCCTGAAACAACGAAGCACCCTGTGCATTATTTGGCATATTACTCCTTTTGTTGGTATTTATTCAAAAAATCTTTCTTAAATTCCTGGAATTTCCCCTGCTTGATACTACTACGAATTTTCTTCATCAACTCAGACATAAAGTAAAGATTGTGATAAGAGTTCAAACGCATCCCGAGCATTTCGTGCGCATTAAACAAATGCCTGAGATATGCCCTGCTATATGTTTTGCAAACAAAACAATTACATTCAGGATCAAGCGGACCATTTTCATCTTTGCATGCTGCGGCTTTTATATTAAATTTCCCATTCCACCCGAGTGTGGTTCCATTTCTCGCAATTCTCGTTGGCATCGCACAATCAAAAAAATCAATTCCCATTTCGCATGCCTCAACAACCTGGTCAGGCATACCCATACCCATAAGATAACGAACCTTATTTTCTGGTATACTTTTAGAAACAAGATCAATAATCTCCAGTGTTTTGCTCCATGGCTCGCCTATGCTTAAACCACCAATACCATAACCAGGGAATTCGATTTCTTCAAGACGTTCAATACACTGTTGTCTTAAAGAAATATCTATTCCTCCCTGAATTATACCCCATAATTGTTGATTTTCAGTTGAATGCGCAGATTTACATTTCTTTGCCCAATCAACTGTCCGTTGAACACTTATTTTTAATTCCTGTAAATTATCCCAGATTTTTGGACAATAATCAAGACACATCATTACATCAGCTCCTATTTTTTCTTCTATTTCAATCATTTTTTCAGGAGTAAAATAATGTTGTGCGCCAGTTTCAGGGACCCTTAAAGAAATACCTTCCTCGTTTTCTTGAGAACCGGGTAAACTAAACATTTGAAATCCACCACTATCCGTTAATGCAAGTCCATTCCATTTCATAAAGTTATGGATGCCCCCTGAATCTATGATAATTTTAGTTCCTGGTTTTATGTAAAGATGGTATGCATTTAGTATGATTGCCTTAAGTCCCATGGAAAAAACCTCTTCGGATGTAAGAAGTTTTACACTCGCAGAGGTTGCAACAGGCATAAAACAGGGTGTCTCAACTATTCCATGCAATGATACAAATGAACATACCCTCGCTCGATTATCTTTTTTATTGACAATAAAGGAAAACATAATGCTTTAAATTTTAACACAGAACGCCTGTTTGTGTAAATGCATTCAACAAAACACCAATAAAATCCATTCCAGATTTCCCTTACAAAGAAAGGAATTAAAAAATGCGAATTGTAAAATGAAGCACGCAAAATTAAAAGCTCGAAGATGGTTAAAATTTTGCCTTTTGCATTTTGAATTGGTAATAAATGTATTCCTTACCAAAAAACCTTTTTCCTTGCCACTATACAAGAAGAAAAAAGTATACACATCTCCTTCTAAATAATCAGCATTGCATCACCATAAGAATAAAATCTATACCCAGTATCAACTGCAATAGTATAAGCCTTTTGAATCAATTCAGTACCACCAAATGCACATACCATTGAAAGATGTGTTGAACGAGGCAAATGAAAATTTGTTATCATCTTATTTATATACCTAAACTCGTATCCAGGTTCAATAAATAAGTCAGTATACCGTTTACAAGCACAAATTTTATTGTTTGCTTTTTCTACACTTTCAATCGCCCTTACAGTACTTGTTCCTACAGCGCAAATTTTTTTCCCTGTCCTAATTGCATCATTCAAAACACTGGCTGATTCTTCGGATATTTCAAAAAATTCAGGCAGAATGAGTTTTTTTTCGTCAAAACCTCTATATATACGCAATGAAGCATAACCAATATGAAGGGTTATAAACGTAATAACAACTCCTTTATTTTCTAATTCTTTAAGGATATTTTTTGTAAAATGTAATCCAGCAGTGGGCGCAGCAACTGAACCATATTTTTCTGCGTATACTGTCTGATAATCTGTTATATCTTTTTCATCATCGTCTCTCTTTATATAAGGTGGAATTGGAACCCTGCCTATACTGAAGACCTTCTCATCATCATCTGTATCAAACTGCAAAATCCAGGAACCAACATCATTTTTTTTAAGAACTGTACCCGAGATTTCATCAAATAATATCTGCATCCCTTCTTTAATTTTTCCTCGTATAAGAACCTCCCATATGCTGGGTTGTATTTTCTTTAATAAAAGAATCTCGATCTTTCCACCTGTTTCTTTTTTTCCGTAAAGCCTTGCTGGAATTACCCTTGTATTGTTTAAAACAAGCACATCTGAATTAGAAAAAAAATTTATGATGTTTTTGAATATCGAATGTTCAATTTTTCCTGTCTGACGATTGACTATCATCAATTTTGCTTCTTCCCTTTGTTCAAGAGGTCTTTGAGCAATTCTATCCTGCGGAAGTTCATATTCAAAGATTTTATTATTCATGGCTTATAAAAAAGCAAGATTTTAGGGTGGGCATAAATCATATCATGAAGGGTCCAGTCACAATCAAAATATAGTTGACCAAAATGAGGTTCATTCTCAAAGATTTTTTTAAGCACAAATCCTTTTTTTTGGCAAAAATCTATCTTGTTTTGCATTTCCTTAACTCTACTACCATAGGTAAGAAAATATTGAAGTTCTCCTATAATTAGAAAACTCCCGGAAGGTGCTGTCTCAAGATCTTTTTCTGATACTACTGCGTATCTTAATGGATTCACCGGGGGAACCTCGAATATCCATGGATCCTTTGTAAACACAAGTTTTTTATCCTGTGGAATCTCGTTGCTTATATACTCTGCTGCAAGAATCCTTACATCCTTACAGGCCATTACCTTTGAATAAGCAACTGACTTAATTAAAACAGCCACAAGAATTAAGATACACAATGAAGAAGCAAAAATTTTTGCTCTTTTATTTTCTATCTGGAAAAAATCATTAAAAACAGAGCCTGCGCTTAAACATAAAAAAGGAAGTACCAATAAATAATATCGTGCGTACTTAAATCCTCCTGCAGTAAAAAGCGGCACAAGACAAAGAATAAGCCCTGTCAGGATTATTCTATCTTCTAATAATCTTCTTCTTGCGAGAAAATATATAGACAGGATAAACAAAAACACAAGCAACCATGAACCAACCCAGAATGCCGCGAAAAAATTAATGAAACAGTTTATATACTGATATAAGCCAGAAGCACCAACACCTCTTGATCCTGTCTGATATAGAATATCTCTTTTAAACTCATTAAATGCAATTATGCAGTATGGAGTTGTTATTAAAAATCCCACAAGAAACAAAACAAACAATATCAGCATATTTTTGATAAACCTACCAGGAGATTTTTCATAGGTTCTATAATAGACAAAGGGTAATAGGAATATAAGTATTCCTGCAGGATATTTTGTTCCAGTTGCAATTCCGAGTGTAAAGGCAGAAAATGCAATGTAAAAAAATTTTCTTCTTTTTACAAACATTACAATAAAAAAAAGGGAAACTATAATCCAGAAAACCATTGGAATATCAACAGTCATATAATGGCTGTTTATTGAATATAATGGACAGAACCCAAGGCACGCAGTTGCAAAAGCAGCGCCATACCTTCCGCATAATACCAGTGCGACTTTATAAAATAAAATTAAACCACAAATAGCCATCAACAGCGTAATATATCTTCCTGCAAGATACATTTTTGCCATTTCATCAGGATGCTTGAAGTAATAAGAAATATCTGGTTCTATCTTTATAAATCCTGGTATTGAAAGAACCTTTAATGTAACTGCAACAAGATATATCTGAGAAGAAGGATACTCGAAAAAATGAGGATTAAAATCAAACCTTTCAGGAGACATTGTGCTTATACTTTTCAGGATATTTTGTTCATCAGGATGAAAAGAACGGATCGCATTAAAAACAGACCTTGGCAATTTCTCTGGTAGATTTTCTTTGGAAATTTCCCAGCTGTGTTTGACATATTCTTGGGAAATATTGGCATCTTGAATATAAAAACTCTTTGTTTCTTCTGAAGGTAGTCCCCACTTTATACCTGTTGTATATAACAAAGATGCAAAGATAAAAATGCCAATAATTATAAACAAATAGGGCTTGTTCATTAGTTTTGGAACCTGATTTGTATAAGTTCAACAAAACACTTAAAAGAATCTCTTAAAAACCTTACTGTCGTGGTTGGATCATTTGCCCATATTACACCAATTTCTTTTATCCTGTATCCTGATTTTACTGCCCTATAAATAATCTCAACATCAAAAACAAATCCTTTATGCTTAAGTTCAGCAAATAGTTTCTTTGCAATAGATCCTCTGAATAATTTGAATCCACATTGAGTATCAGAAAAAGGAAGATGTAGGATTGTGCGCACAAGCATTTGAAAAACCTTTCCTGATAATCTTCTCGGAAATGGTTGCTTTCTGGTAATCTGTGAATCCATTACTCTTCTTGAGCCAATTACTATGTCATATCCATTGGCAAGATAGGGCATAAATTTCTCTATCTCAGAGATTGGCGTTGATAAATCAGCATCAGAAAAAAGGATAAACTCTCCCTTTGCAACAAGTACCCCCTGAGAAATGGCTTCTCCCTTTCCCTTATTTTCTTTATAAGAAACAAGTTTGACAGAATTCAGTTTTTTGGCAATCGATTTAACTTTTGACGAGGTTTCATCACAACTTCCATCATCCACAACAACAATCTCAAAGATAATATTCTGCTTCTCAAAATATTCATTGATATTGTATAGGGTTGCCTCAATCGTGTTTTCCTCGTTATAAGCCGGAATTACTACACTAAGGTTTACAGTATCTTTGTCCATGATTTTATCAATACATATATGTAAAGTTTCATGTATGGAAATGTCCTTGTTATCCTGAATTTTGATTTCCCTTTTTTTCTTCCAACCCAGAATGTTGGCACATCACAAATCCTGTATCCGTATAAACAGAACTTCATTGCAGCTTCCATTGAAATAGCAAACCCATTTTCCTTTAAGCGAATATCTTGAAGGATACTTCGCCTGTATGCCTTAAAAGCATTTGAAATATCCCTGGTCGGAAACCTTGCGAGATAATATAAAGAAAGACAGACAAACCTTGAAAAAAATCCCTGTAGTTTAGGCCCACCTATCTTTCCTGCACCTTTCATATATCGACATCCACATATAAGGTCATATCCTGATTTTGCTTTTTCAATCATCAGAGGTATTGTTTCTGGATCATCACATCCATCTGCCATTACAGGAAGAACAAATTCTCCACTGGCATTTTCAAACCCTGTTTTCAATGCATTTGCAAATCCTGCAGGTTTTTGATTATAAACCAGCTTTACCTCTTTATGTATACTGCATAATTTTTTTACAATTAATGAAGTATCATCAGTAGAATGGTCATCAACAACAATAATCTCAACAAGATTTATACCCGTATATGGCAGAATATTTTCAATTGTTGAAGCAATAAGTTCTTGTTCATTTCTCGCTGGAATAACAATACTCAAAAAGGGTTGATCTTTCATACTAATTTTTTCTTCTTAAGTTCTTCCATTACAGAGATAAATCTATCTTCAGCAATCACAGAATCAGACCATTTTAATAGATTTAACATCCCCCTTTCAAATGAAAAAGTAGGTTTAAAACCAAGAACCTTCTCTATTTTTCTCGTATCTGCATAGCAATGTCTTACATCTCCCTTTCTAAATCTATAAGTCACAAGGGGGTGTATTTTTTTTCCTGAAAGATTAATAAGATTTTTTGCGACATCAAGGATGCTGACAGGTTTTCCTGTTCCAACATTAAAATACTGTTGGTTTGCCTTTTCATTTTCAAGGGCAAGAATATTTGCCCTTATAACATCATCAACCCATATAAAATCCCTTGTCTGAAGACCATCTTCAAATATAACAGGTGGCTTATTATTTTTTATCCTGCTAATAAAAATTGCCGCAACGCCTGTATAAGGATTGCTCAATGATTGACGTGGGCCGTAAACATTAAAAAACCTCAGAGAAACAACTGGAATCCCATAGAGTTTCCCGATAAGTAAACACATTTCTTCTTGTTCTTTTTTTGTAATTGCGTAGATAGAATTAGAATCAAGTAAAGATCCTTCGTCTGTTGGTATTGAATCTGCAATATCCCCGCATAAAGGACATTTTATTTCCCAGTACTCTTTTTCTTTTACTCCTGTGCCTTCAGGAATGTTTCTCAATGCAGGCTTGAAAATCCCGCACTTTTTACATCTTGCTTTACCCTCGCCGTAACTACTCATTGAAGCAGCAACAATCAATTTCTTAATGTGATGACGACTATTAACAAGAATATCAAGAAGATTTGCAGTACCACAAATATTTACATCAACATATTTTGAAATCTGATACTGAGACTGCCCTACCCCAACTGCAGATGCAAAATGAAATATAAAATCAGCATTGCATACTACTTCCTTTAGTTTTGAATAATCCCTTACATCTCCTTTAACAAAATCAACATTCCTGTTAAGATATTCTGGAATATTTCCCTCAGGATGAACCTGTTGATCAAGATTATCAAATACAACAACACCATAGCCATTTTCAAGAAGCGCATCACAGAGATGACTCCCAATAAATCCGGCTCCACCAGTGATAAGAACCTTTTTCATTTTTTAACCTTAATGTAATAATCCAATGTCTTTTTTAGCCCTTCTTCAAGTTTTATAGTTGGAAACCAACCAAGAATTTTTTTTGCCAGTGTAATGTCGGGTTTTCTCTGTTTCGGGTCATCAGGAAGACCATCGAGAAACTTAATAGAAATATCAGCCCCAGAAAGTTTTTTCATTTTTTCAGCAAGTTCAATAATTGTAAATTCTTCGGGATTTCCAAGATTTACAGGTAGATGATAATCTGTTTCTATCAAAAGCAAAAAAGCAGAAATCAAATCATCCACATAACAAAAACTTCTTGTTTGTTTCCCATCGCCATATATTGTAAGTGGCTTGCTTGAAAGAATCTGTGAAATAAAATTTGGAATAACCCTGCCATCATTCAGACGCATCCGCGGCCCATATGTATTAAAAATCCTCGGAAGGTATGTTTTTAATCCATATTGTCTATGATAAGCCATAACAAGCGCTTCTCCGTATCTTTTCCCTTCATCATAGACTGATCTTGGACCAACAGGGTTTACATTTCCCCAGTAGGTTTCTTTTTGAGGATGTACAAGGGGATCTCCATAAACCTCTGATGTTGATGTAAAAAGAAATCGAGCCCCTGCTTTTTTCGCAAGAGATAAACATCTATCTGTCCCGATTGAATTAACCCTGAGAGTTTCAAGTGGAAATTTCATATAGTCAGGAGGAGATGCTGGACTTGCAAGATGAAAGATTATATCTGGTTTTATAGAAATATTCTCAATATTAAATGAAATGATATCTTCCTGTATAAACTTAAACCTAATATTTCCCGAAAGGTGTTTTACATTCTCAAAAGAACCTGTTATCAGATTATCAATGCAATATACATAATCTCCGTTTTTCAATAATCTTTCACACAGATGACTACCAAGAAACCCTGCACCACCTGTAACAATAGCATTCATACCTTTCTCCCGATTCCTGAATAGATAAATCCAAGTTTTTTTAAATGCTTCACATCAAGAAAATTTCTACAATCAATAATAAATGGGCTTTTCATCAATTTCTTTATTCTCTCAAAATTCAGTTCAGCAAACTGGGACCATTCCGTTAACAACATTAATAAATCACATGAATCAACTGCATCATAAGGATTGTTATAAACATCAACATCAGGTACCTCTATAACAAGATTTTTAAGAGCCATCGGATCATAACATCTAACCTTTGCTCCCCTTGATATAAGTTTTTTTATTATCTCAACCGCCGGACTTTCTCTTAAGTCGTCTGTATCTGGCTTAAACGCTGCTCCGAAAGCGCAAATTTTTTTGCCTGCAAGTCTTCCACCAAGAAGAGAAACAGCTTTTTTTATTGCTATTTCTCTCTGTTGTTTATTTATTTTTTCTACCTCTCTTAAAAGATTAAAAGAAATGCCAAGTTTTTTTGCAAGATAAATAAAAGCCCTGACATCTTTTGGAAAGCATGATCCACCATAACCGATACCTGCATTAAGAAATGCCCTTCCAATTCTTTTGTCGTAACCCATTCCATCTGCCACATTATCAACATCTGCGTCACATCTCTCACATATTCGTGCAATAATATTAATATAGGAGATTTTCAAGGCAAGAAAAGAATTTGAGGCATGTTTTATTAATTCTGCACTTTTTATGTCAGTAAATAGCATAGGTGCATCTAATGGTTTATAAATCTCCTCAAATATTTTCTTTGCCCTCTGGTTTTCCACGCCAACAACAATCCTGTCGGGCTTCATAAAATCATTTACTGCACTTCCCTCTCTTAAAAATTCCGGATTTGCCGCCACATCAAAATCAAGGCCAACTGGCAGCATAATTTGCAGTGTTTTTTTAACCCATTCTCCTGTAAAAACAGGAACTGTGCTTTTCTCTACAATAATCTTGTAAATGCCAGATGGGTTCTTCAAACAGGTAAGAGCATCTGCTATCTCTGCTGTAACCTTCTCAATTGCCGATAAATCAGCCCTACCACAATCTGATGAAGGAGTTCCGACTGCAATGAAAATAATTTCTGATTCGAGGGTTAACCTTTTAATAGAAGAGGTGAAAACAAGTTTTCCTTTCTCTGTTTCGCTTCGAACAAGATCATCAAGATTCGGTTCATAGAAAGGAATCTTATTTTTTTTCAGACACCTTATTTTCGATATATCATTGTCAGCACATAAAACATAATGGCCCATATTTGCAAAACACGCTGCTGTAACAAGGCCAACATGCCCAGCACCGATTATACCAATTTTTCTCATTTCTTCCCCTGGGAAAAAAATCCTGGATTTTCTCTTACCCAGTTTATCAAATATTCAACACCCTTAAAACCAGAAATCTCTGGTTCCCAGCCAGTTGCCTTTTTAATAGAAGCATTATCACTTATAAAAACCTTTTGATCACCAGGTCTCCATCTATCAAAACTGTATTTTATCTTTTCCCCGGTTATCCTCTCTATAATTTCTATGATTTCAAGAAGGGAAAAAGAGTTTTGTTTCCCCCCACCAATATTAAAAATACTACCCGAACACACCTCTGCCTTTTCAAAAAGTGTTTTATACGCCCTGATAAGATCATAAACGCAAAGAATATCTCTTACCTGTTTGCCATCTCCATAGATGGTAATTCCCCTACCTGAAAGGGCACAGATTACAAAATGTGCAATCCAGCCCTGGTCAACATTTCCATGCTGAAATGGTCCATATATACATGACTGCCTGAGGACAACTGTTTTCATATTATAAATTCGCGAATAATCTCTTGTATATTGATCTCCTGAACCTTTTGAACATCCATATGGAGAATGAAAATCCAGTTGCTGTTCTTCACTGATACCGTTTTCTTTATCTATAAAAGCATATCTGGTCTTAAGTTTTCTTATCCTTAAATTAGAAAGATCACCATAAACCTTGTTCGTTGAGGCATATAAAAAGAATGCATCCCTGGCCTTTTTTCGACATGCCTCAAGAAGGTATAATGTTCCTGAGGCATTTGTTTCAAAGTCATTGATTGGGTCATCAACAGAACTTGTAACAGCAACCTGTGCAGCAAGATGAAAAACGCAATCAGCGCCAGAAACAACCTGTTTCAGAAGATTAAAATCTCTTATATCTCCCTGAATAAACTGAAAATTCTTAAATCCCTGACCAAGAAGGAATCTAATATTACTCTTGACACCCTTCCTCGAAAGATTGTCATAAACAACAATAACATTATCAGGATTTCCTAAAAGATCCAGTGCAAGATTCGTCCCGATAAAACCAGCACCGCCCGTAATAATTATTTTTCTCATTTCATTATTTTATCATTACTGCTAAAAAAAATCAGGCGAAACCTGCTGGTAAGGAATTAAAACCAGATAATATGAAATTCTTAAGTTAATAAGTTCATATTTTCTTCTGGCAAACTGCAACCATTGAATTCCTTCCGCAGAATATCTTCAAAAATGCCTGTAAAAAAAACAATAACATATAAACAGGGCTCTTTTTAAGAAAAAAACCAGGGATATCATCAAGGGTAAATATACAAACAACATTAAACCCATTCATAAAACAGAATTTTTGAAGTGATGTCTCTTCAAAATGAAATATTTGTGCGGGTATATGAAGAAGAACCCTTGATTTCCTCGTAAACTTAAAAAGACGCGCAATATAAAAAAGTCGGGAGGGATGTTTTGGCGTTTTGATTATAACAAGTCCATCATCCCTTATAACCCTTTTTATCTCTTTCAGATAGTCCACAGGATTTTCAATATGAGCAATGACATCAAAAAGCACAACAACATCAAAATATCCTGAAGGTAATGATAATTCTGAAAGATGTCCCTGAATAACATTAAATTTTTTTTGTCTGCAATATGCCAGAGCAGCAGGAGAAATATCCACACCTACTGCTTTCCAGTGGTTTTGCTTCGCAATATCAAGGAATATCCCAGCGCCACACCCAACATCAAGATAATTACCCTCTGGTAGTTTAGTATATTTTCTCTCTATTTTTTTCAAAATCTTTTTTAGATATCTTTTCCTTTTTTGGGCAGACCTGATATACCACCTGTAGAAATAGTTTTTATCATAAAGAAAAGTGTTATTTCTGCTTTCAGAAAAAACAACCCCACATCTTTTACATCTGAAAGCATAATAACCTGCCTCGTTCCATGTACTACGGGAATCACCCCCACATAACGGACAGATTAAAATCTGTACCTTATTAGTGTCCATATGGCAATGACTCCATCCTTCCATCTGATTTTTTTCCCCTCTCTTATTTTACGAGGAGTATATCTTATTGGAACCTCGTATATCCTGATTTTCTTTTTTGCAATCTTCGCTGTTACTTCAGGACAAAACTCAAATCCTTTACAGTTAAGTTTGATACCTTTTAAGATATCACTCTTAAACATCTTATAACATGTGGGTTCATCAGTGATTGATGTTCCATAAAGAAGGTTTGTAAAAAAGGAAAGAATCCTTCCCCCAACATAAAATGAAAAAGAAGATGTTTGATTCTTCCCAAGTATTCTCGAGCCATAAACAACATCAGCCCTGCCCTGCTCTATTGGCTCTATCATCCTGAGATAATCCATTGGTTCATATTCAAGGTCTGCGTCCTGTATCACAACAACATCACCTGTAATCTCGTTTATTGCCCTTCGAATGGCATATCCTTTTCCAATATTCTTCGGTTGAAAAATAACCTTAATCAATGGGAATTTTTGCTGGGAAATCTTTTTGAGTATTTGACTTGTTCCATCTGTACTGCCATCATCAACAATAATAATTTCTTTATTAATAGGAACTGTAAGAAGTTTTTGAATAATGACCTCAATGGTATTTTTTTCATTATAAACAGGAACGATCACAGAAAGTTTCATTTATTTACAATCCCCTTTACATGCTCAAGAAACCAGAAAAACCCCTGACATGCAAACAGAATTACAAATGGTTCAATCGCAATCCTATAGCGTACAGAAGCAAGAAAAATCATATGAAAAATTGTAAAAAAAACAATTATACCTATAAGAAATGCCTTTTTCAGATCTAACGGCGGAATAAATAATCCAATGACAAAAAATGGAAGCAGCAGTCCAAAACTCAATACGCTGACAAGACGATAAAAAAAACTGCTATAGTCGGATGCATTCAGTACAACATTCCAAAATCTGACAAACTTCTTCCCGAGGAGTTTTATAAATCTTACAGGATCTTGTTTTATATAGTCAATGGTAATCTTATAAAAAACACTGTCCCTTTTTGATTCATCAATCTGCCAGACACCATCAGGAAAGTACCTGCAAGGACCACCTTCAGAATATGGATTATTTCCTTCCCAGAAAACAGCCCCTCCCATTGTTGTTCCCGGAATAAATTTGCCGAGGACAACAAAATTCCTTATAACCCAGGGAGATAGAATAAGAATAAAACCAAGCCCAGCAAAGAAAATTTTCAACAATCTTTTTTTGTAAGAACCTTCACTAAAAAGAATGAAAACAAGAGCAAATGGGAAAAATGCTTCCATCGTTGGTCTGCATAAACCAGCGATACCTGTTATAAAACCTGGAATAGTTCCATATAAAGGTGATGTGTCTGATTCAAAAACCCTAATGAACATAAGAATGGCAGATACCATAAGAAATATAAACAATGTTTCAGTAAGTAAAAACCCAGTATAAAAAATAAAAAATGGATAAACAGAGGAAATACAACCAGCAAGAATAGCAACCCTCTCAGAAAATACTTTTCTTCCGAGTAGATATATTAAAACACTTGTTACTGCAGAAATTAACGCCTGAACAATCCTTATGCCCACAATACCAGAACCAAGTTTAACAAGTATCGCAATAAACAAAGGATAAACAGGAGGTCTATATGCTTTTAATGTTTCAGATACCATTAGACCTTTTCCAGAAAGAAAATTATTTACCATCTTCCAGTATTCCTGCTCATCATCAAAATAAAAATGTGGACCAAGTAAAAGAATAAATACAATTCTGACTAAAAATCCTACCAGAAATATCAAAAACAAAATATGACTTATTTTATACGAAGTTTTTTCAGCCATATTTTTAACCTGAATGTAAAAAGTGAATTATGTCCATATATACCAATCCTCGGAAGTGAATAAGAATCAAAACTACCCTTCCAGTTTGTAATAACCGCACCAGCGTACCCAGCATTTTTAACTGTTTGCCTGATTTTTTCGTTTTGACGACCATAAGGGTAGCAAAAAAAATCAATCCTCTGTCCAATGTTTTTTTCAATATATTTCTTTGATTCAAATATTTCACTCCACACCTGTTTTCTTGGAAGTTTGGTAAGATCTGGATGTGTTAATGTATGAGAACCAAAGATAACGCCTGATTTTAACATCTCCTGAATCTCTTTCCATTTAAGGTATCTATCCTTTTCTTTGTCTTTATATCTTTCATGAATTTTCTCTGTTCCAATACTATGGGCAATAAGAAAAATTATTGGTTTTATCCCATATTTTTTCATAATTGGAAAAGCAATGAAAAAGTTATCTGCAAATCCATCATCAAATGTAACACAAAAAGTTCTTCTATGCGCATTGTTTTTGATATACTCATATAAAGAAACTGGCTCGTACTTTTCTTTCAATAAAAATCTTATCTGAGATTCAAACATTTCAGGAGAAACGCTTAATGCATCATCAGGATACCATTTGTTTATTCTATGATATGCAAGAATCATTTTTGAAGTTTATCCTCTTAAACCTGTATTGTATAATAAGAAATATCATTTTCATACCGAGAACAAGTGATTTCCTGAAACTACCTGTTACAGAAGATTTTCCTACCCTCGGTTTATAGTTTACGGGAATCTCGATAAATCTAACATTTGCCTTTGCAACAAGAAGGGTTAATTCAGGTCCAAAATGTTGTGTTCCTACAGAAAAATGCGGCTTGAGTTTTTCATACAAAGGTCTTTTTATCAATCTCATTGTACAACCAACATCAGTAAGTGTTGTTGTATTGTATAAAAACTCGAGAAGTTTGGCTACAGCCCAATTTCCCCATTTTAAGAAAGCACCCATATTTGCATCTTTCCATATTAATTCTCTTGTTGTCCTTGTTCCAATAACATAATCAAAATCATCAGAATAGGCGAGCAATTTTATAACATCCCTTCCTGAAAATGTACCATCTGGTTCAGATATAATAAAAAGTTCTCCTTTTGCCTCTTCTAATCCCTTCCATATCGCATATCCATAGCCCTGTTTTTTTTCATAGACAAGTTTTGCATTTGTTTTCTTTACCTCTTCGTCTGTCCCCTTTGCCGCATTATTATTAACAACAATAATCTCGTCAACAAATCCTGATGCAAAAAAATCTTCTATTGCATCTCTGATAGAATCTTTCTCGTTATAGGTTGGGAAAATCACACTTACTTTTTTATTCTTCCACATATTTCCTCTTATAAATTATAATATAAGGGTTTGCAACCCAGACATCCTTCGCAGAGAATTTTGTTCTATTAAAGGTTATTCCAAAAAATGAAGCAGGTTTCTGAAATTTCTTCAGTGTATAATAATGCAAAAAAAAGTTTCCAAGGGTTTCTTCTGTCTGCCATAATGTTTCATATTCGCTGATAATAAAATAATCTGGCTTCGTTGTTTCCAGTTTTTCTTTATCCCATAAAACAGGGATAATATCATATCTGTAAAATTGAAAGCTCGGAGTTCTATAAGGAGCCGGCATCTGAAGCATTCCTATCTTTGATTTTTCAGGGATATTCATATTTATCCATCTTCCTGCCTCTTCACGAATATTCTCCTGCGCAAAAACTCTCGTGTTTGCTCCAGAATAGAAAAATGTTAATATAAGCACAAAAAGTGTTAACATTCCTCCGATAATCCTGATTCTTTTTATTACATGAATTAGAAATATCCCTGCAAACATAGCCATAAATGGCATCAGAAATATTCCTCTGCGCACATACCAGGGAGAAAAACACGAAAAAATCACCAGTGGTACTATTATTGAGGTAATCAGAAAAATAGAATTACTGTTCCTTTCCTTCATGCATAATAAAATATATCCTGCAATAAAACTCAATAAAAATGGCCATCCAGCACCGGATTTTAAGGAAGCAAAAACAAAATAGAAAAAATCAGGAGAAAACTTAAAATCTCCTCCTTCAAATTTTAATACCTTTAGAAAGGTTTCCTTATCAAGAATAAGGAATATATGAATTATGCCAACCACTACAATAAACATCACAATTCCGAAAGCACTGTTTTTCAACATTCTATACAAATCTTCCCTTTTCCCATTATACGCTGATATCAATCCTGCAGTAATCATAAACATAATACACACACCATACAAGGAAACAACAGACATAGCAATAGATGCAAATATAGCAGAGATAAGATAATATTTTAACTGTTTATTGGAAATTATCTTAAGTCCATATAAAAAAGACAAAAGCACAAAAGGCAATGCAAAGCCGTAGTAATACCCAAAGTGATTCCACATATTCAATGCAGGACATATACCAAACAGAAAAGAGGAAACAAGTCCAACCTCTGGTCCCCAGAGGTTATTGCTGATTGACCAGACAAGATAAATGCTAAAAAGGAACGCAAGAATTAAAAGAATCCTTATGGAAAGGTAAACCTTTTTTAGTTCTCCTGGATGTTCAAGATAAAAAGTAGAATCCCCCAATTTTATTATTTGGAGAAAATTGCACATACCAAGCCATAATCCTGTAGCATAAACATAAAAACACCCGGGTATTAAAACCTTTGGGCTGAATTTTTTCTCTTTGGGATTGATATTTGAAAGAGCCGCCAGGGTTATATGTTCATCAGGATAATATGTTCTTAAAAGATATGTGCGCATGGCATTTATCTTACCCACTGTTAATGGAACCTTAAAACCACTGAATTTAATAATTTTATCCTCATCATAATCTTTTCGGTACTCATCCCCAGGAGATTTAATCATCTGTCTTATTTCTTGTCTTGTTTCTGCCATTATAGGAACAAGAGCATTTAGAACTTTTTCATTTCCAAAAATAAGATTAATTATATTCTGTCCAGGAAGTCCCCATCCAATTCCCAAAAGATTAATACATAAGGAAATTAACATAATAAAAAACAGTAAAATATAAATTCTTTTCTGTTTCATTTGTTCTTTTCAGGAATAAAACATCTTATACCAAATACTGCCATTATAATCAAAAAAGGCATCAATGGCTCACGATACCTTATAACTGTCTTGAAAAACAGAATTACGGGAATGGATAGAAAAATAATCAACAAATATATTAAAAGGTATTCCCTCCATTTTCTCAAAGAAAAAATAAACCCAAGTCCTGCAAGGATAAAAATAGGAAGATTTGTAAGGATGGCTACTTTTACATGATAGGATTTATAATTCTCTCCAGGACCCGAAAAGGTGTGAGGTGATATCCTCCAAAATCTAACAAACCTGTCTGCTACAAGACGAAAATACACATGTGGATTGTTTTTAATAAAATTAAATGCCGCCCTGTAAAAGTATCTATCTGTTTCAACTTCTGACAATCCTTTGATTGCTTTTATAACAGGTTCATCATATCTACCAGTTGGATCCCAGTATCCAGAATCCTGATAAAGGGATTTCTCGTTGTTTGCAATATAGCAAACAATCCCACCTTCTGTTGATGTTAGCAAAATTGTCTTATGAATATGGTAGTTTCTTAAAATCCATGGTGTCATTACAATAAAACACGATAAAAGCATATAAACTGTATTTTTAAGAGCAAACTTCACATTACATATCACGGTCAGCCATATAAAGATTGCCGGTATAAAAACAAGAAAAAGAGATCTTGTTAAAACTCCAAAACCAAGAACAAAACCAGAAATAAAAAATAGAAGTGAATCCTGTTTTTTCTCTGCAAGAAAACATAGATACACTGTAAGTAATGCAAAGAATATTTCAAGAGTAACAGGTACAAGATAACCAGTCCAGAAAATCCCAGGTGGATAAAAAACATAAAGAAGAGACGTAAGAATCGCTGATTTATTATCTAGAAGAATTCTGCCAAGGGAAAAAAGCAATAAACATGTAATAGAACTAACTATTGCAAGACAAATCTTTGCTGCAAGAAAACTATGCCCAAACAATTTATACACGCCTGCAAGAAATAATGGGAATACTGGAGACCTCCAGGAATAATAAACAGGACCATCAGAAAAATAGGGATTATTTACCCAGTATCCTTGGCCTGTTGCTAATTTCCATCCCAGTTCATCCCACCAGTCCCCCCAGACATCAACTGTATTGTCGAGAGTAGAAATAAAGCCAATCCTTAAAATTAATGCAAGAAAAAATATCCCAACAAGAAGGATTATAAGTTTTTTCTTTTCCATATTAGTATTGTTGGATTTGGATGACACCAGTCATAAGGAATAGATTCAGGATGACTGAATACCAGATTAAAAAAATGTGGTTCACTCTTAAACTCCTTGATGATTTTATAATCAGATAGAAGTTTTTTTATGTTTTCAAAAGACCCTCCTCTAACCCATTGATACTCACTTACAACAAAATATTCTGAATACTTGATTGTTTCTTTTGATGCTCCGATAAGTATATTATATTTCAAAAATTGAAATGGCGGTGTTCTCCACGGAGAGGGTGCTTCGAGAAGTCCAATTTTTGATCCATAAGGAATATTATTATTAATCCATATACCCGCAGATGTTCTAACATTTTCCTGAGAAAATAAGTTCACATACGATAAGGAAAAAATAAATGTATATAATATTCCTATAGAAATCAATATTTTTGGAAATTGTTTTTTTATCTTCGTCATACCCAGAACAATAACAACAAAAATATAAGGGTATAATATAAAAGCATAGTGAACCCATCTACCTGTTGAAAACCCAAAATAAAGAAATCCTGGAAGTATACTCAAAAAAATCAGTATAAATCTTTTATCCTGCCTTATTAAAAAACAAACAACAAGAAAAACAATGGAAATAAGATATGTTGCTGTACCAAGTCCATACCTCAGGGATGTCGTCATAAAATACTTGAGATTAGCAAAATTAGAGGAACCCTTCCAGTATGACTGTATATAAAACATTTCATTGATGAATTCTTTGAAAGAAATTAAAACATAAGGGTTTGTCAAAAAGTAGGAAAACAAAAAACAAACAAGACATATCAGTATATTTTTGAATAAACTCTTAAAATCAGTAGACACAAGAAATATCATAAAAATGAAAGTAATAAAAACATATCCATAAGAAAGGATGCTGCCCATTGAAATACCTGAAAATAAACAACCAGCAATAAGCCATTTTCTTTTCTTCTCATCCATAAATCTAAAAGCACAGTAGAGAGCAAGAATAACCCATAACATTCCATAGCAGTAAGGTTTAAGATAATGAGACCACATAACAAAAACAGGAGATATCGCGAACAACATTGACACAAGAAAAGAGGCACTATCATCCTTCAAAATATAAGAAGACAGAAAATAAAAACATATCACTGAAAAAATAAAGAAAATCCCACCGAAGATTCTTAAAAGCGTATAAAGACGACCAATTTTATCAGGATTTGTAAAATAAAAACTAATGTCACTGTGCAATTCAGCAATTTTAAGAGCAGAACAAATCTTCAAAAAAATTCCAGCAGGATAAAGATACGCTCCTCCATACTCGAAAAAATGCGGGTTGAAATCAAACCTCGAGGGATTCATCTTGCTTAAACTAACAAGAACAGCCTGTTCATCTGCGCCATAGGATCTTATCAAATAGCTTCTCATTGAATTTATAATTTCTCTTGAAACAAGATGTTTTTTTCCATTAATATTAATCTCTACCTTTTCTGCAGGATTATAACTGCCTGAATATGGTGCACCATAAAATTCTTGCATCTCACGTATTTCTTCATGAGCATCCCTCATTAATTCTGAAAGATTTTGAACTTCTGTTTCTCCATTAAACACAGAAGAAATACGGCCTTTATCAGGAACACCCCAGTTTATTCCCTTAAAGTGAAAAAAACCTGTTATTAAAATAAGCAACAGCAAATAAAATATTTTTTTAACACTCATTTTATAATTCTATATTTTAAGATTGAAAATATTGCCTTGAAACCATCCTTCCAACCTATTTTCTTCCCTTTTTTTCTCGGGCTATAGGAGATTGGAATTTCTTTGATTTTATAACCTTGTTTCAAAATTTTACATGTTATCTCTGGTTCTATCTCAAACCTTTCTGAAGTGAGATTTAAGGACTGTAGAAGTTTTCTCGGACATAACTTATAGCAGGTTTCCATATCAGAAAGTTTTGCATTAAAAACAAGGTTTGTAAAAGATGTAAGAAATTTATTCGCAAGTATAGATAATAATGGTAAGGAAGTATTTGTTTTACCCAGAAATCTTGAGCCATAAACCACCTGACAATTTTCTGTTTTAATTGCATTTATCAGTTTCAAATAATCATTCGGATTGAGTTCTAAATCAGCATCCTGTATAATAACAAAATCATTTTTTGCCTCTTTCAGTCCACACCGGATTGCATACCCTTTACCCCTATTTTTCTCGAGAAATATAACCTTAAAATGATTTTTTTTATTTCTGTGTATGTTTTCAAGTAATTGTCTTGTCCCATCTGTTGAACCATCATCAATAACAATAATTTCTTTTTCAACAGGGACTTTTTCTACATCTAAAAGAACCTGCTCTATTGTATGTCTTTCATTATAAACAGGTATTAGCACTGAAATTTTCATATGACTATAATATTATAATACCTACGGCTTAATATATGAAATCTGTTGAATACTGTAGAAATCATCTGAATGACTGGGTTAGAATTAAATATTTCTATTGAAAAGGGTATAATAGAAGAAACAAGCAATCGTAAAAAACACAAGGAGAATAAAAATGAATAAAACACTCTGGCAGTATTATGTTGATAAGGCAACTGAAATAACTGATAATGCACTTGAGGATATTAAAAATCTCGAGCAGTGGAAACAGGAAAGACAACAAATCAAAAAGGAATTCTTCATCTCTATGGGACTTAATAGTATCCTTGAAAAAAGTACCTCTGTAATTAAAACCCTCGGTGAATTTAAGGGAGATGGTTTTATTGCAAAAAAGATTGCATATCAAATCTTACCTGATTGCTGGAGCAGCGGTCATTTCTATCTTCCAGATCCTTTGCCTGAAAAAAAATTACCCGCTGTGCTGTACGCGTGTGGGCATGCTGGAATAGGAACACATTGGTATCAAAAACATGCAATTATGTGGGCAAGAAGAGGATATGCCTGTTTTGTTTTTGAAACGATTATACAAAGCGAGAATACTGGCTGGCATCATGGCTTACACACAGGAAAACGACTTGACTGGATTTCTCTTGGTTATACAGCAGCAGGTGGAGAACTTCTTAATTCAATTCATGCACTCGATGTTTTATGTCAGATGCCAGAGGTTGATATTAATAGAATCGGGGTAACAGGAATTTCAGGCGGAGGAGCCCATAGCCATTTTCTTGCAATTGCAGATGAAAGGATTAAAACAGTTGCAACATCAGCAGGCATCAGTTCAATTAAATCAGCACTTGGAAACAGAACAATGTTTCAGCACTGTGATTGTATGTATGCCCATGGCAATTTTCAAAGGGATATCAGTGAATTTTCTGCTTTGATTGCTCCAAAACCAATACTTTATTGTTTTGCGTCACACGACAATCTTTTTGCTGTAGATGAATATAAAACGCTTTACAGTAAAGTAAAAAGGATATACGAACTTTATGGGTGTCCTGAAAAATGTGAACTTTTTGAGTACCCAGGACCTCACGCATATTCAGATGCTTCTATAAAAAAAATCAACGAGTGGTTTGATAGATATGTTGCTGAAGAGCAACATCCTGATGTTGGCCTTAATAACAATGATATTATTCCTGAACATATCATGAGTGTGTTTAATGGAAAATCACCTGAACCAAATAGATTAAATCTACTACCAGAATTATTAACAGTTCAAAGGACAAGGCCACTACCGAAAAATGAAGATGAGTGGGAAATAATTCGTACTGATACACTAAAGCAATTAAAAACCAATGTTTTCCATTGGCTTGATAGATGTAATGAAAAAATGGAAATAAGAAATATTGGAAAATGGGATTTTGAAGGCAGGTCTTTTTCAAGGTACAGAGCAGAAAATAAAGGCATGGAGGTTTATATTGAAGCATATGCTCCAAAAATAACAGCAGAAACAACAATTATTGCCCTCGGTGATTATGGTCATAATACAACTACACTGATGAAAAAGATTGGTGAATCAACTAAAAACTGTAATCAGGTATTGGTTGAATCAAGGGCATGTGGAAGAAATGCTGCAAATATAGAACATGGAAATTATTGCCTTTACAGGGCTGGTGCACTTGTAGGAATTACTCCTGTAATGATGTGGATGAATGACCTAAAGTATATTGTTGAATTCTTTCGTAATATTTTAGAATATAAAACAGATATTGTCTTGTACGGAGCAGGCGAAGCCGCTGGCGCCTGTCTTTATTATGCAATCTTTGACGAGAGAATCTCAGGCGTTATTATTGATGATGCACCTGACACACATGCGAAAGGTTGTTATATACCTGGAATTCTAAAAGAGATTGATATTACAGAGGCATCTGGACTTATTGCTCCGAGGATGTTTGGAGTTGTCTTTCCCGAAATATTAAACCTGTGGGTTTCAAAGATGCACTGGGGAATAAGGGTGTATGAACGACTGGGAATAAAAAACAGGTATATTATGTCCCATAGCACCAATATTGCAATAACAAAGGTATTATCAGATATTTAAAAAATAGGATTCAGAAATTTTTAGGGCAGAATAAATCTTGCAAGTAAACTTCTCTTGATTTTTATTGCCCTGTGTGGGCATACCTCAAAACAACATAAACAATTTATACACTTTTTCCTGTTTATTTTCAAATCCTCTGATATCGCCTTTACAGGACAAACCTTAAAACACTCCATACATTTTCTGCAATGTTTGTGTTCAATTACTGGTATAATATTAAGGCGGTTTGCTGAAAACCTTAAAACATTTGAAAGTACTGGTTTATCCTGAATCTTAAAAATTGCAGAAGATAATGGGGGACAAAAATTATTGATTACTTCTGGTTTATCACCAACAACCTCAAAATCAGGTACACCATATTCTGCGCTATAAATCTTAAGAAAAACAACATCCTCAAGTAAAAGTCCTGCAAGACCCGCACAAAAGATATCAACACATACTGCATCCTTTCCTGCAATAAGATAACCATAATGTCTTTTTCTCCCTGAGGATGGACCATTTTTATCCATTATTTCAACTGCATCGATAAGATTGAAAATAATTCTGTTTTTAAGAAGATTATATAATTCAACAATAAATCTATTAAAAAACTCTGGTTCAGGAAATTTTGTATGAAGAAGACCTTTAGAATAACCTGATATCAGACCATAAAGATTTTTCATACATAAAGACAAAACTGTAATATTATGCGTCTTGAATTTAGGAAGATTAAATACAGGATAGGTAAAAACAAGGTCAGAAACAGGAAAAGAAACAATCCTACCTGAAATATTCAGGTTAAATAAGGTGCTTTTACCTTCGAGTTTTACAAGTGTTGCCTTTGTTTTTGAAGCAACATCAGAATATCCACATTTTTGCCAGTATTGTTCAATCCCTTTATGTGACCCAGGGGGACTATCGCCGATATAAATCTTTTCTGGAAGGATTTCTGAAAGGACCTCGAGGATAACAGGATGGGTTGTTACCGCTTCGTCAGGACTGCGGGCAGAAAGCATGTTTGGTTTAAGGAGTATTCCCTGTTCTGAAGATTCCCAACCAAGTAAATCAAAAATCCTGTTTATTGCATCCCTTACAGTTGATTTTTTGTAATCTCTACATTTAACAATAGCAATTTTTTTCTGCATATTAATATTTTATCATCAACAGCAAGTCGTAGATTCAAAACTAAATCTTAAATGTAAAAAAAGCAACCATTAAACTATATCATAGTTTTATTGTCTAATTTTCCAGACAAAAACTCAGATGATTTAAGGCAGTTCTTATGATATACTTATAAAAATGTCTAAAAGAAGGTAGTTATGAAAGGAAATAATTGTTGTATTGGATTAAAGGTTTACTTTTCTGGATTTTTAGCCATGATTTTTCTTTTCCCCTGTTTTTTATCTGCACAGATAATACATCCTGTTGTTAAACCATATGAAGATGAAGTATGGTCTACTCCTCTAAATCTCATTGATCTACAGATAGCAGAAATTCTGAAAAAAAATGGCCTGAAGATGAGAAACCCCTGTTCTGACAGTGTATTTATCAGACGGGTTTATCTCGATGTAATAGGAACACTTCCAAAGCCAGAAGAGATTGATGATTTTATGAAAGACACAAAACCTGATAAACGAGCAAGATTAATAGATAATCTTCTTGAAAGAGAGGAATTTGCTCTTTACTGGACAATGAAATGGTGCGATATACTACGGGTTAAATCAGAATATCCAGTAAACCTCTGGCCAAACGCAGTTCAGGCATATTATCAGTGGATTTATGAAAATATTCGTAAAAACCAGCCCTATGACATATTTGTGCGTGAACTTTTAACATCGAGTGGAAGTAATTTCAGGGTACCAGCAGTTAATTTTTACAGGGCAGTTCAATCAAAGGATTCATTATCAATAGCAAAGGCAGTTGCTCTTACATTTATGGGAGTACGTCTTGAAAAAATGCCAGAAAATCAACAAAAGAATATATCACTGTTTTTCTCGCTCGTTACATATAAAGGAACAAAGGAATGGAAGGAAGAAATAGTTTATTCAAATCCTGATACAACAAAGACAATTAGAGCAGTGTTGCCTGATGGTAGATTCAGAGAAATACTGCCTGAACAGGACCCAAGATGTGTATTTGCCGACTGGCTTATTTCCCCTTACAATGAATATTTCAGTAAAAACATCGTCAATAGAATATGGGCATGGCTTATGGGACAGGGTATTATTTCTCCTGTTGATGATATATATCAGAAGATAACAGATAATAATAAAAATATACTTGGTACCCTCGAAAATGAACTTATAAAATCCAATTATGATTTAAAGCATATTTACAGGTTAATTCTTAATTCACGCACATATCAACAATCATCTATATTAGGAGAAGATAAACCCGATATATTCACTCAGTTTGCATTTTATAAGGTTCGCCAGATTGATGCAGAAGTCCTCCTTGATGCATTGTGCTGGATATCTGGTAGGTATGAAGGTTATGTAAGCCAGATTCCAGAGCCATATACATTTATTCCAAATACCAACAGAACAATTACGCTTGCCGATGGAAGTATCACAAGTCCTTTTTTGATGATATTCGGCAGACCATCTCGTGATACTGGACTTGAATCAGAAAGAAATACAAGCCCAACTGATAAACAACGGCTTTATCTATTGAACTCAAGCGATATTCAAAAAAAAATTAAATCAAGCCCTGTTCTGAAAAAGGCATACCAGCAGGTGTGGAAAAATAAAAAAGAAAGTATTAATCTGATTTATAAAATTATTCTTTCACGGTTTCCAACAACTGAAGAATCCTCTATCTGCGAAGAATTTTTTACAAATTCAGGACTTCCTGCTGATCAGTCAGCAATGACCATTGCCTGGGCTTTGATAAACAGCAAAGAATTTTTATACAGACATTGAAGGATAAAAATTTGAGACGAAAAAATAAAATGAAGAAACAAAAAATAAAACCACAAATCCTGGTTTTCCTGGTAATAGTTTCTGTATCTCTCATGATAAACAATAATCTTATTGCATCAGATACTTCTGCTCAACAAAAACAACAGGCAAAATCAGTTATTCAAATATGGTTGTGGGGAGGGCCTTCTCAAAATGATACATTCGACCCAAAGCCAGATGCAGGATATGACTATTGTGGCCCACTTTCAAAATCAATCCCTACAAACGTTCCTGGAATAGAGATTAATGATTCCCTGCAGATGCTTGCAAAGCAGGCAGATAAATTTTCAATTATCAGAAGTATGACCCATGGTATAGGAGCCCATGAAACAGCAGCATATTATATGCAAACAGGCCATAAACCAGGAGTAGGTCTTGTATATCCATCCCTTGGTGCAATTGTATGCTTGTTCAGGGGCTATGGAAAAGGATACACAGGAAAAATTCCACCCTATATTGTTCTTACAACATCCCAAGGCAGATTTTCTGAAGAAGGATTTCTTGGCCCTGGATATAAACCATTTGTTACAGGTGGGGATCCAAACCAGAAGGTTTTTGCTGTTGAGGGTATTATCTCTCGTGATGTTTCGGACCAGATGCAGGTAAAGCGCAGAGAATTGCTTAAAAAGATTGATACCCTCGGAAAATCAATGCCTGGCTGTCCTGATTTTGAACTTTTCAATGAATGTGAAAAAGAAGCGTATGATTTGATTTTAGGGGAACCTCGAAAGGTTTTTGATCTCTCGCAGGAACCAGACACTATAAGGGATAGATATGGCAGAAACTGGTTTGGGCAGACATGCCTGGTTGCAAGACGTCTTGTTGAAATAGGAGTGCCTTATATCACAATCAATTATCCTGGTTGGGATACACACAAACAACACTTTCAGACAATGCAGAGAAAACTTGCTGAATTTGACCAGGGTTTTTCAGCACTTCTTGAAGACCTATCAAGCCGTGGGCTTCTCGATACAACAATTATATGGTGTTGTGGAGAATTTGGAAGAACCCCAAAAATAGAATGGGATCCACCATGGAACGGAGGCCGGGGACACTGGGGAAATTGTTTTTCTTCAGTTGTCGCAGGAGGCGGATTCAAGGGTGGATGTGTTGTTGGAAAATCTGATTCAAAAGCAGAATATGTTGTTGAAAGACCTGTATATCCAGAAGATTTATTAAGGAGTATGTTGATACTTCTCGGGATTAACCCTGACGAACAGATGCCAAATGATAAAGGACTTGATATAAAGGTTATGCCATACCCGGATAATTATTCAGGTAATGGCGAGCTTAAAGAAATTATGGAAAAATGAAAAATAAAAAAGATTCAACAAATGTTTTTCGCCTGACACTGGGATTATTTCTATTGTTTGTATCCTGTGTGTTTTCTCAGGTAAAAGAACCATATATTGGTTATATTTATCCTGCTGGCGGACAAAAAGGAACTGTTTTTAACATAACAGTTGGTGGACAAAACCTAAATGGAACAAAAACAGTTTATTTTTCAAAAAAAGGCATTAGCGCAAGTATTATCAATTATCAAGGTTCATCAGGCCCATTAAATCAAAAGCAGATTGAGGAACTCAGACGCAGATTAGATGAGATAAGATTAAAAAGAGCAGGACAAACTCCTCCAAAAGATAGCACAAGAGCTGAAACAGAGAAACCTGTTGCGCTTCCTGATATTCCTGAATTAAGAGATCTCGAAAATAAGTCAGCAAAAGATCTTGCCAGGATTTCTGCCAAGTATCTTAATTCTCAGAATAAACCAAAGCCACCAATTGCTGAAGAAATAACACTATCAGTTAAGATAGAACAGGACACAGAACCAGGTGATTGTGAAATTCGTCTGAAAACGCCAAATGGAATTACAAACCCTGTTTTGTTTCAGATAGGTGAATTTCCTGAGGTTACCTGCACCTCCAACCAATACAGATATGAACTTGAAGAAACAATGCAGGACACGCGGATTTTTCAAATCCCGGTTGTACTGAATGGAAGAATAATGCCAGGAAAAACAAATAAGTTTCTACTGCAATTACAAAAAGATAAAGATTTAGTTTTCTATGCTGAAGCAAGAAAGATCATTCCATACATTGCTGACGCTGTACCTGGATGGTTTCAAGCAGTACTTGTACTTTATGATAAAAATGGGAAAGAGATTTCTTTTGTTGATGATTGTGGTTATGACCCTGATCCTGTTTTAATATTTCATGTTCCTGAAACAGGAATGTATACCCTCGAGATAAGAGATGCTTTATACAGAGGAAGAGAAGATTTTGTCTATCGTATTTATGCTGTGGAAAGATCTTATGCAAAACAACTCTTTCCATCTGGAAGATGTGGAGGCGTAAAAATTGCAGATGGGGATATTCCTTTGATGCCACCTGAGAGGGTAAATTTTCAGCAGTATAAAGAAAAAGAATACACAAAGAACTATGTCCACTCAATACCAACACCTGTGATGATTTCTGGTTGCATCAATTATCCTGGAGATATTGATAGATATAGATTTTATGGGAAAACAGGTGAAACAATTGTCGTGGAGGTTTATGGAAGAAGGATTGGCTCATTAATAGATTCAATGGTAAAAATCATTAACTCAAAAGGAGAGGTAATACAAAAAAATGATGATACAGAAGACATTGAATATGGGCTGATTACACATCAATCTGATTCTTATGTTATGGCTAAAATTCGAGAATCAGGGTACTACACTGTACAGATTTCAGACATTCAAAATCATGGTGGTCCTGATTATCAGTACTTTGTAAGAATAGGTCCTCCTCAGCCAGATTTTTCTCTTATAATTTCTCCTTCACAGATAAATATACCCACAGGTGGCATTGCTGTTGCAACACTGTACGCAATAAAAAAAGATGGCTGGGACCAGGACATTAATCTAAGATTAAAAGGTATGGATGGTTTTGTTCTTGATGGAGCAGTAATCCCAAAAGGAAAACAAAGTATCAGGATAACGATAAAATCCCCACAAAAATATTCAGGCCAGATTACTCCCGTGGATTTAGAAGGTACCTCTATAATTAATGGAACACAGGTTAGCCGAATTGCCAGACCAGCAGAAAATATGATGCAGGCATTTGCCTATACACATCTTGTACAATCAGAAGAATTGCTTATTGCACTAACACAAACAAGGTTCAGACCAGTAAAAATAGAAATACCTTCTATGGGACTAAAAATTCCTGCAGGGGGCTCGTCAAAGATATTATGCGCATTAGAAACATGGTTTAAGCCATCTTCATCTCTTTCTATTAACTTTGAATTAAACAATCCTCCTTCAGGGATAAAAATCAGGGACCAGTCCTTTGTCTCTGATAAATACATTCTTACAATTGAGGCAGATAAAAAACTTACAGGATACAAAGATAATCTAATAATTGAGGTTATCGAAGAAATATCAATGCCTGGAGGACAAAAAAGAAAGGTACCTGTTGGATTTTTGCCTGCTATACCAATTGAGGTTTTAGAAAATGAGTAAAAAAATTATCAGTTATACGTTTAACCTCAAAGATATCCCGGTATCAGTAAATTTTTCATATTTTACAGGAGTAAATAGAATCAATGAATACCATATCACCATAGTTCCAACAAAATATAAGGATATCTATGAACAGACACAACTGCTTCAAAACTCCTACAAAGAAACACTTAAACACCTTAGCCTTAATTTAGAAACAGTTGTATTCAAAAGATTTTTCTTCAGTGATATTTATAACCAGTATAAAATTATTAAAAATCATCCTTTTATAAACCCTAAAACTAATGAGGAGAAATGCGCTATTTCCCTTATTTCTCAGCCACCATGTCCACCAGCAAAGATTGCACTATGGGCATATCATATTCAAGATAAAAACTGTACTATTTCAAAGTATATGGACAACTCAATATTTTCAATCTGCAGGAATAATATTAAACACTTCTGGGATACAAACATCACATCTGTTAAAGGAAACACCATATCTCAACAAACATTTGATATTCTCGATAAATACAATTCTTCACTTGAAAAAAGAAATATGAAACTTGCCAGCAATGTCGTGAGAACATGGTTTTTTATTAAGGATATAGATTCAAATTATAAAGATTTTACAGAAGCAAGAAAAAATTATTTCAAAGAAAAAGGGCTGATCCCACAGACACATTTTATTACAAGCACTGGTGTTGAGGGAGAATCTGTAGATATAAATGCAAAACTTTCAATGGATGCATACTCAATCTCTGGCATTCAATCACAGCAGATTGAATTTTTGAGGGCTCCTGAATATATAAGTCCAACTTATGTTTATGGGGTTACATTTGAAAGAGGATCAATTATAAAATACAATGACCGCAAGCATATATTTATTTCAGGTACAGCCAGTATTAATAATAAAGGCGAAATTGTATATCCTGGCGATATACTTAAACAATTTGAACACACATTGAAAAACATAGAGATTCTTCTTAACCAGGCAGGTGCAGGATTTAAAGATGTGTGTATCTTTATTGTGTATATCAGGGATATAACCGATGTACAGATTATTCATCGCGAGATGAGAAAACGATTTAAAGATACACCATTTATTTTAGTTTTAGCGAAAGTATGCAGACCTGGCTGGCTTATTGAGATAGAATGTCAGGCAATACTCACCCAAGATAATCAGGGACTTCCTGAATTCTTATAGATATAGCCATCTTTCTGCATATAATTTCCTTTAATGAAAACACGATAGGGATTTAAACACCCTGTCTCTATGAAACACCCCTCTAAAAGAAGGGAATTAAAATATCATCCAATCTCTGTTTATAAAAGTGGGAAGCAGTATACAATGTAAAACTTTTCATTTTGAATCGTGAAAAAGCCCTGCCCGCAAACAGAATTAACCATAATTTCTTATAAAAAAATCTATCTATGGTAAAATATATTATTATGCTTAAAGCTATTATCCTCGGGTTATTACAGGGAATTACTGAATTTTTACCGGTAAGCAGTTCTGGACATCTCTTATATGTAAATAATGTCTTGATGAAACAAGTATATGACCTTCCACTTTTAATATCTGCCCACGCAGGAACAATGCTGGCTGTTCTGGTTTTTTTCAGAAATCAGGTTAAAAGATTGATACTCGCGGTATTCCAATTCAAGAACCCAGAGTATTCCTATGAAAGAAAACTTTGGTGTTATCTAATTGTTGCATCAATCCCTGCTGGACTTGCAGGGTTTTTTCTCGAATCTCGTATAGATAAAATATCGAGTATTTACATTCTTGGTGTTTGCTGGATTATAAATGGACTTATGTTGATTATTGGTGAGATTATGTCGAAACGAAAAAAGGAATCTACCATAAATTTTTTATCTGCCTTAATCATAGGGATATTCCAGACGATTGCAATACTTCCAGGGATTTCAAGATCAGGAAGCACCATAACTGCTGCAAGAAATACAGGACTTAATCCTGAACAGGCATTTGAATTTTCTTTTCTTCTCGGGATTATTGCAATAATGGGAGGGTTTTTACTCGAGATTATAAAAAAACCACAGGGATTTACATATCCCTGTCTTGTCAGCGGGATTGTAGCAATGATTTCTGGTTATCTTGCGCTTATTGTGCTGTTAAAGGCGATACGCTCGAACAACTTAAAATTTTTCGGTGTTTACACAATACTTTGTGGCATTATAGCAATACTTATCCAGCAGATATGAAACATCAAAAAGTAATCTTACTTTCAAAGAAAATTTATAACGATAGGTATGTTGATATGTGGTTTGAAAATAATCTTTCTGATGTTCCAGAACCAGGACAGTTTATTCATATCTTCACAGGGGCAAGTTTTATCCGCAGGCCATTTTCAATAGCAGAGTTTACAAAAGAACAATTTAGAATTCTATTTCAGATAAAGGGGTGTGGAACAAGAAATCTTGCAGATAAAAAAATTGGTTCTGGTATTGACATTATTGGTCCTGTTGGAAATTGTTTTCCTATTAAAAAAAGATTTAATATGATATATATCGCTGCAGGTGGAGTTGGAATTGCACCACTTCTTTTTCTGGCATCTTCACTGATTCAGAATAATAAAAAATTTATGTTTTTTTATGGAGCAAAAACAAGGTTGGATCTTCTTGATTTTCTTATGCCTGGTGGAGATTACGAGAAGGTTTTGTGTACAGATGACGGAAGTTCTGGAGAAAAAGGCACAGTTGTTGATGTAATAAAAAAATATCTGAAACAAAAAAAGCCAGATGTTATTTTTTCTGCAGGACCATACCTGATGTTAAAAGGAATAAGTCAGTTGTGTGATAGATATAATGTAGAAGCGTATGTGTCTCTTGAGAATGTGATGTTTTGTGGGCTTGGTGTATGTCAGGGCTGTGTGATTAACACAAAAACTGGTTATAAAAAGGTATGCAAGGATGGACCTGTATTTAATCATAGGGATATTCTGTGGCAAAGAAAAGCATTGATTTAAGGGTAAAAATAGGCGGGATTTGTTTTGATACACCCATAATACCCGCAAGTGGAGTTTTTGGATATGGAGATGAACTTATAGATACCATTGATTATAGATTCCTCGGAGCAATAGTAACAAAAACACTTACATGGAATGAAACACATGGTAATGTGCCGCCGAGAATATGGGAACTTGAAAATGGAATAATCAATAGAATAGGCCTTCAGAATATAGGAGTAAAACGTTTCTGTAAAGAAAAATTGAGTAAATTAGCAGAAACAGGAAAACCAGTTATAGTAAGTGTTGGAGGAGAAAAATTAGACGATATTGCAAAAAGTATTGAGTTTCTGGATAACCAGCAATCAATTACAGGATTTGAACTTAATCTTTCGTGTCCTAATATAAAAACAAACCAGATTATTGCCGAGGATTTGGATTCTATCTATAAGGCAGTAAAAAAAATCAGAAAATTAACAGACAAAACTTTGATAGCAAAATTAAGTCCAAATGTAACGGATATCTGCGAAATAGGCATTGCTGCAGAAAAAGCAGGTGCTGATATTCTGTGTGCTGGAAATACTTTTAAGGGTGTATATTATGACTGGCAACTTGAAAGGTTTTATACAGGAGGCGTATCCGGGAGTATGATTTTCCCGATGGCGTGCAAAAATGTTTTTGAACTTTATAAAAAGGTTTCTATACCAATTATTGGACTCGGCGGTATAAATTCTGAAAAAAAAGCAATAGAAATGGTTTTTGCGGGAGCATCAATAGTAGGGTTGGGGACACATCTTGTAATAATGCCTGATCTTCCAGCAAAAATCTATAGATTTTTTATTGAGTATCTAAAACAATCTAAAAAATCAAAGATTTCTTCTATTGTAGGAATAAAGAATGAAAAAGAATAAAGATTATAAGGGCGAAGTTTTTTTTAATTTTCTTAAGATATGCCTTTTAATTTTCCTTTTCCTCAGACCCTATTTTGATGGATTTTCACATACTTCTTTCAATCATATAAGTAGCTTAGTTCTGTTTATCATATTTATAATCTCAATCATTATGATGAGAAAAAATCTTGTTTTTTCTCCTTCACAGGTTGCTTTTTTTTTGTTTATTGGTATCTGTGGGTTTCTTCTTTTTTTATGGCCTACGTGGTACAGATCAGCAAGAGAGATATCGTATTTATTTGGTTTAGTCACAATATGGGTTGTTTTCAAGATGGTTTTTGATGAAAAAGATTTCCCTTCTATTACAGTTGCGCTTTTCAGTATGCTTGCTGTGATTATTATCTATGGCATTGATCAATATTTCGGCGGTCTCGAGATGACAAAACAGTATATAATGCAGCATCCTGAACTAATAAGGAATATGTCGGATACATATCTTCAAAGAATGGCAAGTAACAGGATTTTTTCGAGGTTTGTTTATCCAAATACATTTGCAGGGTATCTTCTAATACTTTATCCTGTTGTGCTTTTTTCTATATTCTATTATAAAAAACCTTTGACAAGGGTTGTATGTGGTATTCTTCTTGCCTTGATTTTACCTGTATTTGCTGCAACAGAATCAATGGGTGGATGGTTTTGCTTTGTAATAGTAAGTGTCCTCATTTTGCTGTATTTAATTGTCCCTAAAAGATTTTATTTTTACTGGTGTTTTGCGCTATTGATAGTGTGTTCAATTTTTGTCTACATGGGAATACAGATAGGATTTTTGCCAAAAATTGGATCTCTTGCTGATAGGATAAATTACTGGATATCAGCAACAAATATATTCAGAAAAAACCCTGTCTATGGTATCGGTCCTGGAAATTTTTCCCAGTTTCACCTGATGTTTAAGGTTCCAGGAGCAATGGAGGCAAAATTTGCTCATAATATTATCTTTGAAATAGCCGCCTGTACAGGAATAGTTGGAATTGTATTTTTTCTTGCCACAGGAATCTTTTTTATACTAAGAAATCTGCGAAATTTTCTTTATTCAGATAATCTTCTTTTAACAGGATTTATTTTTGGTGTTATTGGTTTTTTTCTGCATTGTCTTGTTGATTTTGATTATGCCAATCCTGCTATTACCGCAATTGCATTCGCATTTTTAGGTATTATCGAGTCAGTACCTGATAAACATGATATATCATCAGGATTGACAAAATTCTTCGCAGGAGGTATGATTATTGCAGGAGTTTTGGCATCAACTGTTGAGATTAAAACACTACAGGTAGATAAAATAATAGAAAACATAAAAGCAGGCGAATACAGACAGGAAAATCCAATTCAGGTTCTTGAGCAAGCATCTCGTATCTATCCTGAACCTGAGTTGTTTTTTATAGAGGGTGAAATATTTGTATCTGCGTTTGAGGCAACATCCAGTGTTGAACTTGCCAATATGGCAATTACCTCTTATAAGAAAGCAATCAAACTTAATCCAGATTCATCAAAATACCATAGGGCTCTTGCCAGAATACTTGTAAAACTCAATAGAAATGAAGAAGCAGAAAAAGAGTTTCTCGAGGCAATAAAAAATTATCCAACAAAAGCACTCTATAATCTTGAACTCGGATTGTTTTATAGAAAAATCGGGGAGGAACAAAAAGCAAAGATTTATCTTGAAAAAGCCAGGGATTTACCCGCAAGCAGCGTGGATGAAGCAGAAATAATTAAAAAGGAAATTAAAAATGGAGAAGATTTTTGAGATACAGGTCAGAAAAGTTGAAAAACCTTGTTATGTAAGGGGTGATGATTCTACAGATCTGAAACCTGGTGATATATGTATTGTTGAGTTTGAAAAAGGAACCCAGGATAATGCACGGATTTACAGTATACCCAAAACAGGCCAAGTAGATCCTAAAAATGTTATTTCAGGGAAGATTTTGCGGAAGGCAAATGAGCATGACCTTTTAATAATACAGGAAAACGAAGGGCTTAAGGCAGATGCATTCAGAATTTGTGATGATAAGATAAAGGAAATAAACCTACCCATGAAATTATTAGATGTGAGTTATTCTTTTGACAGAACTGTTATAACTTTTTATTACTGGGCTGCTGGAAGAATTGATTTCAGAAAACTCGTAAAGGAACTTGCGGGAGTATTTAATTGCAGAATAGAAATGAGACAGATAGGGTTAAGGGATGAGGCAAAAATAAAAGGTGGATATGGTATATGCGGCCAAGAAATATGCTGTTGCAGATTTCTTAAGGATTTTGAGCCAATAACAATGAAACTTGTAAAAAACCAGAGTTTGCCTCTGGATATGAGTAAAATTTCAGGACTTTGTGGAAGATTAATGTGTTGTTTAATATATGAAAACAAAATGTACGAGGATAACGAGGATAAAAAATGAAGTTTTATATTACCACACCCATATATTATATCAATGCTGAACCACATATAGGACATTGCTATACAACAATTGCGGCTGACTGCCTTGCACGATATCATAGAATAAAAGGCAGGGATGTTTTCTTTCTCACAGGAACAGATGAACATGGAGATAAAATTGTCCAGGCGGCCAGCAAAAAAGGAATTACAGTTGAGCAGTTCACAGATAATATGTCTGGTATATTCAGGTCTATGTGGAAAAAACTCAATATTTCATATGACAGGTTTATAAGAACAACTGAGAAAGAGCATGAACAAATTGTTCAAAATGTTTTTAAGATTCTTATGGATAAGGGAGATATTTATCCAGGAGAATATTCTGGTTATTATTGTGTTCCCTGCGAGTTTTTTATACCAAAGACAAAGATAGAACAGAGCAGTCCCGTGTGTCCTGATTGTGGAAGACCAGTACAGGTACTTACAGAAAATTCGTATTTTTTTAGATTGTCAAAATATGAAAAGCGCCTTCTTGAATATTTTTCAAAAAATCCAGAAATGATTCAACCACCATTTAGGATTGATGAGGTTAAAAATTTTATATCACAGGGACTTGCAGATTTATCAATCACAAGACAAACCTCGTCATGGGGAATACAATCACCAACACCCGAGAAATATTCTGTGTATGTATGGTTTGATGCCCTGTTGAATTATCTTACAGGCGTTGGGTTTAAGGATGGTAAACCTGGTAGATACTGGCCACCAGATGTGCAACTTATAGGAAAAGATATATTAAGATTTCATACAATAATATGGCCCGCAATTTTGATGGCTCTAAACCTTCCTCTTCCAGGAAAAATTTTCGCGCATGGCTGGTGGACAGTAGGAAGTGAAAAGATATCAAAATCAAAAGGAAACATAGTTGACCCTGTATATTTGATGGAACGATATGGAACAGATGGTTTTAGATATTTTTTGTTAAGAGAGGTAACATTTGGACTTGATGGAGAATACTCAGAAGAGAAATTTATAAAAAGATATAATAGCGATCTTGCAAATGATCTCGGAAACCTTGTAAATAGAACAATTAACCTTGTGGAAAAACTTTTTGGCGGTGTATTTCCTGAAAGCAACATCAGCACAGATATGGAACGATTAATAGATAATGTTATTGCTGAAGTAGAACGAAGTATGCTTAATATATCCTTTACTGATGCCCTCGATAATATCTGGAAAATTATCAATGAACTCAATAAACTTCTTGATAGAGAAAAACCATGGAACGCTCCTCTTGATTCAGCTAGACATACAATTTCTCAATGTATATCAGGGATTTCAATTATTTCTGTGCTTATTTATCCTTTTATACCAGAAACATCTAAAACAATATGGAATATCCTTAATATTAAGCACAAGGATGATAAAATTCTTCTTAGCAATGACCTGTTAAAAATACCGTCAGGTACAAAATCAGGGAAAAGGGAAATACTCTTTATGAGGATAAAAACATGAAAAAGGATAGTCCTGCTTTCAAAAGAATTATGCTAAAATTATCAGGAGAAGCACTTCAAGGCAAGGATAGATATGGGATTGATTCTGAATCTATGATATCAATCGCAAAGGAAATAAAGGAGGTCCGCCGGCTTAAGTGTGAGGTTTCTGTTGTGATAGGGGGCGGAAATATATTCAGAGGTATTACAAGAGATAAAATGGTGATTGACGAGGTTACAGGCGACTATATGGGAATGCTCGCAACCGTCATTAATGGACTTGCATTACAGAGTTGTCTTGAGAAAATGGATGTAATGACAAGGGTTCAAAGTGCATTTGAAATGAGAGAATTCTGCGAGCCATATATAAGAAGAAGGGCAATAAGACATCTCGAAAAAGGTAGGGTTGTGATATTTGTCGGCGGAACAGGAAATCCTTATTTTACAACAGATACAGCAGCAGCATTAAAAGCAATCGAGATTGGTGCAGAGGTAATACTGAAAGCAACAAAGGTAGATGGCGTCTATACGGATGATCCTATGAAAAATGAGAATGCCCGTCGTTATAAAATGCTCACACATAAGGATATCCTAACAAAAGACCTTAAGGTAATGGACAATACAGCAGTATCGCTTTGTATGAATAATAAACTACCGGTGATTGTCTTTAATCTTTTCAGAAAAGGAAATCTTAAGAAGGTGGTATGTGGAAAAGGTATAAAAACAATAATAGCAGATAAAAATTCACCCCTATTTCGCATGACCTAACAGGGAGGATTATGATAACTAAGATATGTCAGGAAGCAGAAGTTAATATGAAGAAGATTGAAGATAATTTTATCAAAGAAATTAACAATCTACGGCTTGGTCGGGCATCTGTATCTCTTCTTGAAGGAATTCTTGTTGAATATTATGGTTCAAAACTTCCTGTAAATCAGATTGCCACAATATCAATTCCAAATCCACAGACACTTGTTATACAACCATGGGATAAGGCCATCATCGATAAGATAGTAAAAGCAATTCAGGCGAGTAACCTTGGGTTAAATCCAACATTTGATGCTACAACAATAAAAATTTCAGTGCCTCCATTAAGTGAAGAAAGAAGAAAAGAAATGGTAAAGGTATTGAAAAAACTTGAGGAACAAGCAAAGATAGAAATAAGAGAAATAAGAAGAAAGGTTAAGGAAGAGATTAAAAAAATGGAAAAAGAAAAGAAAATCTCTGAGGATGATCAGTTCAAGGCAACTGAAAAAATTCAAGAGATTACTGATAGATTCATTGAAGAAATAGAGAAGAAAACCCTGAATAAAGAAAGGGAAATTCTTGAGTCATAACAAGAATTTTGTCATTGCTATAGATGGGCCATCAGGAGCAGGTAAAAGCACAGTTGCGATGCTTGTGGCCAGAAAACTTGGCTTTCTCTATATTGATACAGGCGCAATGTACCGTGCATTGACATTAAAAGCATTGAGAAATAAAGTTCCTCTCGACAATAGAGAAGCCCTGATAGAAATGGCAAAAAATAGCAAGATAAAACTGGAAATGGATGAAGATGAATATAAGGTATTTCTTGATGGTGAAGATGTCTCAAAAGAAATAAGAAAAGAAGAGGTAAGCAAAGCCAGCCACTTTATTGCTTCAATCCCACAGATTAGAGAAATATTATGGAGAATACAACGTTCGTACAGAGATACTCATAACATTGTTATGGAGGGTAGAGATATTGGAAGCGTGGTATTCCCGGATGCCCAGATTAAGGTATACCTCGACGCTTCTGTGGATGAAAGAGCCATTAGAAGATATAGACAACTAAAACAACAGGGTATTGAGTGCAGTATTGAGGATATTAAAAAAGATATAATCTCGAGAGATGAAAAAGACACAAACAGAGATATTGCACCTCTTGTAAAAAGTGATGATGCTGTTGTTATTGATTCAACATCTATGAATATAAACGAGGTAGTTAATCTGATTGTTGATTTGTATAAGAAAAAACGCCTGGAAATAGATAACTAATATTTTCTATGTGGCTTTTGAGTTGGTTTTTCATACCTGTGAGATGGATATTTACTTGATTTTTGCTTTTCTTTTTCAATTTCTTCAGGGGTAAGCGCCTGTTTACGGCTTAAGTTTGCCCTACCTTGTTCATCAAAACCTATAAACTTCACCTTGATCTTTTCACCAATATTAACAACATCTTCAACCTTATTTACCCTGTAAGGGGCAAGTTCTGAAATATGTACAAGTCCTTCCTGATCATTTAAAAATTTTACCATCGCACCAAAATTAAATATCCGGGTGACAGTTCCCTCGTATATCCTATCAACCTCAGGTTCCTCAACCATTGATTTTATACGGTCAACAGCCTTCTGACAGTTTTCCATTTCAGTACTATAAATTGAAACAGTTCCATCATCTTCGATATCAATCTCTGCTCCTGTTTCTTCTATAATCTTACGAATGGTTTTCCCGCCTCCCCCAATTATAAGACCAATCTTGTCTGGAGAAACCTTTAAGGAAACTATCCTCGGTGCATACTTTGAAATTTCAGGTCTCGGCTCTTTGATAGCGCTATTCATAATACCGAGAATTTTATCCCTTGCCTGTTTACTCTGCATTACTGCCTCACTGAGAATATTCCATGAAAATTCTGTGGTTTTAACATCCATCTGAAAACCTGTTATGCCCACAGACGTTCCTGCAATTTTTAAATCAAGGTCTCCGACGTGGTCCTCTTCCCCGGCAATATCTGTAAGAAGAATATATCTTTCTCCTTCCTTAATCATCCCGAGTGCTATGCCTGCCACATGTCTTTTTAGTGGAATACCACCATCCATCAAAGCCAGACTTGAAGCACAAACCGTTGCCATCGAGGATGAACCATTTGATTCGAGTATATTCGCGACAATTCTTATGGTATACGGGAAGATATCCTCCGCAGGTATCAATGGCTGCAAAGACCTCTCAGCAAGAGCACCATGACCAATTTCTCTACGAGATGGAGCTCTAATTGGGCCTGTTTCTCCTACTGAAAATGGCGGAAAATTATAGTGAAGCATAAACCTTTTTGATGTTTCTTCAAAAAGTCCATCAATAATCTGTTGATCGTGTTTTGTACCAAGAGTAACAGATGCAATACACTGGGTTTGCCCGCGGGTAAACAGAGAAGATCCATGTGTTCTCGGAAGAAGACCTATCCTACATTCAATATCCCTGACATCATCTGGTTTTCTTCCATCAAATCTTTTCCCGGAAAAAAGTATTGTTTCCCTTATTGTTTTCTCGAGATTTTTTTTGAAGATCAGTTTGAGTTCTGCGTGTTTTTCTTCACTACAGGATGTTTTTAATTCTTCAAACATAGAATCATAAAATTCATTCCTCTGTTTTTTCTCAGGATACATCCATATTGACTTCATCTTATCATTGATAAACGAAGCCACAGAATCATTCATCTGCTGGTCAATATTAACACATGTTGATTGATACACGGTATCTGTTTTCCACTGGGAAATGGTTTTGACTAATGGCTGAACACACTCAAAACCAGTTTTTACTGCTTCAATAAATACATTTTCAGAGATTTCTTTTGCCCATCCCTCAAGCATTACAAGAGAATTTTCTGTTCCTGAAAGCACAAGATTAAGATCACTGCTGTCTAATTCTGAAATAGTAGGATTGACAATAAACCTTTCTCCAATCTTACCAATCCTGATGCAGCCAACTGGACTGGCAACAGGCAATCCTGATAAAAGTACACCACATGATGCACCGATAACTGAAAGAATATCAGGGTCGTTTTCTTGATCAGCAGAAAATACAAAAGAAACAATCTGAACCTCATCCGTAAAATCATCCGGAAATAACGGCCTTATTGACCTGTCAATCAAACGACTTACCAGAATCTCCCTTTCAGATGGTCTACCCTCTCTTTTGAAGAAACCACCGGGAATCTTACCCGCGGCTGATGTTTGCTCACGATAATCACATGTCAAAGGAAAAAAATCACGGACTTCAGTAGATTTTCTTGAAGTGACAGCCACCAGAACAACAGTTTCACCGCAACTTACTGTAACTGAACCAGCCGCCTGTTTGGCAAGAAGACCAGTTTCAATAATAATGCGTTTACCACCAAGATCTATTTCTAATTTTTGGGTCATTGCTATTTTCTAAGATTCAATTTTTCTATAAGGGACTGGTAAGATGAGTAATCTTTTTTTTGAAGATATTTTAGAAGACGTCTTCTGTGTCCTATCAATTTTAAGAGACCGCGTCTCGAGTTAAAATCCTTCGGAAATTGCTTAAAATGTTCCGTAAGCGCTTCGATTCTCCTGGTTAATAATGCAATCTGAACCTCTGGAGATCCTGTATCATTTTGATGTCTTCCAAAATTCTGTTTTATGTTTTCTTTTACTACCTTCTCTAACATTTTCTTTTCTCCTTCTTCTCTTAGGCACAAGTGTTAAAAATCATAGATTTGCTATCTTAGTATATATTTTTTTTTATTTTCTGTCAATGAATTATTATAAACTGGCGATATCCTTCCTGAAATACATGCCGTCAAAATGAATTTTCGAAACCCCTTCATAGGCCTTTTCCCTTGCTTCTTCAAGGGTATTACCAAATCCCACAACATTCAATACTCTTCCTCCAGTAGTAATAAATCTATCTGATTGCTTTTTCGTTCCAGCATGAAAAATTACTACGCCTTCAGGTAAAGATCCTATATCTATAGGTACGCCAGTATTATATTCCCCTGGATAACCACCGGATGCAATTACAACATCAACTGCTGATTCTTCCCTCCATTTTATTTGAATATTTCTCAATCGACCTTCTATTGCTAATTCTATTATTTCAAGAATACTACTTTCCATTCTCGGCAAAATAACTTCGGTTTCTGGATCTCCAAACCTCACATTATATTCAAGGACTTGGGGTCCATTTTTGGTTATTATCAATCCAAAATAAACAACACCACAATACTCAACTGATTTCTTTTGTAATCCTTTTATTGTAGGAATAACAATTCTTTTTTCTATTACCTTTTCAATCTCTGGAGAACAAATTGGCACAGGGCTATAACATCCCATGCCTCCTGTATTTGGACCAGTATCATTTTCATAGATCTTTTTATAGTCCCTCGCAGGTGCCAAAGGGACAAAATTCTCCCCATCTGTAATAACAAGGTATGATAACTCTTGGCCTGACAGAAACTCTTCAATAACAACCCTGTTGGATGTTTGTGAGAATACACGCTTCTCAAAAATATTCTCAAGAAAATTTGCGGCTTCCTGAAAATCATTTACAATACCTACACCCTTACCTGCAGCAAGTCCATCAAACTTAATAACAACAGGATATTGCACCTTCTCAATAATTTTTTTTGCTGTACTGAAGTTATCGGCCACAAAGAATCCTGCTGTAGGAATCTCATTTTCCAGCATAAATTCTTTTGCCCATATCTTGGATGATTCGAGGGTGGCTGCTTTTTTATTCGGACCAAAAATTTTCAGCCTTTTCTTATGGAAAATATCAACAATCCCATCTGCAAGTGGCAATTCTGGTCCAACAATGGTAAGGTCTATTTTTTCTCTTTTGGCGAATGCAGCAATTTCTTGATGATTTTCAATTGGTATGTTAACAAGATTTGCTATCTCACTTATACCACCATTACCGGGAATGGCATAAATTGTACCTGAAATAAGTTCAGAGGCAACCTTCCAGCATATCGCATGTTCTCTACCATTACCTCCAATCACAAGAATTTTCATATCAAAGATTAAATCCCATTATAATATCTGTTATTCTCCTATTATCCTTGTATCCTCATCAAGATATATACCTCTGAGATTCATTTCAAGTGCATGGGGTGCAGGCGAGGCCTCGAACCCTGTTTCCTTGGTTATTTTTCCTTCATTGATTAACTTTACAAGATGCTGATTAAATGTCTGCATACCTGTTTCTTTGTCAGCAGAGATTGCACTTGGTATCTTCCCAAGGTTGTCTTCAAGAATTAGCCTTGATATAATCGGAGTTACAACCATTATTTCACACGCCGGAAGCATACCCGTACCATCTTTTTTTGGAAGAAGCCTTTGACAGCAGGTTGCCTTAAGATTGTAGGCAAGAATTTTTCTAATCATATCATGCTGATCCTGAGGGAAAAAATCAAGAATTCTGTTTATGGTTGTAAGTGTATCAACTGTATGAAGGGTACTGAAAACAAGATGTCCTGTTTCGCATGCCCTTATTGCAGCCTCAAATGTTTCAGGATCCCTTAACTCTCCTATTAAAATTATATCAGGATCTTCACGAAGCACCCTTTTTAATGCATCATGAAATGTAAGAGTATCAAGGCCAACCTCGCGCTGATTGATAAGACAATTTTTATCAGTATAGACAAATTCAATAGGGTCTTCTATTGTTATAATATGAAGCGCCTGTCTGCTCTGATTTATATATTCAATCATAGCAGCAAGGGTTGTTGACTTTCCACAACCAGTTGGCCCTGCGATAAGAACTAAACCAGTTTGGGAATCAGATATATTTGCAAGTACAGCAGGTAATCCGAGTTCTTCAAATGAAGGGATAAATGACTTTATCCTTCTCATCACTATACCAACATTTCCCCTTTGCCTGAATACATTAACCCTGAATCTTCCTGTCTGGGGATTTTCTGTTGCAAGATCCATTTCCATCTGCTCGAGGAAAAGTTTTTTCTGATTATCGTTCATAATGCTTAATGCATAATCTTCGGTATCTTTTCGAGTTAGAACTTCTTCGTCAGACATCTCTTTCAGTACTGTTTTTATCCTTACAAATGGCTTTCTTCCAACCTTGAGATGAAGGTCTGATGCATCAAGATCTGCTACCTTTTTCAGCAATCTTTCAATGTTCATCCTCTGATTTTCTCCAATTCTCAAGTTCTTCCATTGCAGTAGTTAAAACATCAGAGACATTATCAGATCCTGAAAGCGAACCCTTTGCGAGCATTTTATGGGCACTATCAGCAAGTTTCAATACAAGGCGATAAATATTTTCCTTTTTATCATATCTATCAAGAATTTCCAGGGATTTTCTCATTGTTTTTACTCCACCATTTGAATAACAGCCATTTTACTTGCATCTCCAGAACGACAACCTATCTTTATAATTTTTATGTATCCACCATTTCTTTCCTTAAACTTCTGACCAAGTTCAATAACCATAGCCGTAGTTTCAGGGTGATTAAGATAGGCATTAATCTTTCTTATACTTGCAAGATCTTTTGTTTTACCAGTGGTAATCAATTTTTCAACAACTCTTTTCAATTGTTTTGCCTTTGCTTCTGTTGTTATAATTCTCTTATTCTGGATAAAACTTATAGCCATATTCCTGAGTAAACTTTTTCGATGAGATTTATTCCTGCTGAATTTACGAATATCTTTTTTATGCCTCATGTCTGCTCCGAGTCGGATAAATCCTCTTTCAATTTATAACCTTTCTTTTCAAGAATTTCTTCAATCTCCTGCAATGATTTTTTCCCGAGGTTTTTTATCTCACTAAACTTCTCTTTTGGCATTTCAAGTAAATCCCTTAATACATTGATTTTGTATAATTTAAGAGCATTAACAACCCTGGTAGAAAGTTTCAAATCCGTAATAGGGATATCAAGATCATCAACAATATGCTTTTTTAATTCTGATTTCTGCTGATGAGATATTAGCTGTTGACTGTTAATTTTCATAAAATGACTGTTAAGAATATCTGTGGCAACTACCACTGCATCATATGGTGTCACAGCACCATTCGTCCAGATATCAACGAGTAATTTTTCATAATCAACAAGCGGACCCACCCTTGTATTCTCAACAGAGAATGTAACCTTTTTTACAGGACCATAAATACCATCAATAAGTATCATATCAACAGGAACATCTTTCCTTAAAAGTTTTATCTTCTCAACCGGAAGATAGCCCCTGCCGGATGTTATTTCAAAATCAATAGTAAGTTCTTGTGATGGATCAATAGTGGCAATATGCAGATCCCCATTGATAATTTCAACGCTTCCATCAGTTATCAAATGTTTTGCACAAATCTCAGAAATACCAGAAATTGTTACAGAACATCTATGTGGGAATTCAGAAATTACTGGTTTGCATATCACCTGCTTTAGATTTAGAACAATCTGCGTAACATCTTCTTTTACACCAGGAATCGTTGAAAATTCATGGTGCACACCTGATATCTTAACACCTGTTATCGCGACCCCTTGAACAGAAGAAAGAAGCGCCCTTCTTAAAGAATTACCAATCGTTACACCGAAGCCCCTTTCAAGAGGTTCAACAATTAACTGTCCATAATTTGTTCTGTATGTTTCCTCCTGCCATATTATCTTTGTTGGAAACAAAAATTCAATACCTTTTTCTTCCATAATCTCCACCTCACTTTGAATAGAAGTTGACTATGAGATGCTCATCAACAGAAACACTTATTTCATCCCTTGTTGGGAGTCGAACAATCTTTGCCTTTAACTGTTTATCTGAAGATTCAAGCCATGCAGGTACTGGAATAGATCTTCCATTTTCAATTGCCTGCTTTGCCAGTTCAGAATATCTCGAATTTTCACCAACACTTATCTCGTCTCCAACCTTTAATTGATAAGAAGGTCTGTTTACCCTCTTTCCATTAACAAATATATGACCGTGTATAATTGCCTGCCTTGCCATTCTGCGCGAAAAAGCCCAGTTCAGTTTATATACAACATTATCAATACGACATTCAAGAAAACATAAAAGTATTTCCCCTGTTACCCCTTTTGACTTTTTTGCCATTGAAAAATAGCGGCGAAATTGCTTTTCCAGGACTCCATAGTATGTCTTAACCTTATTTTTCTCGCGCATCTGTATTCCATATTCAGATGTCTTTGGTAAGGTCATACCTTTTCGTTGTTTCCTCGGATCGAGTGGACATTTATCACTTTCACACCTTCTCCCTTTTAGGTATAATTTTTCAGCATTTCGCCTGCAAACCATACACATAGGTTTACCAATTCTTGCCATATTACTCCTTTTTATAATTATTTACAGTACTTCATTAATACCCAGTAGCCAGTAAAACTCTAACAGGTGTCCATCATTACAAAATAAAAAGTTAAACTTCTTATCTACGTTTTTATACTTTTCTGCGATTAGGAGGTCTACAACCATTATGTGGAATTGGCGTCACATCCTTAATTGCAGTCACATTGAGTCCAGCAGTTTGAAGTGCTCTAATAGCGGTTTCACGACCTGGACCAGGACCCTTAACCATTACCTCGACCTCTTTCATATTAACCAGGTTTTGAACCTTCTTCGCGACATTCTCGGCAATCAACTGTGCTGCAAAGGGAGTTCCTTTTCTCGTTCCCTTAAACCCAACAACACCTGCACTTGACCATGCCACAACCTTTCCTTCAGGATCAGTAATGGTTATAATAGTATTATTAAAACTTGCATTGATATGAGCTACTCCTCTCGGAATAGTAATATGTTTCTTCCTTTTTTTAGTATATTTCTTCTTTTCCTTCTCTGCCATGTTTACTCCTTAATAAATGTTAAATAATATCCCTTAATCATTGGCTTTATTTTTATTCTCTGTCCGTTTTTATGGCTTTCCTCGCTGATTTATCTCTTATTACACCTACTGTCTTACGCGGACCTTTTCTGGTTCTCGCATTTGTCCTTGTTCTTTGGCCTCTTACAGGTAGTGAACGTCTATGTCTTACACCTCTATAACAATTAATATCAATAAGACGACTAATATTACTGCTAATTTCTCTCCGAAGGTCTCCCTCAATCTTAAAATTCTGCTGAACAAAACCAGAAATTTTACCTATTTCTTCCTCTGTAAGCTCCTTTATTCTCTTATCAGGATTTATTCCTGTTGCTTTAATAATTCTTTCTGCAGTTGATTTCCCAATACCATAGATATAGGTCAAACCAACAGCAACCTTCTTTTCATTTGGAATTTCTACACCAAGAATACGTGCCATTAGTAAACCTCCTTATCCCTGTTTCTGTTTGTGTTTTGGCCCATCCTGAGGATTTTTACAGATTACCATAACCGTACCTCTTCTTTTTATTATCTTGCATTGTGGGCAAATTTTCTTTATTGACGCACGAACCTTCATATATCCTCCTATAATCGTTTAATAATTCTTCCACGTGTTATATCATATGGTGAAATTTCTACAATAACCTTATCGCCTGGAATAATTTTAATATAATGAAGCCGCATTTTCCCACACAGGTGCGCATTTATTCGCATACCATTTTCAAGATCAACTATAAAACTCGTTCCAGGTAATGCCTTATTTATTGTACCTGTAAGAATAACCTTGTCTGTTTTCTTATCCATTAATTAACGCTCGTAAGAATTTCAAACCCATTTTTCTTAACAAGTACTGTATTTTCAAAATGCGCAGATGGAAGTCCATCCGCTGTTATTACAGTCCAACCATCAGGTAAAATCTTTAAATCCGGCTTACCCATGTTAATCATTGGCTCAATTGCAATTACCATGTTTTCCTTTAACTTAAAACCTGTATGCGGAATTCCAAAATTTGGAATCTCTGGTTCCTCATGAAGATTTTTTCCAATACCATGTCCTGCAAATTCACGAACAACACTAAAATTATGTTTTTCAACAAATGTTTCTATCTCCCAGCCAATATCTCCTGTTCTACATCCATCCTTTACCTTTGATATTCCTCTATCTAATGATTTCTCGGTAACCTCGATTAACCGCCTTACTTCTGTACTTATCTGACCAACGCCAACTGTTAAAGCACAATCACCCATATATCCATCTTTTATTATCCCAAGGTCTATAGAAACTAAATCTCCTTCCTTAATATATTTATTTTTTGAAGGAATTCCATGTACAACCTCTTCATTAACTGATATACATATAAGACCTGGATACCCTCCATAGCCCAAAAATGCACTTTTCACATGTTCTTTTTCCATTAAGGTTCCTGCAAATTCTGAAATATCCAATGTTGTCATACCTTCTTTCAAAAACTCAGAAACCTGGATTAGGATTTTTTTACTGAGTTTACAAGCAATCCTAATTTTCTCAACCTCATCAGGCCTTTTTATTCCCATAGTTTAAGCCCTTCAATTCTATTCACAATATTATCAAGATTGTCCTCAACACAGATAGTATATACTCTGTGTTTACCCTGATAGTAATTAACCAACGGGCTGGTTTCATTTCTGAAAACTTCTAATCTTCTTGAAATAACCTCTGGTTTATCATCCTCTCTCTGTATTAATTCTCCCCCACATATATCACATACACCATTTTTCTTGGGTGGGATATTCTTTAGATGATAAATTGCCCCACAGTTTTTGCAAATTCTCCTCAAAGATAACCTTTCTATTAACACACTATCCTGCGCTATAAGATTTAATAGCACAATATTACTATCTTCATCTATAACCCTGTCAAACATTTCTGCCTGAGAAAGATTTCTGGGAAAACCATCCATTATAAATCCCCTTGATGCATCATCCTGTTTAACCCTTTCACTAAGAGCCTCAAATACTATGCTATCAGGAACAAGTTCTCCTTTTCTCATAAATTCTTCTGCCTTATTGCCAATCGGGGTTGATCTTTTTACATTATCTCTCAAAAGATCCCCAGTAGAAATAAGTGGCATCTTCAATCTTTCAGCCAGAATTTTCCCTATTGTACCTTTTCCAATACCAGGCGGTCCAAACAAAATAATAATATTTTTCATCTTGCCCGCGCCTTTTTCAAAAATCCTTCGTAGTGTCGCATTATAAGATGAGATTCAATCTGCCTAAGAGTCTCAAGTATAACAGAAACCACAATAAGAAGCCCTATACCTCCAAACATACTTGCTATAAGATATGGTATCTTAAACATATGCATAATAATATATGGAAATATTGCGATCGCAGTAAGCATTAAGGACCCTGGAAGGGTCAATCTTCCAAGTATTTTCTCAAGATATTCCTCAGTTGCCTTACCGGGTCTTATCCCTGCGACAAATCCACCGTATTTTTTCAAATCATCTGATACGTGTTCAGGATTAAAAATCACGCTCGCATAAAAATAGCAAAAACCAATAGTTAAAAGAGCATACAGAACCATTCCCCAACCAGAAGCAGGATTAAGAATATTTGCAAGATGCTGCAGAAATGGTTTATTTGTAAACCTTAATATCGTTGAAGGAAAGGTTAAAAAAGAAACAGCAAAAATCAAAGGAAGTACCCCTCCTGGATTAATTTTAATTGGTAGATAAGTTGTCTGTCCACCATAAACCCTTCTTCCAACAACTCTTTTTGCATATTGTATAGGAATTCTTCTTTCTCCTTCGTTCAGCATTATTGCTGCGCCAACAACAATAAACATTAAAGCCAGCATCAATACAATAAGTCCTACATTTATTTCTCCTGCACTAACAAGCTGCACCGTCTGATGCACTGCTGTTGGCATTCTTGAAAGAATGCTCGCAGTAATGATAAGAGATATTCCATTACCTATACCCTTTTCAGTAATTTGCTCTCCAAGCCACATAAGAAAAACAGTTCCAGCAGTTAATGTTATCGTGGCTGTGATTCTGAAAAGCCAGCCAGGTGAATTCACCATAACAACACCATCAAAATGTGCAGGGTTTTCGAGCCAGGCACTCACAGCAAAACCTTGAAATAAACAAAGTATTACTGTCCCATATCTTGTCCACTGGGTTAGCTTCCTTCTTCCCTCTACACCACTTCTTAACATATGTTCAAAAAATGGAAATATTGAAGCAAGAAGTTCAAGTATAATTGAAACACTTATATAAGGCATTATGCCAAGAGCAAAAATTGTCGCATTACTTAATGCACCACCTGCGAATAAATCAGCAATACCGAATAATGTCCCTGGTATTCTATCAAAAAAAGATGCAAGTGCTTTACCATTAATTCCGGGAACAGGAATATAACAACCAAATCTATAAACCGTCAAAAGCGCTATAACAATGAGTATCTTACGCTTTAGATCAGGAACTTTAAGAGTATCTTTGAATGCTGTAATCATTTTTTGATGATGGTAATTTTTCCGCCAGATTTTTCTATCAAATTTCTGGCTTTTTCTGAAAAAGAATGCGCACAAACATTAAAAGATTTATTAATTTTCCCTTCGCCAAGAATCTTAACAATACAATTTTGATTTTTTATGATACCTTTTTCTGCAAGGGTTTCAGGAGAAACCGTCTCGCCGGAGTCAAACTTCTGATTAATCCTATTAATGTTCACAACACTAATCTTGATTTTTTCTGGATGATTAAAACCTCTCTTTGGTAGTCTTCGTACAAGTGGCATCTGTCCACCTTCAAAATCGCCAACACGATGGTAACCTGAACGTGACTTATGCCCTTTATTTCCACGGGTTGATTGACCGCCATGTCCGGAACTTTCTCCTCTTCCAAGTATCTTTCTTCTATGTTTACTGTGAGGGGATGCCTTAAGATTGTGGATTTTCAACACTTTTATTCTCCTTTAATTCCATAAATTTCAATGCCTTACACGTCGCATTGAGAACATTTATTGTACTCGTTGAACCTATTACCTTACAAACAGCATCTCTAACGCCAAAAACCTCGAGGATCGCTCTCATTGTTTTACCGGCGACAAGGCCATGACCTTTTGGTGCTGGTTTAAGAATTACATATGATGCCCCATACTTAGCATCAACAGAACTTTTTATTGTCGTACCCTTCAATGATATACGCATTCTATTTCTGTTTGCTTTTTCACGTGCTTTACGTATTGCCTCAGGGACCTCAGATGCTTTACCAACGCCAAAACCAGCCTCTCCTTTTTGGTTTCCACAGGCAATTACTGCTCGAAATTTCAAACGCTTTCCACCTTTGGTTACCTTTGTAACCCTTCGGATTTCAATCACAACTTCCTTTTCTTCAATTGCACCTTCTTGTTCAATCTCTTGGATAAGTTCATCACCGGCTAAAATTTTAAACCTCCTTGTCGTGCACCATCTGCAAACGCCTTAACTCTTCCACCATAACGATATCCACCCCTATCAAAAACAACATTTTCTATATTCATACCTTTTGCAGATTCTGCAAGTAGTTTACCCACAAGAAAAGCACCTTTTACATTGCCACCTTTCTCATCTGGTTTTGCAGAATCCTTAAACTGTTTTGATAATGATGAAACTGTTAAAAGTACCCTATTTGGTTGAATATCATCAATAACCAACGAACCATAGATGTGTTTCAGACCCCTGAAAATAACCAGTCGAGGTCGTCCTGCATCTCCCTTTATTTTTTTTCTTATACGAGTATGCCGAATTTTTCTTTTTTTTTCTGAATTTAGTTTCATAAATACTCCCTTATTTCTGTGTACCAACAGCGGCTTTACCAACCTTATGCCTTACATATTCACCTGCATATCTAATTCCTCTTCCCTTGTATGGCTCAGGTGGGAAGATATTCCTGACACGCGCAACAAAATCCCCGAGAAGTTCTTTGTCATATGACGAAAACTTCATCACTGTGTTCTTCTCAATCTGTACTGTTATCGGCCCCGGAATATCAACCTCAACAGGATGTGTAAAACCCAGATTCATTATTAGATTATTGCCCTTTACCTCTGCCTTAAATCCAACTCCGTGTATCTCGAGAACCTTTTCAAATCCAGATGTAACTCCTTTTATTCTGTTAATAATTAATGTCCTTAAAAGACCTTGAAGTGCATCCGTCTTGCGAAATAATCTTCTGAACCTCGGGGTTTCCTGAACAGTATTTATTATCTGAATTTTTCTATCCTGAACAACAACCTCGAGATTATCAAAAATATTCTGCGTAATCTTCCCTTTTGGGCCATCAATCAAAATTTGTCTGTCCTTTATTGAAACATTTACCTTATCAGGTATCTCTATAAATTTTTTTCCTAAGCGTCCCATAATATTCCCCTACCATATGTAAAATAAAAGTTCTCCTCCAACATTTAGTTCTGAAGCTTTTCGGCTACTTAATATCCCTTTTGATGTACTCAATACAGCAATACCTGAATCCTGTCTACGTCTGCTTATTTTCTCAACTGACATATAAATCCTCTGTCCAGGTTTGCTTATCTTTCGAACCTTAAGTATTGCAGGTTTTTTATTAAGATAAAGAAGATGTATACGTAATACTTTATTCCCATTATTCTCAATAATTTCCCAATCCTTAATATAATTTTCTTCCTTAAGCACCGCAAGAATTCCCTCTCTTATTTTTGACCACGGCATATCACAATACGGCTTAAGAACAATATTGGCATTCTTCAATCTTATAATCATATCTGCTACAGGATCTGACATAACCATTATCCCCCCTTACCAACTGGCTTTCACAACACCAGGAATTTCACCCTGGGATGCAAGTTGTCTAAAACAAACACGACATAATCCAAACTTTCTGATGTATCCTCTCGATCTTCCACATCTCCAGCAGCGATTTTTTTTCCTCACCTTAAACTTTGGTTCTTTCTTCATTTTTTCAAAAAAACATTTTCGAGCCAAATCTATCCCTCCCTTATAGGTAAACCAATTAACCTCAAAAGTTCCCTCGCATGTTCAACCTTTTTCGCATTCGTACATATAGTAATGTTCATGCCTCGAACCTTATATATCGTGTTATAGTCAACCTCAGGAAAAATAACCTGTTCTTTTATACCCAGGGTATATGACGAATGTTGATCAAATGAATCTGCACTTAGCCCATTAAAATCTTTTACCCTCGGTAAAGCGGCTGTTATCATCCGATCAAGGAATTCATACATCCTTTCGCCTCTTAATGTTACCATAACGCCACATATATCTCCTTTACGAAGATTAAATGCAGAAATAGATTTTTTGCCCCTTGTAATAACAGGCCTTTGTCCTGAAATTAAAGATATTTCCTTCTGAACAGATTCAATCGCTTTCGCATCTTTGTTGTCCTTACCAACACCAACATTTATTACGATCTTTTCGATACGGGGTACCTGCATCTTGTTTTTGAAGTTAAATTTTTCCATCATTGCAGGCACAACATTTTCTCTGTAATTTTTCTTAAGTCGCGCTTCCATTACTTTTCCTCCACCATCTCGCCACACTTTTTACAATAACGTACCTTTGTCCCATCCTCCATTATTCTTATTCCTGGTCTTGTTCTTCTGGAACACTTCATACAAAACAATTGTACATTACTTATGGAAATCGGTTTCTCTATGGTCTGTATACCACCCTGTCTATCAATTTTTTTCGGCCTCGTCGCCTTCTTTACAAAATTCACACCTTCGATAAGAACCCTGCTCTTATCAGGAAATACCTTTATTACTCTTCCCTTTTTGCCAACATCCTTACCTTTTGTAACAACCACAAAATCATTCTTCTTTATCAAAAAACCCATGTTATAGTACCTCCGGAGCAAGTGAAACAATCTTCATAAATTTTGCATCCCTTAGTTCACGGGGTACTGGACCAAAAACCCTTGTGCCACGGGGATTTAGATCATCATCTATTATCACTGCACAATTTCTGTCAAATTTAAGATAAGAACCATCTGGCCGTTTTATGGGTGCTTTTGTCCTTACAATTACTGCTTTCACAACCTGCTTTTTTTTAACGATGCCATCTGGTAGGGCATCCTTAACATTAGCCCTTATAACATCTCCAACTTTTGCGTATTTTCTTTTTGAATGTCCAAGGACCCCGATAACGCTTATTTTTCTCGCACCAGTATTGTCCGCTACCTCAAGTATTGTTCTCACCTGCACCATTTGTAACTCCTTTATCCTTTACATCTGACTTTTTCAGTATATCTACAACCTTCCATCTCTTTGTTTTACTCAAAGGCCTGCATTGTTTAATTAAAACAACATCTCCATTCTTACTCATATTTGTCTCATCGTGAGCATAGAATTTGTTTCTCTTACGAACAACCTTAAGATATAAAGGGTGTCTAGCCAATGTCTCAACAAGAATAACACGTGTTTTATCCATCTTATCACTTATAACCACACCCTTTTTTTTAATTCTAATTTTCTGACTATTACTTTGCACCATTTGTACCCCTTTGATTTTTCATTCTTTTTTGTTGTATAAGGGTATTTAACTGCGCTATGTCTTTACGAAGATTTCGCAGTATACGAACATTCTTCATCTGCCCGAGACGCACCTGGACTCTCTGGTCAAATAAACGCTTTGCAACTTCCATCCTTTTCTGCTCGAGTTCCTGAATGCTTAATTCTTTTAATTCATCAAAATCTTGTTTTTTCATTGGACTTCCCGTTTTATTATTTTTGTCTCGACAGGCAATTTATAAGAAGCAAGACGAAGTGCCTCTATTGCCACATCAGATGAAACACCTGCTATCTCAAATAGAACCCTTCCTGGTAGTACTATTGCCTCCCATCCAGCAACATCTCCCTTTCCCTTACCCATTCTTGTTTCTGCCGGCTTTTTTGTAAAGGGTCTGTCAGGAAATATACGAATCCATAGTTTACCTTTTGCCTTAAGATGATGAGTAATTGCTATACGGGCTGCTTCAATCTGGTTATTTTTCAGACGACCTGGCTGTAAGGCCTGTAATCCGAAATCACCAAAATAAATTGTTGATCCCCGGGTTGCTTTACCCTTTGTTCTGCCCCTCTGTACCTTTCTGTATTTTACCCTTTTTGGCATTAATGGCATTTTTACCTCTCCTCGAAACCCTGGCCTCTTTTTCAGAATGCGGTACTTCCACATTCAAAGATTCACCAGAAATATCCTGATTCATTTGTTCTTGTCCATTGAAAACTTCACCAAGAAAAATCCATACTTTTACCCCAATACAACCAAATTTTGTTATTGCTGTTGAGGTTGCATAGCTTATTTTTGCCCTCAGAGTATGAAGAGGAACTTTTCCTTTGATGTAAAGTTCTGATCTTGAAATTTCTGCCCCACCAAGTCGTCCCCCAACCCTTACCTTTATCCCGAGAGAACCTGATTGTAAACTCAAACCCATGGCTTTTTTTATTGCTACCCTGTGAGGAACCCTACGCTCAAGTTGCATTGCAATACTATCTGCTATAAACTGGGCATCCTGACCTGGATTTTTTACTTCCTTTACATCAACATCTACCATCTGTTTTTTCATCTTTTCGTGAAGTTCATCTTTTAATGATTTAATTTCCGCCCCCTTACGGCCAAAAACAACTCCTGGCCTGGGGCTATATAGATTTATTGTTATTTTTTCAGCAATTTTTTCAATATCAATTCTTGTTACTGAACCCCGTGGGAACCTCTGAAAAAGGTATTTTCTCATCTCAACATCTTCTTTGAGAAAATCCTTAAAACTCTTATCATCTGCAAACCAGAAAGATCTCCATCTTTCTGTAATACCAAGTCTAAGCCCTATTGGATTTACCTTTTGTCCCATATATATTCCTCTTATTGATTTGAGATTCTGGAATCTCTTCTAAAATTACCTTGAGATGAGAAAGCTTTTTCTGGATTACAACAGCCCTTCCCATTGGGGCTGAACGCATTCTTTTCATTCTCGGACCTTCGTCTATTAATAAGTTTTTTACGTACCATAACTTTTGTTCAGGTTTTTTTTGTCCTGCATTTGAAAGAGCAGATTTTATAAGTTTTCTGATAATAACTGCCCCGCTATTCGGGATATTCTTAAGCACTTCGATTGCAGATTCTGCTTCTTTGTTGATAACAACCGGCCTTAGATAGCGCAACTTCCTCGGACTCACTCTCGCAAATTTTGTTTTTGCTATTACCTCCATCACGTCTTCTCCGTTGTTCTCTCAGTATGAGCACCATGTCCATGAAATATCCTTGTAGGTGCAAATTCTCCAAGTTTATGTCCAACCATGTTCTCGGTTACATAAACATTGATAAATGTTTTTCCATTATGAACAGCAAATGTATATCCCACAAACTCAGGGATTATTGTTGAACGCCTCGACCATGTTTTAATGGGTTCTTTTTTTCCTTTTTCCGTCATTTTATCAATCTTCTCAAGCAAAATCTTATCAACAAAAGGACCTTTCTTCAGTGATCTCATTCCCTATGCTCCTATTTTTTCCTTCTTTGAACAATAAACTTATTTGAATATTTTTCAGGGTTGCGTGTCTTATAACCCTTTGTAGGTTTTCCCCATGGTGTTTGAGATATATTACCTTTGCCTCTTCCTTCACCACCCCCATGAGGATGATCAACAGGGTTCATCGCAACACCCCGTACAGTAGGTCTTATTCCAAGCCACCTTGTTCTTCCAGCTTTACCGAGTGAAACGTACTTGTGTTCAGGATTGCTAACCCTTCCAATAGTCGCCATACACTCAAGAGAAATTAACCTTACTTCTCCTGATGGAAGTTTTACAGACGCAAAACGGTCTCCCTTTGTTACCAGCATCGCAGAACATCCTGCTGCTCTTACAATCTGTCCGCCTTTACCAGGTTGAAATTCAATATTAGAAATCTCTGTCCCCTCTGGAATCCTTGAAAGGGGTAATCTGTTTCCTGGAAATAATTGCGCGTTCTCGCCACAGAAAATCCTTGCTCCAACATTCAATCCAGCAGGTGCAATGATATATGCCTTTTGACCATTAACATACTGAATTAATGCTATTCTCGCGGTTCTGTTAGGATCATACTCAATACTGAGAACCTTTGCCTCAATTGGTTTTCCCTTAAAATCAATTATTCTGTATAGTTTTTTATGTCCACCGCCATGATGTCGAACAGTTATCCGACCAGTATTATTTCTTCCACCTGTTTTCTTCTTCCCGAAAACAAGTTTTTTTTCTGGCTTGTGTTTTGTTATTTCCTTAAAATCAGGAAGTATTGCATGCCTCTGGGCATTGGTAACTGGTTTTAATTTACGTAATGGCAATTTTATCTCCTTCTTTTAATGTTACAATCGCCTTCTTATATGATGGTTTATATCCCTCTTGAGACATACGGTATCTTCTTTTCTTACCTGGCATATTAACAATTGCTACAGAAACAACTGAAACCTTATAGATCTGTTCAATTGCCATTTTTATCTGATATTTTTTTACATTTTTTGGAACAACAAATAGATACTTATTTTCAGCCGAAAGAGCAGTCGCTTTTTCCGTTATACGTGGATATTTTATTATTGTGTATGGATTAAACATTTCTTTCTCCAGAGCAAATATCAGACAAGGAAGAAAAAACTTCTGATTGGGCAATAATGCAATCGTTGTTTAATAAAACATAAGTATTTATTTGGTCTACATAACAATATGAAAGATTCTCTATATTTCTAATGCATCTTATAAAACTAATTCTATCTTGAAAATTCTTATTAAGCACAACTAAAATCTTATTCCCTAAAAACCCAGTTTTGTGAAGGAAATTATAAAATATTTTTGTCTTCGGTTGTTTAATGTCATCTGTTGATACATTAATCAGTATCAGTTTATCCTCAAGAATTCTTGTTTTTAATACATCTTTCAAGGCAATATTTTTCATTTTTTCTGGAAGCCGCTGGCTATAATCCCTATTCTTTGGACCGAAAACAATTCCTCCATGCCTCCAGACAGGAGTTCTAATAGAGCCAACCCTCGCTCTTCCAGTGCCCTTCTGTCGCCATGGTTTTCTTCCAGATCCAGATACCTCACTCCTTGTTTTTGTTGATGCATTTCCCTGTCGTTGGTTTGCAAGAAAAGCAACAACATATCTGTGAATCACATCCATATTTGGATTAAAATCCTCTATTTGAATGTTTTCGCTCCTAACCTTTTCACCTGCTAAATTATAAACCGGAATTTCCTTCATTTTGTCCTCTGTTTCTTGATTGCATATCTTACAAAAACAATACCATTTTCTCCACCTGGTACTGCACCTTTTACCATCACAATGTTTTTATCAGGAATAATCTTACAAATCTTTAGATTCTGTACACTTACATTTGCATTACCCATATGTCCTGCCATTTTTTTTCCTTTCAAAACCCTTTGAGGAGTTCCTCCACCTATTGAACCTGGTTTTCTATGTTGCATAGAACCTCTAGATGCTGGCCCACCCTTAAAGTTATGTCTTTTTACAACCCCCTGGAATCCTTTACCTATTGATTTTCCACATACATCGACATATTCGCCTTCCTTAAAAATAGAAATATCAATCCTTTGCCCAGTAGAAAAATTTGAAACATCACCTTCATTAATCCTTATTTCTCTTAGGTATTTCAAAGGAAGTAGATTAGCCTTTTTACAATGTCCGACAGCAGGTTTTTTTGATTTCTTTTCAGGAATCTCCTGGTATCCTATTTGAATACTATAATATCCATCCACGTCTTTTGTCTTTATCTGTGTTATAAAACATGGCCCTATTTCAAGCACAGTAACAGGAATCATATTGCCATTTTCTTCCATAATCTGCGTCATTCCTAATTTTTTTCCAAGTAGTCCCATCGACATAATCACTCCAGTTTCATTTCAACATCAACACCAGCAGGCAGGTTAAGATGGCTTAAAGCATCAACCGTCCTGGTGCTCGGATCAAGTATATCTATCAATCTTTTATGTGTACAAAGTTGAAATTGCTCACGGCTCTTTTTGTTAACATGAGGAGATCTCAAAACAGTATAAATTTGTTTTCTTGTGGGCAGAGGCATCGGACCAACAATTCTAACACCAGTGCTCTGCGCAATCTCAACAATCTGCTTCACGGATTCATCAAGAATCCTGTGATCGAAACTTTTTAACTTAATTCTTATTCGTTTTTTCTCCATATATTACCTCAAGAAATGATTTCAGTAATTGCTCCAGAACCAACTGTTCTTCCACCTTCTCTTATAGCAAACCTTAACCCTTTCTCCATCGCTACTGGCATTATTAACTCTGCTTCCATCTCTATATTATCCCCAGGCATCACCATCTCTACTCCTTCAGGCAACTTTATAGTACCTGTCACATCTGTTGTCCTAAAAAAGAATTGAGGCCTGTATCCATTAAAAAATGGAGTGTGCCTTCCGCCTTCTTCCTTCTTCAATACATATACCTGAGCTTTGAACTTCTTATGCGGAGTTATACTACCAGGCGCAGCTATTACCATTCCCCTCTCTATCTCTTCCTTCTCTATACCCCTTAATAATAACCCTACATTGTCTCCTGCCTCTGCTTCATCTAATATCTTCCTGAACATCTCTACACTAGTAACCACTGTCTTGGTTATACCTTCCCTTAACCCTATTACCTCTACCTCTTCACCCGCCTTTATCCTTCCCCTCTCTACCCTGCCTGTCGCTACTGTACCTCTCCCTGTTATCGAAAATACATCCTCCACAGCAAGCAAAAACGGCTGGTCTACAGCCCTCACTGGCTCTGGTATATAACTGTCTACAGCATCCATCAATTGCCATATCGGCCCACATTTACTGCATTCCCTCTTACCACATCCACAACTCAACGCCTCAAGCGCTGAACCTTTTATTACCGGTATCTCTTCTCCAGGAAATTCATACTTGCTCAATAATTCCCTTACCTCTAACTCCACTAACTCTATCAACTCTTCATCCGCCAACATGTCCATCTTATTTAAAAATACCACTATCGCAGGCACCCCTACCTGCCTCGCCAATAGTATATGCTCCCTCGTCTGCGGCATAGGCCCATCAGGCGCACTTACCACCAGTATCGCTCCATCCATCTGCGCAGCCCCAGTTATCATATTCTTTATGTAATCAGCATGCCCAGGACAATCAATGTGCGCATAATGTCGCTTGTCTGTCTCATATTCTATGTGCGATATCTGTATAGTTAATCCCCTCTCCTTCTCCTCTGGCGCCCTGTCTATATCTTCATACTTCAAATGCTGCGCCTTACCTAATTTAGATAATACCAGCGTTATCGCACTGCTTAGCGTCGTCTTCCCATGATCTACATGCCCTATCGTCCCTATGTTTACATGCGGCTTGGCCCTTACAAATTTCTCCTTCGCCATGTTTTCCTCCTGGGTTACTAAATCTCTCTTATTTTCTTTAATTGTTCTTCTGAAACCTTTTGATAAGCATAAGGTTCTATTATATAACTTGCTCGGCCCTGTGTCAAGGACCTTATAACTGTTGGGTAATCAAATACTGCGCGAAGCGCTACAAAACCTCGTATTATCTTGTACAAACCCTCATCAATCATTTCTTCAATCTTTCCCCCGCGCATTCCGAGATCTGCAATAATTTCTCCTATATACTCCTGGGGAGTTGTAATCTCTATTCTCATAATCGGTTCAAGAAGCACCGGAGATGCCTTCATATAAGCATCTTTCAATGCAAGAGATGCCGCTATCTTAAAAGCAATATCGTTTGAATCCACAGGATGAAAAGATCCATCCACAAGCACTGCATCAATATTAATAACAGGATATCCGAACATTGGCCCAACCTCCATTGCTTCAATCAATCCCTCTTCAATAGCAGGAATAAACTCTGCAGGAATAACCTGTCCCTTTAGCGAGGTTGTAAACCTGAAGTTTATTCCTTCTAAAGCAGGTTTGATTTCAAGAACAACATGTCCATAATGTCCTTTTCCACCTGTTTGTTTTATGAATTTTCCCTCTCCTTTTGCGGACTTTGTAATTGTTTCTTTATATGCAACCTCTGGCTTACCAAGACGCGCTCCAACATTATACTGCCTTTTCATTCGTTCAATAAGAACTTCTATATGCAACTGTCCCATACCTGAAACAATTGTCTCGCCTGTGTCAGGATCAACTCTTAATTTAAAGGTTGGATCTTCTTCGCTAAGTTTCTTTAATGCCTGAAAAACTTTTTCTGAATCTGCCTTTGTTTTGGGCTCAACCTTCATGTTAAGAACAGGCTCAGGAAACTTCATTTTTTCGAGAATAATCGGAGAATCTGCTGAGCTAAGAGTATCTCCTGTGAATGTATCCTTTAATCCAACAAGAGCAACAATATCTCCTGCAGAAGCCATTCCAACTTCCTGTAATTTGTTTGCATTAACCTCAAGAATTTTCAGGACTCTTTCTTTACGATTTCTTGTCCAGTTATTAAGTTTCATACCAGGAGTGATTTGTCCTGAGTAAACACGCGCATAAATAAGCCTGCCAAAATATATGTCATTAACTACCTTAAAAGCAAAAAGACAAACAGGTTGTTCAATTTCAGGTTTTCTTGATAGAATCTGTTTTGTTTGAGGATCCTCTCCGAAGATTTCTCCTCTATCAACAGGAGATGGTAAATAATCAACTATGGCATCAAGAAGAAGTTTTGTTCCTTTATTTTTAAGAGACGAACCACAAAAAACAGGATATAATTTTCTTGCAAGTGTTGCTTTTCTAATTGCTTTGCGCAGGGTTTCTGCTTCTATCTCAGAATTATGAACATATAACTCCATAATCTTTTCATCGCATTCTGCAACATTCTCAATTAATTGATTTCTTGCTTTCTGCACATCTGCCTTCATGTTATCCGGAACATCTTCAATCACAGCATCATTTTCTGATTCAGTGGGATAGAAAACAGCCCTGTTCTCAATAAGATCAACAATGCCTGAGAAACCAGATTCCATACCAATAGGAAGTTGAAGAACAAGACACCTTGCGCCAAGTTTTCTTTCTATCTGGGAAACCACCCTGTTAATATCTGCCCCTGGTCTATCAAGTTTATTGATATATATTATCTTGGGAATTCCATACCTCTCACTCTGTCGCCAGACAGTTTCAGATTGTGGCTGTACACCTCCCACAGCGCAAAATATTCCAATTGCTCCATCAAGAACCCTAAGAGACCGTTCAACTTCAGCAGTAAAATCAACATGTCCAGGAGTATCAATAATATTTATCTTGTGTTGTCTCCAATAACAGGTTGTTGCAGCAGAACTTATAGTTATTCCTCTTTCTTTTTCTTGATCCATCCAATCCATTGTTGTTGTACCTTCGTCAACATCCCCAATACGATTGATTTTACCAGAATAATACAATATTCTCTCTGTGGTTGTTGTTTTCCCTGCATCAATATGCGCAATAATCCCAATATTTCTTATGTTTTTTATATCAGTCATCGTTAATGCATACGCCTTTTTTTTTGAAGCAACTTTTATACTCATCTCGTTTTATTTTTTCCTTTTTAATATACAAACACAAACATTTTTATAATATCTTATTTTTTTAGATCAGAAAAGATAAACATTACCAGCGGTAATGGGCAAATGCACGGTTTGATTCAGCCATTTTATGCATCTCCTCCCTTTTCTTCACGCTTGCCCCTTCATTTTTACTTGCATCTATAATTTCTTCGACAAGCCGCTGGTACATTGGTTTTCCTTTGCGGGTTCTTGCTGATTGAAGAATCCATCTTATTGCCAGAGCAAGACTTCTTTTTGGAGCAACCTCAACAGGTACCTGGTATGTTGCTCCTCCAACCCTTCTCGGACGAACCTCAAGACGCGGTTTCACATTGTTCAATGCTCTTCTAAAAACAATAAGTGGATCCTCTTTGGTTTTCTCACCCAGTTCATTAAGACAACTATACATTATTTTTTCAGCCAGAGTTTTTTTTCCATCAACCATAAGGGAATTTATAAATCGCGCGATCTCAAAATCATCATATTTCGGATCCATCAGTACTGTTTTCCTTGGTGTATATTTTCTTCTCGGCATATATTCTACTCCTGTTTTTGTGATTGCGTTACTTGTTCACTTTTAGATCTCTTGGTTCCATAGCGCGAACGAGATTTTTTTCTTCCCTCAACCTGACCTGCATCAAATGTTCCTCGCACAATATGATATTTTACACCAGGTAAATCCTTTACGCGACCACCTCTCACAAGAACAATTGAGTGTTCCTGAAGATTATGGCCAATCCCCGGTATATATGCAATAACCTCTTTCCCATTGCTCAATCTTACTTTTGCTATTTTTCTAAGGGCCGAATTCGGTTTTTTTGGTGTCATTGTTTTTACATATAGGCATACCCCCCTTTTAAGAGGATTTTTGTCGAGCGCCGTTGATTTCGATTTTTTGATTTTTGGATGTCTCTTAATCCTGATTAATTGATTTATTGTCGGCATTTTCTCCTCCTTCAGTTAGTACAGAAACAGACGATGAAGATCTCTGCTGAAATATTTCATTCGAGGAATCTTCAGGATATTTTTTTTCTTCATTTTCTATTATATGACTGAAAAAACCAGTCCCTGCCGGAATTAGTTTACCAAGTATGACATTCTCCTTTAATCCTTCTAAACGATCTTCAGCACCGGTTATCGCTGCATTTGTAAGAACCTTGATTGTCTCCTGAAATGATGCGGCAGAGATAAAACTTTCACTGCTTAGAGCAACACGGGTAATTCCGAGAATCAAAGGTTCATAGGTTGCACGCTTTTTTTCTTTTGGCAGTGAATCATTTATCTGTTGAATCTTCATTCTATCAATCTCTTCACCTTCAAGAAGATATGTATCTCCGGGATCAGTAATTCGTACCCTTGAAAGCATCTGCCTTATAATAATTTCTATATGCTTATCATTAATACCAACCCCTTCAATCCTATACACTTTTTGTATCTCATTCAAAAGATATTCCTGTACCTTTTTCTCGCCCTGGGTTCTTAAAACATCTATCAAAACAGCAGGACCATCGGTAAGTTTTGAACCACTTACAACTTGGTCCCCATCTGCAACAAGAATATGTTTTCCATACGGAACTTTATACTCTTTTACCTGATCTGCATCTCCGATTATTTTGATGATTCTCGTACCCTTTTCTCCTGAACTCAGTGAAACTTTTCCCGCTATTTCACTGAGAATTGCAGGATTTTTCGGGGGTCGCGCCTCAAAAAGTTCAGAAACACGCGGCAGCCCACCTGTAATATCCTGAACACGACCAACGACCCTCGGTGCTTTTGCAAGAATATCCCCAGCCAAAACCAACTGACCATCTTCAACAAGTATGTTTGTATTCTCGCCAAGATAATGCACACCGACAATTTTCTGTGCAAGAATATCATCTTCATTAACGTGTTGTCCGTCCTTTACAAGAATCTCAGTGTGGATTGGAGCAAGGTATTTCTTTAATTCATTCCCTTGATTATCAAGTATGACAATCTCTGGTTTTAAATCTTCTCTATGAGTTGTAATAAATATCCTATCATCCTTTTCTAATGCGTTCTCGCCTATTTTTACATCCTTAAGGTTTATCTTTCCCTTTGCTTTTGCTACGATATCTTCAATTATTTCAATCCTCGGTTCCATATCCTCTTGATGTTCTATTACTGTTCTCTTCCAGACACCTGCTGTTATATCCTTTTCTTCTTTTATTGTTTTGCCCGGCACAATGTCTCTATAACGTACCTTGCCCTCTTTTTCGGCAATAATCGGCACAGCATAAGGATCCCAGGTTGCAAAAACCTGTTCTTTTTTAACCTTGTCTCCTTCTTTAACATGTAAAATCGTGCCAATGTGAACCGGGTTTGTTTCTATCTTCCGACCCCTATCATCATACACATCAACACTACCTTCCCTGCTTAAAACAACCAGTTTGTCGTTTCTATCTTTTACACATTTCAAGCCAGGAGAAAATCTTATTTCTCCCTCGCTATGACTTATAATCCTTGCAGGACCAATTGTTCTGGTAACTGTTCCACCAACGTGAAACGTTCTCAAGGTAAGCTGGGTACCTGGTTCGCCTATTGACTGTGCTGCAACAACACCCACTGCCTCTCCAAGATTAACAATCTTATCACGAGAAAGATCTGTTCCATAACATTTTGCACAAACTCCACTTTCTGCCTTACAGGTAAGGACAGAGCGTATCTTAATTCTTTCTATACCAAGATCTACAATTCGTGATGCTTTTTCTTCGTCAATCACTTCTCCTGCCTTCACAACAACCTCATCAGAAATGATGTCTACAATTGGATCAAAAGCCACACGACCCACAATCCTATCCTTCAATGAGATAATAACCTTTTCGCCATCTGTAAGTGCACTGATATAAATACCATCCGCTGTACCACAATCCTCCATTCTAACAATCATATTGTGAGCGACATCAACCAGTCGTCTGCTTAGATACCCTGCATCCGATGTTTTTAGTGCAGTGTCCACAACACCTTTTCTTCCTCCATGAATTGAAATAAAATACTCAAGAAGTGGAAGTCCTTCCCTAAAATTGGCAATAACAGGTGTTGTAATAATTTCGCCAAAACCACCTGTTGCTTTTTTTGTAGGTCTTATCATCAGTCCACGCATACCTGCAAGCTGGTTAACCTGAGAACGATTTCCCCTTGCCCCTGATTCTACCATCATAATAAGAGAATTTATCCTGAACGGTTCAGCAGAAAAATCTTTTCTAAGTGTTGCAAAAACCTCATTTGAAATTTTGTTGGTGAGGGATGTCCAGAGATCAATAATCCTGTTGTATCTTTCACCCTCTGAAATAAGTCCTTTCCTATACTCTTTTTCAATCCTTGCAACTTCCTTCCTGGTTTCCTCTATCATTTTTGGTTTTGATTCAGGAACCTTCAAATCATCTACACCAATACTTAAACCACCCAGTGTCGCATAGGTAAAACCAAGATCCTTAACATCATCAAGAAACTGAACAGTTCTCGAATATCCACATAATGTAAACATCTTTTTTATAAGAACCTCAAGTGCTTCAATGTTAATCAGATCATTCTGGTATGAAATCTCTTCTGGAAGAATCTCATTAAAAAGAAGCCTTCCAGCGGTTGTTACTATTTCTTCATCTTTAATTCTAACCATTATTGGCCTGTGAAGTTCGAGAAGACCCGCCCAATAAAGAATCTTTGCTTCCTCAGGATTATACACAACCTTTTTATTTTCATCTTTATGTGATTTAGAATCAGATGCCTGGTAAATATCCTGATCGCTCTGAAATGTTAAATAATAACATCCGAGAACTATATCCCTTGTTGGAGTTACTATCGGCCTACCATTTGCAGGTGAAAAAATATGGAGATTGGATTTCATCAAGAGTTCTGCCTCAAGTTGTGCCTCAATAGTAATCGGAACATGAACACTCATTGTATCTCCATCAAAATCAGCGTTAAAGGCAGTACAAACAAGAGGATGAACTCTGATAACATTTCCCTCCATAAGCCTTGGTTCAAATGCCTGAATGCTTAAGCGATGAAGTGTTGGCTGTCGATTTAAGAGTACAGGATGATTATATGTAACCTTACCGAGAATATCCCACACCTCAGGCCTATTTTCTTCAAGTGCCCTTTTGGCGCTACCCAATGTATGAAAATATTCTTTTTTCCTTAGTTCTCTTAAAACGAATGGACTGAATAGTTCCAAAGCCATCTGTTTTGGAATTCCACATTCGTGTAGTTTAAGTTTTGGCTCTACAACTATTACTGCCCTTCCTGAATAATCCACCCTCTTACCGAGAAGGTTCTGCCTAAATCTGCCCTGTTTACCCCTTAACGCCTCGCTGAGCGATTTAAGAGGTCTTTTTCCTTTCCCGAGAACAGGAGTTCCATAACGTCCATTATCGAGCAATGCATCAACTGCTTCTTGAAGCATACGTTTTTCATTTCTAATAATGATATCAGGCGCCTGAAGTTTTATCAATTTCTTCAACCTGTTATTCCTGTTAATAACCCTCTGATATAAATCATTAAGGTCAGAAGCAACAAATCTTCCTCCATCAAGAGGAAGTAAAGGCCTTAAATCAGGAGGAATAACAGGTATTATTGAAGTCACAAGATACTCTGGCTTTACTTCTGTTTTCAAAAGCCCTTCAATCATGCGCATCTTTTTTATAAGATTGCGTCTGTTCGTGGTGTCTTTTTTACCTTTTTTCTTTATCTGCTCTTTTACCTTTTCCATCTCTTTTTCAAGGTCTACTTTCTTTAATAGCAGGTATATGGCTTCAGCACCAATTCCTGCCTTAAATCTATCCCCATATTTTGCAAGATTTTCCCTGTACTCTTCCTCTGTTAAAATGTCTTTGTCATGGAATGGCGTATCCCCGGCATCAACCACTATATAACGGTCATAATAAAGGACTTTTTCGAGAGTAATATGAGAAAGATCAAGTAATACACCAAGCCAGTTGGCTGAACTTCTAAAAAGCCATACATAGGATACAGGTGTTGCGAGTTCTATATGACCCATTCTTTCTCTTCTTACATCCGATGTTGTCACCTCAACCCCACATCTGTCGCAGACAATCCCACGAAACCTCTGTTTTTTATACTTACCACAGTTGCATTCCCAGTCCCTTATCGGTCCAAATATTTTCTCGCAAAATAAGCCATCCCTCTCTGGTTTGTTTGTACGATAATTCAATGTTTCTGCTTTCTTTACCTCGCCATAGGACCAGGAACGAATCACCATAGGAGGAGCAATTCTAATTTTAACAACATCTTTCTCTTCGTCTCCCTGTTTTCTTTTTTCAATTCTCAAATCAAATCCAAGTCCATTCAGTTCCCTTGTAAGAACATGAAATGATTCTGGTAGATTTTCTTCTCGATAGTCAAAACCCTTTACGATACTCTCATATGCCTTTTTTCTTCCCTTAATATCATCACTTTTTATCGTAAGCATTTCTCTCAGTGTATAACCTGCCCCATACCCCTCGAGTGCCCATACCTCCATTTCGCCGAATCTCTGACCACCAAATTGTGCTCTTCCACCAAGAGGTTGCTGAGTTATTAAAGAATATGAACCAACAGACCTTGCGTGAAACTTCTCATCAGCAAGGTGAATAAGTTTCATCATATATATTGACCCAACAGTTACAGGTTGCAGAAATGGCTCTCCTGTTTGTCCATCATATATCTTTGTTTTTCCATCTTCAGGAAGTCCTGCTTCCTTAAGCTTTTGCTTTATTTCCATTTCTTTTATGCTCTCAAATACAGGAGTTTCTACTGAATAACCGAGTGTTCTTAGCGCCCATCCGAGATGTGTTTCAAGAACTTGCCCTATATTCATACGAGAAGGAACCCCAAGAGGATTAAGAACAATGTCAACAGGAGTACCATCTTCAAGAAAAGGCATATCTTCCTCAGGAAGTACCACAGAAACAACTCCCTTGTTTCCATGTCTCCCACTCATCTTATCACCAACAGCAACCTTCTTCTTTATTGCTATTTCTACAGATACTTTTTTCAATACACCTGGTTCAAGTTCATTTCCTTTACGAATTTTTATTTCCTCATTCTTTGCTTCGCGTTCAATCCTTTCGATTTCTGATTTCCCAATCTCAACAATCTTCGAGATCTCTTTTTTTACATTTTCTTTGTCAATCGAATTAACAATCCTATCCCAGGCATCAGGGTTCGAACCCACTCTTACAACGGAAATTCTATGTCTGGAAAGAACGGACTTTATCTGATTTACAATAGTATTACACACGATATTTTTTTTCTTCTTCAAATCACTCTCAATCTTCTTCAAATCGTTTTCAATTCTATCAGAATTATGAGACTTCTGACTTTCGTCATCAATATTATCAGAAGAAATATACCTAACATTCGTAACCACACCATAAACACCAGGTGGAACAGTCAACGATGTATTGGCAACATCCCTCGCTTTTTCTCCAAAGATAACCCTGAGAAGCTTCTCTTCAGGGGTTAATTCTACCTCGCCTTTTGGAGTAATTTTTCCAACAAGAATATCTCCTGGTTTAACCTCTGCACCTATTCTTATTATTCCGTCTTTACCAAGATTTCTTAATTCCTCTTCTGAAACATTCGGAAGATCTGCTGTTATTTCTTCTTCTCCTCTGTCAGTTTCTTGAGCAGTTGTCTCAAATTTCTCAATATGAATCGAGGTGAATGCATCCTCTTTTACAAGCCGTTCACTCAGAACTATAGCATCTTCAAAGTTATATCCCCGCCAGGGCATAAATGCAACAAGTAGATTTTTTCCAAGAGCGAGGTCCCCTTCTGGAGATACTGCTGGACCATCCGCAATAATCTGACCTTTTTCTACTCGCTGTCCAAGAGAAACAATGGCTTTCTGATGAAAACAGGTATCCTGGTTGGTTCTGCGAAAAGTTTGAAGGTAATATTCATCGTAATACTGCCATGGGAAAATTCCTTTTTCATCCCTTTCAACTATTATTTTTTTGGCATCAACATATGAAACAATTCCTGAATTTAGTGCCTTTACTATAACTCCTGAATCAAGTACCACCTTTTTTTCAATACCTGTTTTAACAAGAGGCGCCTCTGCCTTCAAGAGAGGAACTGCCTGCCTCTGCATGTTTGAACCCATAAGTGCACGGTTAGAATCATTATGCTCGAGAAAAGGAATCAAAGATGCACTTAAACTCACAACCTGTTTTGGAGAAATGCCTATAAGTTGAATCTCTTCACGACTGGCTTCAGCAAATTCCCCACCTTTTGATCTTACCCTTATAGTATCAGGAATAATCTTTCCAGTATTTATATCATATGGAACATCAGGAGGTGCAACAACAAAATCATCTTCCTCATCAGCAGAAACGTATATTACTTCATCAAAAAGAATCCTGCCTTCCTTAACCCTGTAATATGGCGTCCTGATGAATCCTATGTCGTCGATACTCGCATAAACTGTAAGAGAATTGATTAAACCAACATTTGCACCTTCTGGTGTTTCTATGGGACATACCCTTCCAAAATGTGTATAATGAACATCCCTGATTTCAAATCCCGCTCTTTTTCTTTCTTTCACTCCACCTTCGCCTACAGCAGTAAGGCGTCTTTTATGGGTAAGTTCTGCAAGAGGATTTATCTGATCAAGAAATTGTGAAAGTTGGTTTCTTGCAAAAAATTCGTCAATCACAGTTGAAAAAATTCTGCTGTTTAAAATATCTTGAGGCGAAAGATCTTTTGGTTTGCCAGAAGTAGATTCATCATCCTCATTTTGTTTCTCAGTAAAAGATTTAATAGCCATTTTTTCTTTAATGAAATGCGCAAGCCGTATCAATCCCTCGTAAACGTGCTCTTTTACCAATTCTGCAGATGTCCTTACACGTTTATTCCCGAGATGATCAATATCATCTGTTTCACCACGGTTATTTTCTATAAGATTAAGAAGATACTTAATTGTCCTTATGATATCTTCAGAAGTAAGGTGCAATTCTGTACGGTTTAATCTAAGTTTTTTATTTATCTGCATCCTGCCTGCAGGTGAAAGATCATACTGCTCAGGTGTAAAAAATAGCCGCCTGAAGAAGATCATTGCCTCTCTTTCTTCTGTTGAGAAATCCGGTCTTAATTCTAAGCAAATCCTTTTAATAGCCTCTTCAGGAGTCGTAATATCACTGTCTTTCGAAAGTGTTCTGATTATGATACTATCTTTCGAAATATTCTCTGGTGATTCATAAAGATTAGAAATAATTTGGGATTCAGAATAACCAAGTGCTTTCAGAAGAGTCGTTGCATAAACCTTCTTTTTACCAAAATATACATAAAGATATACTTCATTATGATATGATTCTGGATGAAATTCCATCCATAGCCCACGGGCAGGGAAAATCCTCGCTGAATAGGTTGTCTGTCCATAATCCTCTTCTTCTTTGAAATAAACGCCTGGAGATCTCTGTATTTGGTTAACAACAGCTCTTTCAATTCCATTGATAATAAATGTACCTCTATCTGTCATCAATGGAATGGACCCCAGATAAACATCCTGGGGTTCCCTGATGCTCTGTATCCTATTTCCTGTTTTATCCCGCCTATATAAGCGAAATTTTACCTTAAATCTGCCACCATATGTTATACCTTTTTCAACACATTCAATTTCATTTTCAACAGGTTCTTCAATTGTATAGCTTATATACTCGAGGAGTAAAGAACCATCATTACTTGAAATAATATGATGCTTCTCGCCAGGAAACAAATCTGTTTCAGAGAATACCTTTCTAAAAATCTCCTCAAGACCTGTGTTTTCTCTTTTCTCAGGTGGAATATTCTTCTGAAGAAATTTTTTATAAGGTTCTGTCTGCACTGCCAGTAAATCTGGAATTTCTAAATATTTCCTTTCCATATTTTACAGTACTCCCTTATCGTTGTACTGATTTAAAGAACTTTTATTTTATTTCTACAGTTGCGCCTGCTGCTTCGAGTTTCTTCTTAATTTCCTCTGCCTCTTCCTTGCTTACTTTCTCTTTCAATGGTTTTGGTAAGGATTCAACAAGATCTTTTGATTCCTTCAAACCAAGGTTAGTAATGGCTCTTACCTCCTTGATTACCTGAATCTTGTTTGCGCCGAATCCTGTAAGTACCACATCAAACAATGTCTTTTCTTCAGATGGAGCAGCAGTTTGCTCCGCTGATGGTGCTACAGAAGCAACACCCGCTGTTGCAACAACCGGCTGAACGCCAAATTTATCTTCGAGTTTCTTTGCGAGATCAGCCAATTCCATTGCAGTAAGATCACCAATTGCATCTACAAGAACATCCACTGAAAATTTTTTTTCTTCAGCCATTTCCTTTCTCCTTTTTTTCTGAAAATGTTTTTAAGACCATAATCAATCTCGTTATTGGATATTTAACATTATATATAAGATTGCTCAACGGAGCGCGAATACCACCTATAAGCAATGCCTGCAAGGTTTTCTTCCCAGGGAGTTTACCTATTTGCTCAATTGTTTCTGAGTCCATAAAAGTATTATTCAAGACCCCAAATTTTATCTTTATTTTATTAGAACTTCTGGCAAAATTCAGGACATGTTTAATAGCATCTAATTCATCACCTGTCCTACTCCATATAAGAATGTTTGGACCCTCCATAAATTTCCCTGTTTCATCCATTGAAACTGATAGTGTTTGAAATGCCTTTTTCAAAAGTGTGTTTTTTACAACCATAACCCTGCTGGAGGATTTTCTCATGTCCCTTCGAAAATCTTCCATCTCTGAAACAGAAAGTCCAGAGAACTCTGCAAAAATATAAAATCTGCTATTGCTTATTTCGTCACTTAAAAATTTAAGAATTTTAGATTTATCGTCTTTGTTCATGTATGATTCCTTTTATCAGGAAACTGTTGATTTAATATCCTGTAAAATCTTACCGGTACTCAGTGGAAAAGAGGGACCCATTGTAGAAGACAGGTGCACACTTTTTAGAAAGACACCTTTTGTTCCAGATGGTTTAGCAGCAATAATTGCCCTTATTGCAGAATAAAAATTATCAAGTAGTTGCTCGAGAGAAAAAGAAAGTTTTCCAATAGGTACATGAATATTTCCATCTTTATCCATCTTAAACTCAACCCTTCCTTTTTTTAGTTCTTCAATAATTTTCTCTACCTCAAATGTTACTGTTCCTGTTTTAGGATTTGGCATCAGACCTCTTGGACCGAGAATTTTCCCAAGGGAAGCAATATTTCTCATCATGTCAGGAGTAGCCACCACTGCCTGAAAATCAAGCCATCCACCTTTTATTTTCTCTATCAACTCATTCCCTCCTACATAATCGGCACCCGCGTTTTTTGCTCTATCAACATATTCCCCCTGAGCAAAAACAAGAACCTTTACCTGTTTCCCACTGCCATGAGGAAGATTAACAGAACCCCTTATTGGCTGCTGAAGCTTTTTTAAATCAAGTCCAATATGAACAGAAAGATCAACTGTTTCGTCAAAACGCTCTGATGCGTTTGCTTTAAGAAAAGAAAGCGCTTCTTCTGGAGTATGTGTTGTTTTCTTCTCAATCTTTTTTTGAATTTCCATATATCTTCTGGATCGTTTTTTCATTTTCCCCCTCAATCAACAACTTCTATTCCCATACTTCTTGCGCAACCCTCGACTATCTTGATTGCCTTTTCGATATCATCTGTGTTAAGATCAGGTAGTTTTATTTTTGCAATATCTTCTATTTGTTTTCTCGTAAGTTTTCCAACCTTCTCTTTGTTGGGAATTCCTGAACCCTTTACCACATTTGCCGCTTTTTTTAATAAAGCGGATGTAGGTGGAGTTTTCAATTCATACCTAAAACTTCTGTCTTCGTATATCGTTAATAAAACAGGTATAATGTCTCCTTCCTTTCCTTTTGTTGCCGCATTAAATGATTTGCAAAACTCCATAATATTTACACCGTGTTGGCCCAGTGCAGGACCAACAGGCGGTGCGGGTGTTGCCTGACCAGCGGGAATCTGCAATTTTACCACTGCCTTGATTGGTTTTGTTGATTTTTCAGCCATATTCACACCTTTTCGACCTGCCAGAAGTTAAGTTCAAGAATTGTTGACCTTCCAAAAATTGAAACACTTATTTTTAATCTTTCTTTTTCATTGTTGATATCTTCAACAATACCTGTAAAATTTACAAACGGCCCATCTGTTATCTCAACCTTATCCCCTTTGTTAAATTCAACCTTCGGAACTGGTTTTGTTTTCCTTTCTTCGATTGTCTGTTTTAGGTTATCCGCCTCTTTTGCTCCCAATGGGGCTGGTTTTGTACCAGCACCAAGCACCTTAAAAACCCCATTGGTTGTTTTTATTAAATACCACGTTGCATCATCAACATTGTCTTCTGTTTCAACAATCAGATATCCAGGAAAAAACTTTCGTTTTTTTACTGTTTTTTCTCCTTTTAATGTCTCAGCAACATCTTCAGTAGGGACAATAACCTGCTTCACAGTTTTATTCCCTGTGTTGGAAAGTTTGGATTCTATCAGTTTTTTAATTTTTTCCTCATGCCCTGTTCTTACATGAACAATAAACCATTTACTCATTAACCCCTCACAAATATACGAAGTAATCTTGAAAAAATCACATCTACTATTCCAAAATACACAGCCATTAACACCATCAGTATAATAACAGCAATGGTTGACCTTTTAAGAACCTGAAAATTCGGCCATGTTACCTTCTTAAACTCGCTTTGACATTCCTTCAAGAATGCCTTTATTTTCTTCATTATATCGGATCCCTTATGCAGGCCTGGGAGGATTTGAACCTCCAACCTACGGTTTTGGAGACCGCCGCTCTGCCGTTAGAGCTACAGGCCTATCTTGTTTCCCTATGGACCGTGTGCTTACGGCAGTTAGGACAGAATTTCTTCAACTCAAGACGATCCTTAGTTTTCTTTTTATTTTTCGTAGTTGCATAATTTCTATTTTTACACTCAGAACATACAAGTAAAATATTATCCATATATTACCTCAAGAAATGATTTCAGTAATTGCTCCAGAACCAACTGTTCTTCCACCTTCTCTTATAGCAAACCTTAACCCTTTCTCCATCGCTACTGGCATTATTAACTCTGCTTCCATCTCTATATTATCCCCAGGCATCACCATCTCTACTCCTTCAGGCAACTTTATAGTACCTGTCACATCTGTTGTCCTAAAAAAGAATTGAGGCCTGTATCCATTAAAAAATGGAGTGTGCCTTCCGCCTTCTTCCTTCTTCAATACATATACCTGAGCTTTGAACTTCTTATGCGGAGTTATACTACCAGGCGCAGCTATTACCATTCCCCTCTCTATCTCTTCCTTCTCTATACCCCTTAATAATAACCCTACATTGTCTCCTGCCTCTGCTTCATCTAATATCTTCCTGAACATCTCTACACTAGTAACCACTGTCTTGGTTATACCTTCCCTTAACCCTATTACCTCTACCTCTTCACCCGCCTTTATCCTTCCCCTCTCTACCCTGCCTGTCGCTACTGTACCTCTCCCTGTTATCGAAAATACATCCTCCACAGCAAGCAAAAACGGCTGGTCTACAGCCCTCACTGGCTCTGGTATATAACTGTCTACAGCATCCATCAATTGCCATATCGGCCCACATTTACTGCATTCCCTCTTACCACATCCACAACTCAACGCCTCAAGCGCTGAACCTTTTATTACCGGTATCTCTTCTCCAGGAAATTCATACTTGCTCAATAATTCCCTTACCTCTAACTCCACTAACTCTATCAACTCTTCATCCGCCAACATGTCCATCTTATTTAAAAATACCACTATCGCAGGCACCCCTACCTGCCTCGCCAATAGTATATGCTCCCTCGTCTGCGGCATAGGCCCATCAGGCGCACTTACCACCAGTATCGCTCCATCCATCTGCGCAGCCCCAGTTATCATATTCTTTATGTAATCAGCATGCCCAGGACAATCAATGTGCGCATAATGTCGCTTGTCTGTCTCATATTCTATGTGCGATATCTGTATAGTTAATCCCCTCTCCTTCTCCTCTGGCGCCCTGTCTATATCTTCATACTTCAAATGCTGCGCCTTACCTAATTTAGATAATACCAGCGTTATCGCACTGCTTAGCGTCGTCTTCCCATGATCTACATGCCCTATCGTCCCTATGTTTACATGCGGCTTGGCCCTTACAAATTTCTCCTTCGCCATGTTTGTCTCCTATTTAATAAGAATATGAATAGTTACCTATTTCTGAGAAAGTTATTACCCATTAAAAGTTTCTTTTCTGTTTCATTACATTCTCTTTCTACATCAATACCACTCATTTCAATCCAGGGTATTAAACCAAAAATTCCATTTATTTACACTTTTCAATGAAATTTTTTAGAAGATTGTTGTGCTTCAGTCAGCTGCTGATGGGAATCGAACCCATGACCCCGTCCTTACCAAGGACGTGCTCTACCCCTGAGCCACAGCAGCATGCGATCTTTTCCCATCGCGAAGTAAAAATTTTACAACACAAATCAAAATAAGTCAAATTCCGCATTAAGAGCGGGATACGGGATTTGAACCCGTGACTTCAACCTTGGCAAGGTTGCACTCTACCGCTGAGTTAATCCCGCATAAAATTGGGCAACAGATGAAAATTACCATTTGCAGTAGAATAATGCTATTATATTTTTTGCAAAATGTCAAATCATTTATGCAAGATGAAAATACAACCCCCACTTTTTCTGTATCAGCACTTTGGCTATATTGATTACACATCTCTTCTTTTTATAATACATTTTCTAAGTTTCAGATTCTCTATAAAAGGTACGGGTCAATACCAAGATTTTTCAGAAGTAATAAAAAATCATTAGGAATCTTTGCTGTAAAACTCAGATTTTGCTTTGTTTCAGGATGATTAAAAGAAATAGAATAGGCATGAAGTGCATGTCTATTTATTAAAACACTTTCCCTACCATATTTTTTATCGCCAAGCACTGGATACCCGAGAAATGCAAGGGAAACACGTATTTGATGTGTTCTTCCAGTTATCGGAATTACTTCAAGATACGTAGCATTCTTTGCACTCTGAATTATACGAATCTTTGTTTTTGCTTCCTTCCCATGTCCAAATCTTACTGAAACCTTTGGAGATTCATAAACCCCAGTACTTAAAGGAATCGAGATTTCCTCAACTTCGGGTGGAAAAAATCCTGCAACCACTGCTCTGTATGTTTTTCTTATGGATTTATTCTTAAACTGATTAATAATATCTCGATGGGAAAAATCCGTCTTCGCAACAATGATACACCCTGATGTGTCCCTGTCAAGACGATGCACAATACCGGGTCTCAACGGTAACCCTATGGATGATAGATGAGTATGACCGAGTAAAATATTAACAAGGGTATGTTTTTTCTCATTGTATGTAGGATGGGTAAGAAGTCCTGCTGGTTTATTAACTACAATAATATGTTGATCTTCATAAATTATATCAAGTGGACCGTTTTCGGATTCAAGACAACACTCGGGCTTTTCAATTAAATCAGGGATATCTATAATATCATCTTTGCGAAGTTTTAAGGATGCTTCCGCTGGTTTTTGGTTTACAAGAATTTTACCATTCTGGATCAACTTCTTGCAGAACTCTCTGGAAAAGTCACAAAGGACTTTCGCAATAAATTTATCCAACCTTTCAGAAACACTTTCCCGATAAATTAATCTCAACACAAATTCCTACGGGATAATTCTTTTACCAGTTCAAGGGCAATAACATTCCTCTGTATCTGATTTGTACCCTCATAAATCTGTGTAATCTTTGCGTCTCTCATCATTTTTTCAACAGGATAATCCTTCATATATCCATATCCCCCAAAAATCTGAATTGCATCAATCGTTACCTTCATGGCAACATCAGAAGCCATAAGTTTCGCCATTGCAGATTCTTTTGAGCCAGCAGATTTTCCAGCATCTATCATCCTTGCTGTTGCGTATGTAAGGGCACGTGCTGCCTCAATCTGCGTTGCCATATCAGCGAGCATATGTTGAACTGCTTGAAATGATGATATAGGATGCCCAAATTGTTTTCTTTTGTGGGCATATTCAAGGGCTTCCTCAAAAGCACCCTGGGCGATTCCAAGAGCTTGTGCAGCAACGCCTGGCCTTGTTGCATCGAATGTTTTCATCGCAACAATAAATCCCATTCCTTCTCGACCGAGCAAATTTTCCTTTGGGATTTTACAATCAGTAAAAATCAACTCCCTCGTGGCAGAAGCACGAATTCCAAGTTTCTTTTCTTTTTTCCCAAAATTAAAACCTTTTGTACCTTTTTCAACAATAAATGCAGATGCACCCCTTGCACCTTTGTGGGGATCTGTTATTGCAATGATAGTATAAATTTCTGCCTCGCCACCGTTTGTAATCCATTGTTTTGTCCCATTCAGGATATAAAAATCTCCATCCTTTTTTGCCTGAGTCCTTATAGACCCAGCGTCGCTACCTGCTTCTGGTTCAGTAAGACCAAAAGCAGCAAGTTTTTCTCCTTTTGCAAGCGAGGGTAGATATTTTTGTTTTTGTTGTTCATTTCCAAATAATATTATCGGAAACGTACCAAGGGCAGAAGCAGCAAGTGCAAGAGATATTCCACCGCACGCCTTACTCAATTCTTCAATTGCAAGACAGAGTTCAAAAATCCCAAAACCCATTCCACCATATTTTTCTTCTATGTATATACCAAATAGATCTGATTGAGCCATGATTCTCACCAAATCCCACGGAAACTCCTCTGTTTCATCATAATATGCCCTTTTTGGCTTTATCTTTGTTTCTGCGATATCATGGGCGAGATCTTGAATCATTTTCTGTTCTTCAGTTAAAAGATAATCCATCTATTCCCCTTTGTACTTTTGAACAATAAGACAGATATTGTGTCCCCCAAAACCAAACGAATTGGATATTGCTATTTCAAGATTATCTGATACCCGGGCAGAATTAGGTACATAATCAAGATCACAATCAGGGTCAGGAACCTCATAGTTTATGGTTGGCGGAATTATTCCGTGATTCATTGTAAGAATTGTATTGATAATTTCAACTGCACCAGCAGCACCAAGAAGATGGCCTATCATTGATTTATTTGAACTTATGGGAATTTTATAAGCATAATCACCAAAAACCTTTTTTATTGCAAGAGTTTCGCTTTTATCATTTAAAGGAGTAGAAGTACCATGGGCATTGATATAATTCACCTGCTCTGGTTTTATACCTGCATCTTCGAGAGCATACTTCATACAAAGAGATGGACCTGTTCCTTCTGGATCAGGCGCGGTTATGTGATATGCATCGCAACTCATCCCGTATCCCAATAATCTGGCATATATTCTGCTATTTCTTCGCAGAGCATGTTCGAGGGTCTCCATAACAATTATTCCACAGCCTTCTCCCATAACAAAACCGTCTCTGTTTGCATCGAATGGACGGCTTGCTTTTTGAGGTTCATTGTTTCTTTCACTGAGTGCCTTCATAGAACAGAAACCAGCCAGTCCGAGTGGAGTTATACAGGACTCTGTCCCACCTGCTATAGCAATTTCCATTTTACCGTTGCGTAAAAGATCACACGCAACTGCTATCGCATGTGCACCTGAAGCACAGGCACTTACTGTTGCAAAATTCGGGCCTCTAAGTCCAAATGCAATTGCAACCTGTCCAGCAGCCATATCAGGAATAAGCATGGGAATTAACATAGGAGAAACACGCGAAGGCCCACCGTTTATCAGTTGACTATGCTGCTGTTCAATAACCCTTAAGCCACCGATACCCGCACCAATAATCACACCAAACCTGCTTTTGTCCTCATCATCAATAGAAACTCCGCTATCAGTAAGTGCCTCATGTGTTGCCTTGATTGCAAACTGCACAAACCTGTCCATTCTTCTACAGGATTTTTTATCAACGATGTCGAGCGTAAAATCTTTTACCTCTGCACCAATCCTTGTTGAGAAATTTGATACGTCAAAACTTTCAATAAGACCAACACCATTTTTCCCATTAACAAGATTATTCCACGCTGTGGGCACGGTGTTTCCAAGAGGAGTTATATTCCCCATTCCAGTTATAACAATATCCTTTTTATTCTTCATTTTTCTCTGGTTTTTTCTTCAATATATCTTATTGCATCCCCTACTGTTCTTATTTTCTCTGCATCTTCATCGGGTATTTCTATGCCAAACTTTTCTTCAAAATCCATAACAATCTCAACAGTATCAAGTGAATCAGCACCAAGATCATCAATAAATGATGCATTTTCTACAACCGATGAAGATTCAACCTGAAGTTTTTCCATCACTATCTCTTTTATCTTTTTTTCAATTTCTGATCTTTCCATTCAACCTCCTGGTGTTATAAAATAGTTCAACTACATAACCAATCCGCCATCCACACGAAAAACTTGTCCGGTAATATATGATGCCCTATTCGAAACAAGAAATACTACCATCTCTGCTACATCATCAGGTGTTCCAAATTTCCCGAGTGGTATTTTTTCGAGAACCATATTTTTAATTTTTTCTGGTATCTTCTCAGTCATTGGTGTCTGGATGTATCCAGGTGCCACGGCATTGACTCTTATATTCGCTCTCGCAAATTCTTTTGCACAGGTTTTAGTCATTGCAATCAGCCCTGCCTTCGAGGCAGCATAATTCACCTGTCCAATATTACCTATCTGTCCTATAACAGAAGCAATATTTATAATCCTCCCGTTTTTCTGAGACCACATTATTTGCCCAATAATTTTACTACACAAAAATGCTCCCTTCAAGTTTACCCTTATAACACTGTCCCAGTCCTCTTCTTTCATCCTGAGAATAAGAGCATCACGCGTTATACCAGCGTTGTTAACAAGGACATCTATTTTTTTAAATTCCTCAACTGCTTTTTTAGCCGCAGATTCAACGCTTGTAGCACTTGTAATATCCACCTCTTCGGCAATAACTCTGCATTGAGTTTTAACCCTTTCGGAAATCTCAAATGGTTTTACTATATCCCACAGAACAAGATTTGCGCCTGCCTTAGCAAATTTTTCAGCAAGGGCATTTCCGATACCACCTGATGCTCCAGTTATCACCACGACTGTATCTTCAAATTCTTTCATCTATCCTCCTGATTATGAAGTTCATAACTTTATAAATTCAATAGTTTTATTCAATGTAGGCATATCTTCAATGTTATAAACCTGAATCTGAGGCTTAATTTTTTTAATTAGCCCTGACAGAACTTTTTTTGGCCCGCATTCAATTATTAAATCAACGTTCGGCGAAACACTTTCAATAATTTTTACCCACTGAACAGGATGGGTTATCTGTTTCTTAAGAGCATCCTTTATCTCCTGTGGATGTGCTACAGGTCTCCCATTATAATTTACATAAACAGGAAATCTGCATTCTCTTATATTTATTTTATCAATCTCGTCTGAAAGACGACTGGCTGCTGGTTGCATCAAAGGAGTATGAAAAGCACCTGAAACATTCAAAGGAATTGCCTTTATATGTTTTTCACTGCACCAATTAGTAAAAAATTGAATACCCTTATCTGATCCACCAACAACAATCTGACCAGGCGCGTTAATATTTGAAATATAAACATCATTAAAATTGGATATAATATCTTGTACTTCCTGCAATGTTTTGCCAATTACTGCAATCATTCCCCCTGGATTTTCAATTGTAGCATCCTTCATAAATACAGCACGTTTCGAGATAAGGTCGAATGCATCTGTAAGAGTAAGTGCATCCGCAGAAACAAATGCAGTATATTCTCCTAAGCTATGACCCGCGGCAAAAACAGGGGAGAAAGTTATTTCACCTTGAATAACCTTCAAACACGCAAAACTTACAGTAAAAATACAAACCTGACATACCTGTGTATCAGTTAATCGTTCAATTGGACCATCGAAACACGCAGATGATATATCAAAACCACAAATTCTGCTTCCTATATCAAAAATTTCTCTGACGATCTCAAAGTTATTGTATAAATCTTTACACATCCCAACATATTGAGAACCTTGCCCCGGGAAAACCACTCCGATTTTTTTATCAGTCATCTTTATTCCATCTAATAAGGTTTGAAGCCCAGGTTAAACCAGCGCCAAATGAAACCATACATACAAGATCCCCCTTATGAATTCTCCCTGCTTTTACTGCTTCATCCAGCGCTACCCCAACCGAGGCCGCAGACATATTTCCATATTTTTCTATATTTACAAAAACTTTTTCCATTGGAACTCCCATTGATCTTGCAACTCCCTGGATAATACGAATATTCGCCTGGTGTGGAATCAAAAGAGAAATATCTTCAGCATGAATATTATTTCTTTCAAATATTTTTTTTATTGCACTACTCATCGCATTGACTGCAATCTTAAAAACCGCGGATCCCTCCATCTTCATAAAATGGAGATGGTTGGAAACGGTTTCGTGAGACGCTGGAAGTTTTGACCCACCTGCGGGAATATACAAAAGATTACCATATTTCCCTGAGGAACCAAGATATGAATCAATTATTCCGTCTGTATCTCCACTGTGCGAAACAATAGCAGCCGCAGCACCATCTCCAAGTAAAACACATGTTGATCGATCTGTATAATCTGTTACCCTGCTCATACATTCAGCGGCGATAACAAGAATCTTCCTATAACAACCATTATTTGTAAAACTCCTTGCAAGTTCAAGTCCATAGATAAATCCTGAACATGCAGATGAAATATCAAAACATGCAATATTATCAAGCCCAAGTTTACTCTGTATGATACATGCAGTCGAAGGGAAAGGCATATCAGAGGTTATCGTTGCACATATAATCATCTCTATCTCGTCAGCACTGATACCTGCATCTAATATTGCTTTTTTTGCTGCTTCCACGCCAAGGTCAGAAGATGACATATTTTCAGAACATATTCGCCTTTCTTTTATTCCTGTTCTTGTAACAATCCATTCATCAGATGTATCAACCATTTTTTCAAGATCTGCATTTGTAAGGATTTTTTCCGGAAGATATGAACCAGTACCTATTATTGTTGAACCCATTTTCCACTATACTCCCTTAATTGTTCAAAAAAAGAACTCTCAGCAATCCTTTTGCTAAGCACAAGAGCATGATATATCGCCCTCGGAGATGACCTACCATGACTTACTGTTACAACCCCATTTGTCCCGAGTAGAACACCCCCTCCATATTCAGCGTAATCGGTTTTTCTTGCATATTCCATTAAAGCATTCCTTGCAATGAAAAAACCAATTTTTCCTGAGACAGAGCGCTTTATTTCTTTAAGCATAATACTCTTAAAAGATCTTCCAAGTCCTTCACTAACCTTCAAAATGATATTACCTGAAAAACCATCTGTAATCACGACATCTGCTTTTCCGGTAAATAATTCATGTCCTTCAATATTACCCACAAAATTTAGTTCTGTATCCTGATTGAGCCTCTGAAAAAGTTTTTGTCTTAATTCATCGCCTTTTCCTGGTTCCTCACCTATATTCAAAAGCCCAACAGACGGATTTTTAATATCGAGAACGTTTTTTGCATAAAGATCCCCCATAAGCGCGTATTGATAAAGGTTCAAAACCTTTGGGGAAACATTTGCACCAACATCAAGAAAAACAGTAACACTGTCCTTCAAATTCGGAAGATGAACACAGATTGCTGGTCTATCTATATTGGTCATCATCTTTAATGTGCCTACAGCAAGAGAAACAAATGCCGCTGTATTACCAGCACTATATGCAACATCAATCTCATGATTTTTTAACATTTCAATAATTCTGTACATTGTTGTATCTTTATCACGAAATAATGACAGAGATAATTTAAAATCCATTGGAATATATTTATCACATTGAACAAGTTTTAACCTTGGAAGAAATTCTTTTCCTCCTGCGCTTCTAAATTCCTCTTCAGGGCAAACGCAAATTATTTCAGTATCAGAGGTATCTTTTTCAAGAAACATCTCTATACCCTTGATTACTATGTCAGGAGCATGATCTCCACCCATTCCATCTATGGCAATTTTTATCATTGTTTCGCTGTCTTCTTTTCTTTAATCTTCTTTACAATAACCAGTTTACCATCATAATAACCACATTCTGTACATACTCTGTGGGATGGTGTCAGAGCCCCACAGTTTGAGCATACAACAAGATGAGGGACAATAGTTTTTTTATTGTTCTTCCTTCTATTATTCCGTCTACTATTACTATGTCTACGAGATGTCGTCATATATCCTCCTGCTGTCAGTAATTAGATACTTCATTAAATTTTTCTTTTAATTTATCAGCAACAAACGCTGGAACAAATTTTTCAACCGGTCCGCGCAACCTTGCTATTTCCTTTACAGTTGAGGAACTTAAATAAAGATATTCTTCCCTCGGGGTTAAAAAAATTGTTTCAATAGTGGAAAGCATTTTTCTATTTGTAAGAACCATCTGAAACTCATAGTCAAAATCAGAAACTGCTCTTAACCCACGAATTACCAGATACACACCTTTTTTTTCAAGATAATCAATAAGCAACCCATCAAAGTATTCAACCGCAATATTTTTTCTGTCTGAAAAAATATCCGTTAACATCTCAAATCTTTCCTTAAATGTGAAAAGAGGCTTCTTTGAAGGATGTCGAATGATACTTATAATCAGTTTGTCAATAAACTTTAAACTTCTTTCAACTACATCAATATGGCCATTTGTAACAGGATCAAAACTTCCAGGATACACAGCAACCCGTTCTTTTCGCTTGATAAATCCATATTCTTGTTGAACCATATGTCTTTTCCTTTTTTATTTCCAAGCCCGTAATATCAATATCATCGTAATTTTTATCTGTTTCCAGTAAAAAAATTCCATTATCATTCATTATCATCTCTATATCAAAAAATATACTTTTTATCTTCTCCATACTTGTTTTATAAGGAGGGTCTGCAAATATTAAATCAAATTTCACAGATTCTCTCCTGAGTTTTTTTATTGCCATAGTTGTTTCCATCTTTATAATTCTTACACTCTTTTCCACACCCAAAATTTCTGCATTCCTCTTAAGCATTTTTATTGCATCTGCTGAATTATCAACAAAGGTTACACTGACTGCACCACGACTTAGCGCTTCGAAACCAAGGGCGCCTGTTCCTGCAAAGAAATCCGCAACATTTTTTCCTTCGATATCTGTTGCCAATATATTAAAAATTGCTTCTCTTACCTTGCTCTGGGTTGGTCTGCATTCAGATTTCTCTCTGTATGATAAAACTCTTCCTTTAAGAAACCCGCCGGTTATTCTCATAGATTAAGCCTGAAAGCAGACTTTTTCTGCCAGTCAACCAGAATTGCGGATGCAACAAATATTGATGAATATGTACCAAAAATAAATCCAAAAAATAGAGTGTATGCAAAATCTTTAAGAGGCTCTCCGCCAAAGAAGAAAAGAAGTATAACTACCACTATTACACTTAAACCTGTTAAAAGAGTTCTGCTTATTGTTTCGTTAATAGACAAATTAAATAATTCAAAGTAGTTTTTAGATCTGGTCTTACGGATATTTTCCCTTACCCTGTCAAAAACCACAACTGTATCATTAACAGAATACCCTGCTATTGTTAAAAGCGCGGCTATTATCGTGCCATCTATAGATTTTCCAGAAAACGCAAGAATCGCGAGAATTATTAAAAGATCATGAAAAATTGAGATGGTTGCGCACGTTGCAAAATGAAACTCAAATCTTATTGTAAGATATATCAGTATCCCGATGATTCCTACAAGAAATGCAAACAAAGATTTTTTTCTCAGTGTCACACTCATCGATGGTGAAACCACTGACTTTGATAATACCTCGATATTTTCTTTACCATAGTTGGACTCAAGTGCATTAATAATCCTATCTGCTGTATCAGGAGATGATTTAATAATAAACTCATTATGCTCGGTACCCACCTCCTGAACAGTAATTTCAGGAATATTAAGATTTTTTAGTTGATCTCTAACATCTGCAACTGAAGCTGGAGAAACAAGCTTAATCTGAAGGAGATCCCCTCCAACAAAATCAACCCCAAAATTTGCCCTTCCTCTAATTCCAAAAACAGTCATACCAATAACAATAATTGCCAGGGAAAAAATATAAAACCACTTCCTTTTCCCCATAAAGTCAATATTTGTCTTTTTAATAAGTTCCATTATATCCTCAGTTTTTCTATGGAGCGGTTTGCAACAACAAAATCAACAACTGCCTTTGTTACAAAAACCGCTGTAAAAAGATTTGCTATATTACCTATTGAAAGGGTTAATCCGAATCCCTTCACAGATCCTTCACCAAGAAAGAAAAGCACAGCACCAGTAATTATTGTTGTAATATTTGAATCAAGTATCGCTGACCATGCACGATGATATCCTGCCTCAATTGCTGATTTTGCTGATTTACCCGCACGAATCTCCTCACGAATTCTTTCGAATATTAAAATATTCGCATCAACAGCCATACCGCAGGTAAGCACCATCCCAGCAATGCCAGGAAGAGTCAAAACAGCATTAAACAATGCCATAAAAGCAAGCAGAATCAAAAGGTTTACTGCCATCGCAAAAACAGCAAGAAGACCAAATATATAATAATAAACAATCATAAAAAGCACAACAAAAATCACTCCATATGACCCTGCAGTAAGTGATTTTTTAATATATTCTTTGCCGAGGGTCGGCCCGATAATCTGCTGGTATATAATATTTACCTTTGCAGGTAAAGCACCCGCCCGAAGCACCACAGCAAGTTCTTTTGCTTCCTCCATTGTAAAATCACCTGAAATCTGTCCCCTACCATCCGGAATTCTGTCTCTGATTACAGGCGCTGATTTTACTACTCCATCAAGAACAATTGCAAGACGTTTACCAATGTTTTCGCCCGTGACCGCAGAAAATTTTTCTGCACCTTCCTTATTCAAAACAAAATTAACCTCTGGGAAACCTGATGGTCCATAGCCAACATAAGCATCACTCAATCCTGCACCTGTTAATTCTGGTTGCCTTTTAACAAGAAGTGGAGATGTTTCTCTTGTAATTCCTCTTTCATCCTTTTGTTGCATATACAAAACCTCATAATCAGCAAGAATATCACTATCTCCTCTTATTGCATCACTCAACTTTTTTGGGTCCTCTTCCACAAGACGAAATTCGAGCAGCGCGGTCTTTCCAATTATATCAATCGCCTTCTGTGTATCCTTGATACCTGGTAAATCAACAATAATTCTATTGGCCCCTTCTTTTTGAATCACTGGCTCACTAACCCCAAGTCCGTCTACCCTATTTCTTATTATCTCTAAGGCACGCTGCGTAACATCAGACATTGATTTATCCTTTTCTGGAGGTTGTTCAACCTCTAGTACAATATGGACACCACCTTGTAAATCAAGCCCTCTTTTAATTTTCTTTTCAAGTGGATAAATCTGCCATATACAATAGCCGATAATCGCAATAATAAATACAATTTTGATATAATGATTTCGCATCATTTGTACACTCTCTCAGGGTTAAAAATTTTTTTATCTGTGATTTTCCATTTATTTTCTTCAAGTTTTCTCCAGAAACACGAATAGTATCCTTCGTGGCAACATGCTCTTGTTTGATCAACAATAAAAAGAAGGGTATCCATATCACAATCAACCCGTATTTCTATAATCTTTTGAACATGCCCTGATGTTTCTCCTTTTTTCCATAATTTTTTCCTGCTCCTGCTCCAGAAATATACCATACCTGTTTCAATAGTTTTCTTAAAACTCTCCATATTCATATACCCGAGCATAAGGACTTTTCCCTTTGTATCCTGGACTATTGCAGGAATAAGACCATCGCTTCCGAATTTTAAGTTTTCTATAATGTCCATGTTAAAATACTTATTATAAGGATAATTGGGTTTGATGATAATCCTATCACAAATATCTGATTATTGCAAACAATAATAAACATGAAACGAAAAAAGGAACTCGTGCTGAAAAATGTCCTTGACATTAAATTTGGAACCACCCAGACATATAAACAGATCGCCTTAAAAACCAGAGGGAAAACCACTCCGAGAATAGTAGGACAAATCCTCGGAACAAATGATAAACTTATAGCAGTACCGTGTCACAGAGTTATATATTCAAATGGAAACATCGGCGGTTATGTTTTAGGGAAAAACTTTAAAAAATCCATTCTCGAGTGGGAAAAAAAAGTCATCACATAATTATATGAAAACATTTTTAATGGCTTCTTTTCTAACAGAATTTGGTGGTCAACTTTTTTTCTTCACGCTGCCACTTCTTGCGATTCAGTATGGTGCAAATTTTGCTCAACTTGGAATTCTTGGAGGTATTGGTTCTCTTTTCTATATTCCATTTTCTATATTTTTCAGCACTCTTTCAGGGAAAAAACACTTAAAGAAGATAAACTTCCCCCTTGTTTCAAGTGCCATAACAGGACTATTTATCATCCTAACTTTTTTCTTTAGGAATATCCAGTTTTTATATATTATTGCAGCATGCACAACTATATCTCTCGCAGGACTGTGGCCTCCACTTATGCTAAAGATAAATGAGAAAACAGAAAAGGGAAAATCCGGATCTGTCGTAGGAAAATTCAGTACGGCGTGGAGTGCAGGAACAACACTCGGCCCGATTATAGCAGGCATTTTGTACCAGAAATATGTCTTTCTACCTGTAATATGCTCCGCAGTTATATTCTTCCTAACTTCACAATTTTTTCTATCATTTACAAAAGATGCTCAAGAAGAAAAAGTTTCCCAGGATACCAGGGAAATCAAAAAACATCCAGACATCAAAACCTTGCTGTTTGCGTACATTGGTATATTCGCTGTATATTTTTCTTTTGGAGCTGTAAGAAATCTTTTTCCCCGCCTCGCAACAGATATAGGGCTGAAACCATCAAGAATAGGATTATTATTTTCTCTGATGGATTTTTTCAGAACAGGCACATTTTTTCTCTTCAGCAAGAAAGTATCTGCATATAACATACCACTTTTTTTCGTAATTTATGGAGTGCTTGCTTATTTTTCACTAACAGGAATTATATTCACAAACTCTTCCCTTTTATTTGCTGTAAATTTTGCACTTCTCGGTGGATGCCTATGTGGAATATACTATGCCTATGGCCTTTACACTGTATTTACAATAACAAAAGGTTATACAGTTACAGTTGGATTGTTTGAAGCAATCATAGGGATAGGTGTCAGCACTGGTTCTTTTCTCGGTGGATTTTGTACAAGATGGCTTGGTGAAAGATCTCCTTATATCGTTTCTTTAATCACAGGAATTATAATATCGATAGTTCAAATTCTTATGATTACGAAAAGAACCACGGGGTCAACTCTTGACTCTTGACAGATTTGCCTTACCCTGGCTATTAGCAACCGATGAACATATGTTTTTTTACATTTCATACCAATACTGCAAATTGATCTTTTACATCCAGCCATACCACAACATATCACCTATTTTGTCAGGAGTTTATCAGAGATCGTAAAGAAATAAAAATATACAGAAAGGATTTTATAAGGATATTTATTGCAAATGAAAATTGTAAAAATCAAAATGAGATACCTTTCATTCATTTATTTAGCAATCTTCAAAATCTTCCTCGACCACTTTAAGAAAAGTGGAAATTAATGAGGTGAAAATTTATAAAAGAAATCATTACACCTGAAGGTGATTACTTCATATTTTCTTCTTATCAGATTCAAGTCCCTTAAACCTGTAATCTTTTCAATCATTGATACAATATCTTTTACAATTTTTTACTGGATATTATTTTAGATTCATGCAATTTAGCAACCAACTATTGTTCTCTTATGGGAAAGATATTTCCCAAAATTTCTGGAGTAATCAACATATAACCCTTTTCTGCATCTGAAATAGATACCCCTGGTTTTAGATTTCTGGTTGATGTCCTTAAAAAGTTTCATTGCACCGAATCCTGCTGCCTCGTTTATTTCAGGAATAAAAACATTCCTTCCTGTTATGTCTGCAAGCAACTGTCCAAGACACC
>MWDQ01000151.1 GCA_002070645.1 candidate division TA06 bacterium ADurb.Bin131
CTATAATTAAAAACCTATATTCTCTTTTTCTTCTTGTGGTAGAGGGAATTCCATAATATCTATCTTTGTCTTTTCAATTTCTTCTGGTGTAAGATTTGTTCTACTTATTTCCAATGACCTCTTTTCTCTTCCTATAATCTCTAAAATCGTGGAGAGACAGTGGTTTTGCATTTCTTTATTTCTCTCTTTCAGTTACTCCTTCCTTAGAAAATTTTTCTATTAATTTTTGAATCTCTTTTCTAATATCTTCCCTTCATCTTCTGCTCCCTGGTCATCCCTAATTTTACCGATATCTGATACCTTTTCCAAAACCATTGAGGTGTTACCTATGTATCTCAACTTCTGTATAGATAATCAGGAAATTGTAAATAAATAAAAATATACAGAAAGGATTTTATAAGGGAAATGTAGTGAGGACCTTCAGTCCTGTGTGTTTTCCTACAATATCATAAGTTCATCGCACATGAAGGTACTCACTACATTTTTCACTTTACATTTTGTAATTAAGTTATTCTGTTGTCCCTGAAGATTCCCTTCGTTTTCCTTAAGAAAAGTAGGAATTAATGGGTGGAAGAGAATCCTGAAGGTGGATTTTTTTCTTTTTTTGAGATAAGAGATATTTTGCAATCAAATCACTTTATAACCAGATTTATCAAGAACTTATCATCAGTACTATATGAAGTTTTACATTAATCCTTAAGAACAATTTCTTCAACAAGATTCTTGTTTTCTATACACCAATCAATCGTTTTTTTTATGCCCTCTTCAAGGGAAAAAATCGGCTGCCAGTTAAGAATTTTCTTTGCTTTTGATATATCTGCCCATGTCGCTGGTATATCGCACTGAGGAAATGGCTTATTTATAACCTTTGCCTTTTTACCCAGATATTTCTCTATTAATGATATTGTTTCGTTTATTGTATAGGGATGATTTCCTCCGAGGTTTATTATCTCAAAACCAACATCTTTCAGCCCGAGAAGTGTGCCCCTTGCAATATCCTCAACAAAAGTAAAATCCCTGCTTTGGTTTCCATCTCCATAAACAGTTATTTCTTTTTCTTCATTTATCAATTTAATAAACTTGAATATGCTTAAGTCAGGCCTACCTGCTGGTCCATAAACAGTAAAATACCTGAAAATTGAAACATCAATATCATAAAGATAGTGATATGTATAGCAAGAAACCTCTGCTGACTTTTTTGATGCCGCATAAGGCGATATTGGGGTATTTACAGGCAATGTTTCAGAAAACGGCATACTTTGGCCAGCGTATAAAGATGATGTTGAAGCAAGAATAAACTTTTTTATCTTGAATTTTTCGGCAAGGGTTAGAAGATTAAGATTCCCAAGAACATTTGTCTCAAAATAGATATGAGGATTTTCAATACTTGCCCTTACTCCAGCACGAGCAGCAAGGTTAATAATTGCATCTGGTTTGCTATCAGAAAAAAGTTTTTCAAGTTGATTTTTATTCCTGATATCAATCTGTCTGAACTCAAAACCATCGGTTTTTATCAAATCATCAAGTCGCCAGTTTTTTAATCTTACATCATAATAATCATTGATATCATCTATCCCTATAACATCATACCCTGAACTTAAAGCCATCTTTGCAGTTTGCCACCCAATAAAGCCAGCACATCCAGTCAAAAGTATTCTCATTGGAACCCCACTGTTATTCCATAATCCGCAATATCTGCTCTTATGGATTTTTTTTCATAAAGAACCTGTTTTAGTGTTTCAAGTACTGTATCTTCGCCATGTACAAGGAATGTGTTGATAGGAGGGTTTTCAAAAGAAGAAAGCCACCACAGTATTTCATTCTGGTCAGCATGAGACGAAAAGCCATTAACCTGGACAATGTTTGCCTTTACTTCTCTATATTCCCCAAAAATCCTTACCTGTTTTTTCCCGCTGATAATCTCTCTGCCCAATGTTCCATGTGCCTGATAACCAACAAATAAAATAGTGCTTTCTGGCCTGCTGATATTGCTGACAAGATGATGCTTTATCCTGCCTCCAGTACACATTCCTGACCCTGCAATGATAATTACAGAACCTTTAACATGGTTGATTGATTTTGATTCCTCAACACTTTTTGTTGGATAAAGGTGAGACATTTCAAAAGGGCTATCGAATTTTTCAATTTGTTCCTGTAGAGATGGCCTTAAAAATTCAGTATATTTTTTGAAAACCTCTGTAACTCTGATTGCCATTGGACTATCAAGAAATATCCAGAGATGCGGAATTCTATTTTTTAATAAAAGGCTTTTAAGGCAATAAAGGAGTTCCTGTGCTCTTTCTATCGCAAAACTCGGAACAACAATATTGCCCCCCTTGTTTGCTGTATCTGTAATGGTTTCTGCCATTGTTTCATAGGTTAGTAAATCACTTTCGTGAATTTTGTTGCCATAGGTAGATTCAATAACAAGGTAATCAATCTTTGATAATCTTTCTGGCTCTGGCAGGATATATCTATTCGGCCTTCCAAGATCTCCAGAAAAAACAAGATTCTTTTCTGAAATAATATTCTTGAATTCGAGTATAGATGAGCCGAGTATGTGTCCAGAGTTGTGATATGTAAGGGTAATTCCTTTCTCGATTTCAAATGAATTATTATATTGAACCTCTTCGAACCTATCAAAAACATCATATGCATTGTCTGTTGTAAAAAGCGGTATAATTGGATGTTTTGGAGTGGTACCGGCGCGCTCGTGCCTTTGTTTTTTCTTTTCAGCATCTTCCTCGTAAAGTTTTGCTGCATCGAGAAGAACAATCTTTGCTATTTCAATTGTTGGAGCAGTTGCATAAATCTTACCTCTGAATCCATCCCTTACAAGGCACGGCAGAAAACCGCAATGATCAAGATGGGCATGGGTAAGGAATATTGCCTCAATACTGGATGGATCAACTGGAAAAGGTTCCCAGTTTCTCGAAAGAAATTCTCTTTCTTGATATATTCCGCAATCAATCAGAAAATTTTTTTCATTAAATCTGAGAAGATGTCTTGAACCAGTAACATTCCTGCTTGCACCTAAAAATGTGATTGAAAACATTTTATTTTTCCTTAAACATATCAACAAGTATCTCGCTGTGGACCTTTGATGGTTTTGATGTCTG
>MWDQ01000152.1 GCA_002070645.1 candidate division TA06 bacterium ADurb.Bin131
GTAGAATATCAAGGCATCAAGGAAACAGAAGTTTTGATTTCCAGAGGCATAAGGATTATTGAAACAGAAGATGTTGAATTGCAATATCTTGAAGCAGTTGACCTTGAGAATCTCGAAAGAGTTGAAAGCATCAAAAAAAACACAGGAATTCTTGGTGCGATAAAAGTTGGAAATGTCAGGCTAATTGATAACATAATATGGGAGTAAAATGCTTTACCCTGTTTGCAGAGTTAAAATCAAAGGTGGAAGAGTAACAGAAAAAAACTTATATTATGATGGAAGTATAACAATTTCATCAGATATACTTGAATCTTCTGGTATACTGCCTGGAGACATGGTTGATGTTTTGAACCTGAATAATGGAGCAAGAATAACCACTTACGTGATAATTGAGGAGAAAAAAAAAGGAGAAATATTTCTCAATGGTCCTGCAGCCAGGTTTTTTGAAATAGGAGATAAGGTTATTATTCTCGGTATATGTCTCGCAACACAAAAGGAAAGAAAAAAGATAAAAATGAAGATCATTTCACTATCTGAAAAAAACAAGATAGTAAAGGTGGAGAACTAATATGTCGAGATTAAAACACAATATTAAAAAATATAGCGCAAAACAAGCACTTACCGGCGTACTGAAAATTTTGCCTCATCTTTCAGACCAGAATATTATCCGTATTCTCACGATTGCAGAAAAAGCATCTGTAAATCCTGCGTTTAAGGAAAGAGTACTTGTGATTGAGGAAAAAATACGGCAGAAACACCCAACAGTGGAGATTGTAAAACGACTTAACAGTCAACTTTCTCCAAACTCTAAGAAAAAACTCATAACAAACCTGTTTTCAAATGCAATGTTTGAGGGCACAAGAAAAAGACAGGAGATTTTTGAGAAAGAAAAATGGAGACCACCGTTTTTCTTTGTATTGAGTCCTACGATGAGATGTAACCTTAAGTGTACGGGGTGTTATGCTGCACAGTATACCAAACAGGATGTTATAACCACAGAACAGATTGATAAAATCTTTACAGAAGCAAAAGACCTCGGTATTTATTTTGTAACCATAAGCGGGGGAGAACCTTTTTATAGAGAAGATCTTCTTGATATATGGAAAAAACATAATGATATGTTTTTCCTTGTTTATACAAATGGAACACTTATTGATGAAAAAATGGCAGAGAAACTTGCTGATTTAGGAAATGTTGCTCCTGCTATAAGTGTTGAGGGATTTAAGGAAGAAACTGATAAAAGAAGAGGTCCAGGAGTATATGAAAAAATTTCTAATGCGTGGAAATATCTTAAAGAAAAAGGAGTTCTCTTTGGATTTTCTGCCACGTGTACAAAATACAATGCAGAAATAATTTATAGTGATGAGTTTATTGATTTTATGATAGAGCAGGGCGCTCTTTTTGGCTGGTATTTTCAATACATACCGATTGGAAGGATGCCAGATACATCTCTTATGGCAAGTCCAGAACAAAGGGCATGGGCACGGGATAAACTCGAGCATATAAGAAATACACGGCCGATTATACTTGCTGATTTCTGGAATGATGGACCTCTTGCTGGTGGCTGCATAGCAGGTGGAAGGGTTTATTTTCATATTAATTCTCAGGGAGATATTGAACCCTGCGTGTTTACCCATTTTACAAAGAATAACATAAAGGATACAACAATTCGACAGGCACTTCAAAGTGATTTATTTAAGGCAATCCAAAAACGCCAGCCATACTCGAAAAATCTTATGTGTCCGTGTATGATTATTGACAATCCAACAGTTCTAAGAGAGATCGTTGCCGAGACAGGCGCCAGACCATCATACACTGGTGCGGAATCAATCATTACTGAAAGTGCACAATTTCTTGATGAGTATTCAAAGAAGATTCACGAGATATGGGACCCTGTCTGGAAGGAAAGATATAAAGAGGGTAGGGCATTAAGGGGAATTGACAAAGAAGTAGCATCTAAAATTTTAGAAGAAAAGTAATGTCCTATCTTAAAATAATCTGAATGAAAACCTGTGGCAGAATTATAGAAAAAATCAATAGGACTCACCATTCAATAAGTATCAGAACCGAAAAAATGGATATCTCATTCGATGCAGGACAATTTTTTAAGGTTTATTCTAATGATGAGTTCAGATGCTTATCTGCATCCTGTTCTCCAAGAAGAAATTACCTTGAGTTTACAAAAAAAATCACAGAGAGTAGATTCTCATCCTGGCTACAGTCACTGAAGATTGGAGACAAGATTACTATTGAAGGACCTTATGGAAGATTTGTAATGGTAGAAGACGAAAAGATACTTTTCATAGCAGGCGGCATAGGAATTACTCCGATATTCAGTATGATTGAGGATGCATTTTTAACATCCAGTAAAAAGGATTTTGTGTTATTTTACGGAAATAAATCCAGCGAGGATATTGTTTTTTATAATGAATTGAACTCTTTTTCACAGTCGCTTAAATTAAAACTTTTCATTTTTACTGAAGACGCAAATCAACAATTCTATCATGGTGTTATAACCGCTGAAAGGATTTCTGCATTATTGCCTGATGCTGTTGAAAGAACCGCTTTTGTCTGTGGACCTACACATATGGTAGAATCAATGTCTGAACAAATAAAAAAATACAATATCAGCAGAAATATAAAAACTGAAAAACTTATTGGTTATTAGGAGGAAATATGAAATATGTATGCAAGGTATGTGGCTATGTGTATGACCCTGAAAAAGGCGATGATACTCAGGATATTCCTGCAGGGACTGAGTTTAATGCTCTCCCTGATTCATGGACATGCCCTGAATGTGGAGCAGGAAAAGACGAATTTGAGATTTTATCGTAATAAGGGATTTTCAAATGAAAATATCTGACGGAATTTTTTCTGTTGGCGCTATTGATTGGGACCTAAAAACATTTCATGGATATTCAACACCCTATGGAACAACCTATAACGCCTACCTCATAAAGGGCGAAAAAAACATATTGATTGATACTGTAAAACACTACTGTGCTGATGAATTTATCAGCAATATTTCAAAGGTTCTACCTGTTGATAGAATTGACTATGTGATATGTAATCACGCTGAAATGGATCATTCGGGTCTTATTAACTACATCTTATCAAGGTCAAATGCAACGCTTATCTGTTCTTCAAAATGCAAGGATAATCTTCAGAAACATTTTCATAAGGACTACCAAAAAATAATCAATGTTGAACATGGACAAGAACTTAAGATTGGAAATAACACATTCAAATTTTTTCACACGCCAATGGTACACTGGCCAGAATCTATGGCAACATATCTAATTGAAAGAAAAATTCTATTCCCAAATGATGCATTTGGCCAGCACATTGCTAATTCGAAATTATATGTTGATGAAATTGGACTGGAGATTGTTCTAAGAGAGGCGCAAAAATATTATGCAAACATTGTGAATCCTTATGGGAATGCTGTTCAAAAAGTACTTGAAGCACTTAATGATTTACCTGTTGAGATAATTGCGCCTTCACATGGGATGATATGGCGAAGAAAACAGGATATTGAGAAGATTATCCAGAAATATTCAATGTGGGCAGCAAACAAACCAGGAAATGAAATTATTATTGTTTATGAAACAATGTGGGGTTCAACAAAAAAAATGGCAGAGGAGTGTTTTTTGAAGGCAGTAGAAAAAAACTATCCTGTAAAAATGTTCAATCTCGAGGTAAAGGATATCTCAGATGTTGTAGCGGAAATGCCTGATGCTAAAATGATATTGTTTGGATCATCAATCCTGCACGGACAGATTCTACCCCGGATGGCTGGCCTGTTAACATACTTAACAGGACTGAGATTTACCAATAGAAAAGCATGGACATTTGGTTCATATGGCTGGTCAAAACCAGCATTTGAAAGATTTGAAACAATGGTAAAAAGTGCTGGTTTTGAATTTCCAGGCAGTGGTTATTATGTCCAGTTTGTGCCTGATGAATCAACACTTAAACATCTTGTAGATATCTTCTCGGAGAAGATACTGGATTGAAAAGAAAATTCCTTGTTATTGTACTGACCATAATTTTTGGATTTATACCTTGTTTCAGTTTTCCTTCTTTCAAAATCTGGATTCTCGGATGGATTGGTTTTGTACCTCTTTTATTTCTTTTCGATGAAAAACACACAACAAAAAATTTTATTATAGGGATTTTTGCTGGCTTTATTTTTCATATATTTCTGTTAAACTGGCTTTTTTCTGTTGCGGGTTTCTTTTATATACTGATTGCAATTTACCTATCCCTTTACTGGGCAGTTTTCTTTTGTTTAGTTTTTGCTTTTCCTGAAAAAACACGGATTATCCTCGGAGCATCTCTATGGTATTTTCTCGAAATTTTGATGCAGAATTTACTCACTGGTTTTCCATGGTTGCCTCTTTCTCTTTCACAATGGTCATGTCCTGCAACAGCGCGAATCGCTTCGGTATATGGTTCAGCAGGCCTATCTGGCCTTATTATGGGAACAAACATTGCCTTTTATAATGGAATAAAAAACAGAAGGGTTTTTCAATCTTTTGTGATTATTGCTGTGGTAATGTTTTCTTACCTTATTTCAATCCACACAGGTATTTCTAATAATTCACCTACCACCATAAAAATTGCTTCTATTCAGGGAAACAGCGGATACTTTGGACAAAGTCCTGAAGAATCATTTGAAATATATAGAAATATGACTAATTCCATTAAAGAAAAATGTAATCTTGTAATCTGGCCTGAGAGCAGTTATCCCTCAATACTTAATAAAAACCCAAATGTGGTTGATTACTTAACACAGAAATCATATATTTTCCCAATCCTTGTTGGATCATTAAGTCAGGATAATGACACAGTTTATAATAGTGCCTATCTTTTCACCAGGGGAAGTGTTTTTAGATATGATAAAAAGCATCTTGTGCCATTTGGTGAATATGTACCCGGAAAAAGATTCAGAACCATAGAAAATCTGTATACAAGATTTGCAGGATTTATGCCTGATATATCTCCTGGCAATAAACCTGGAATATTCTCCATTGATTCTAAAAAATTTCTTGTACTCATCTGTTTTGAAAATATATTTCCATCAATCACCACTGCTTCAATAGATAATGATACGGGTTTTATTGTTGTAATTACAAATGATTCGTGGTATGGCAATTCATTCGGACCATTTCAGCACTTTGCTCATAATGTTCTTCGTGCGTGTGAAACAGGAAGGTGTGTTGTGCAGACAGCAGGAACAGGAATAACAGGAATTGTTTCTCCTTATGGAGATTGTAAAATTCTTGAGAAAAATAGGAAAAATTTATTTATTGATGGTATTATGATATCAGATATATCGCTATCTAATATGAAAACAGTATATATGTTTTTACAGGAAATAGGCATTGCAATAATTTTTATCTTACTTATCGGGGTTGTTATATGCAAAAACTAAAAAAACTTGAAGAAAGAATAGGATATAGATTCAAGGATTTTTCATTGCTCGAAACCGCAATGACTCATTCTTCTTATGCACACGAAAGAAACATTCAATCATATGAGAGATTAGAGTTCCTGGGGGACGCAGTTCTTAATTTTACTGTTGCAGTAGAGATTTTCCGTAGCCATCCTGATAAGGATGAACATTTTCTTACAGATCTTAAGTCAGCATATGTAAATAGGAACTACCTGCATCGCCTTGGAAAAAAATTAGGGCTTGGAGAAATTCTCAGGCATTCTGGTCCAAAGAATATTCGACTTGACCAGGCAGTTGAGGCATTAATAGGGGCAATATATATTGATGGAGGATATCTATATGCAAAGAATTTTATTAAAAAATTCATATTAAGCAAAGAAATAAAACCTCTAAAAGATTATAAGGGATTGATAAAAACAGTATCAATGAAAATATTTAATAAGGACGTTGTATACAAGGTTGAAAAAGAATTTGGCCCTCCACATAAGAAAATGTTTCAAATTACTGCAAAAATTCCTGGTGAAAAAATTTCCGCAACCGCAATAGGAAAAACAAAAAGAGAAGCAGAGATGAAAACATCAAAGATTCTCTTGAGAAAATTGCGATATCCCACACCAAACCCTCAAACATAGTTTTCTACTAATTACCTGCATCAAAAAACAAATCTACTAATTTTTTGAAATCTTGTATATGTAATATTGTTCAAAAACACCTAAAATATTCATACATACCCAGTAAAGTAATAAACCTGATGAAAAACTATAAAAAAGCACAAGCATCATTAATGGCAGTAAAATATTCATAAACTTTTGAGATTGTTCAACAGCAGGCGTCATTCTTTGTTGTATAAAAGAGCTAACGAACATAAGTATAGGAAGCACATTAATAGGAACTGAACCAATCGTGGCAACAGTATCCGGTACTGATAGGTCATTAATCCATAAAATAAACCTGCTGCCCCTCAAAAATATAGAACCACGCAAAGCAAGAAAAAACCCTACAAAAATTGGTAATTGAATCAACATAGGTAAACAACCACCAAAAGGATTTATCTTATATTCCTTATAAAGATTCATCATTTCTTTTTGCATCATCTGTGGATTATCCTTGTACTTCTTCTGGATATCCTGAAGGTATGGCCGTAATTTCTGCATCTGTTTCATTGACCTTAAACTGTTTCTCGTAAGCGGGAAAAATAGCACCTTTATCAAAATCGTAAGAACTATGATTGCCCATCCCCAGTTGGGAATAACCCTGTAGATTGCATTGAGTATTGCAAATATTATCCTTCCCATTGATACAAAAAAACCTGTGCCAAAAATTCTTATATCTTTAATCTCGTTCCTTGCAACAAAATAGTCAGAAGGTCCAACATAACAGGATAAAGGAAAACTTTTAATCTCCCCAGGAAGGATCTCAAAAGATGGAATTTTTAATCCCCAGGTTAATCTTGAAGCTCTATTTTCAACATTAAACTCAACAGGCATATCTGTTTTAAAGTAATACATTTGATACCTTGTCCTGACAGCGCAGACATTTCCTGAAACCTTTTCTTTCATCTGCCTTGCGGCATTAAATTTATATGGCTTCCCACCATTGGTAACAAGAAATTCAACTACGGAATCTTCTGCGTTATGACGATTAAGTACAAGACAACCGAGATACAGGTTTATTGCCGGTACAACAAGTTTCTCCTTTGAAGTATTCTTTATCTGTAAATCAGCGGACAAGGTATATTTTGAGGGAAAAACCTCTATTTTTTTCTGGACATCTATGTTATTTCTATTGCTCCTTAAAATCAAAGATTTTTCTGATGGCTCAGAAATAAGCGAATACATACTTTGCCCGGTTTCTTCACCAATTTCATCAGCAAGCATGATACCGTTTTGGAAAAACGTAAACTCTTTTTCTCCTGGTCTTGTATATTGGGAGAGAGAAAAGGAAACAATCTTACCTCCGAGTAAATCAAGATATCCTGTATATAATTCATTTCCAAATTTAACCTGATTATTCGAAATAACATAATTGGTCTCAGATTGAATAGGTTCAACAGATTTGCTCTGTACAGATTCTGAAGTTTCGATTTGAGTTGATTTTTCCTGTGTCTGTTGCGGTTTTCCTCTTTTCGATGTCATACTGAAAAAAACAATAACCAGAAGCGCAAGCACAAATGCAATCATAACCCTGGTTTCTTCTTTCATTTATTTGTCTCCCTGAGGTAGAGGATCATATCCGCCAGGATTAAAAGGATGGCACCTCACTATTCTTTTAAGAAATAATATTGTCCCATTTAATAATCCCTGCTTTTCGAGGGCATCTATAAAATAATTCGAGCAACTCGGATAAAACCTGCAGTTTCTACCAAAGATAGGTGACAGTACTACCTGATAGACATGGATGATAAAAATTACAGGTTTTATAAGAATATTCTTTTTTTTATTTCGTTCCATTCTCTTTCTATGTCCTCATCTGTAAGTTTTTTAAGATTGACTTTTATTTTAATAAAGAAATCTCCGCTTTTTAAATGTTTCCTTATAAACAACCTGATTCTTCTCTTAACCTTGTTTCTTACAACAGAATTGCCACACCGTCTACTTACCTGAAAACCTATCTTTAGGGTTTTCTCGTCTGCTTTTTTATAGTACAAATCAAAATATTGACCCGTTATTTTATTACCCCTCTTTATAAGGTCAATAATCCTTTTTCTCATATAGATATTAAGTGTCTGCCTTTTTTTCTCCTTCTCGAGAAAATTTTTTTACCTGAGTGGTTGCTCATTCTTTTTCTGAAACCATGGACCTTTTTCCTTCGAAGGTTGTTCGGTTTCAATGTAATAGACATAATACCTCCAATTTATTGATAAATACTTCAAAAAATTTGCCGTCTGTTTCAAATCATTCGTCTTCCTGAAATTTTCATCTCCACATTACCTTGATTACCCTGTTTGCTTCTGATAAAACAGATCAGGGATTGGAGAATCCAGAAAAACACAGGAAATCACCAAACTTCAGATTTTTGAGTGTTTATTATAACATATTATCGATATTCAATAAAAATTTGATGAGTACACGGATGTCCTATCTTAAATATGCCTACATCTTCCAAGAATCACCTGCGTGAAAGAGATATCTTCCTTTGCGTCGGATCTCTAAGACAAATTTTTCATCTGTTTTTTGACGATATCTAAATCATAAGGGCTTATCTCAAATGTCTATTGTAGAAGAAATCCAAAATAGATTGGGAAAATAGTTGAACAGGATAAAACCCAAGTTTTCCGGTATGTACTGTTGATGAATCTAATCTATGTTCTATAATTAGTAATTAATTCATTCCTGTTTGTGTAACCGAGACAAAGATTTTTTACGGGACACTGAAAACATCTTGGTTCATCGTGATTGAAACAATAATTTGTTCCTATGTACATTAGACCATCATCTAAGTCACCAATTCCATAATTTGTGTTGAGTAATAGTATATTTGGGATTTGTTGAATCTCGACTTTTGATGGTCTTCGTTTCTTTACCTTTAAATATTCAACACAAATCAGTTCGTAAGAATCAATAAAATCTTTTAAGTCCGAAAACCTGTCAGATTTTCGGCCTCTTATGTTTGTTACCCGAATATAATGCTTTCCGCTCTTTCCCTTACCTTCCTGAATAACATCCCAATTTTTATAGTCGGATAAATCAGCCCAATTAAGTAAAAATCCTGTTCTGAACAGAACACGTCCTGCATTGCTATCAAATGGTAATTCATAAGAAAGAGGTCCGAATGAACTATCATTCTTTTTTACCAGTTCAAAGGTGTGTATATACCATTTAGCAAAAAGATGTCCTGCTTTATCTCCAATGGCCTTACCTAGACCATACCTTTTATTATCCTTTATCTGTTGACTCATAATCTCTGCTGAATCCCAATCTTCAATATAGGCAACAAGAGGTTCAGATGATTCTCTTCCATTTTTTTGTAGATCCTTTTCCAATAAAAAAGGAACACACAGGACAACTCCCCAACGATAAATAGCATAACCTAACACCTGGTTGGTTCTATCAGTGAATAGATTATATTTGCCTGGGTTTGATTTGTTTTCTCTTGCCCAGGTATCTGCCCTAATTTTCTTCACACCATCATGTTTCTCTAAAATTTCATCAATAGATATACCTAATTCCTTAAAAAAATCTAATGGTTTATGAAATATTCGAATTTCTTTGCTGTATAAAGCGTTTATAACATCTTTAAAAAGTAATCTAACCCCCTCAAGATCTGGACCCTGGTCAAGCACTGCACTAACGAGTAAATAACGAGTAATTATTTCCCTTCTTGTCCATAAACCATCATTGTTATCAAGTTCATTTCTCTTAATCTCTCCTTTGTTATCAAAATAATGTTCAAATGGAAATAAATCTTGCAACGGAGGTAGAGAAGTATTTTTTCTCCCTATTTTTGAGATCTCAAGTAATAAGTCTTTGTTTCTTTTTATATTTTCTTCTGTGTTCGTTTTGTTTCCTCCGTATCGAATAGCGTCAATAATGTTTGGTTTTTAGAGTATTCGTTTATCTCTTTAATTCTATATATATTTTCATCTAACCTTTTTTGGGCAAATTCATAATATTCTTTTACAATTTCAAACCCAATATACTGCCTTTTCGTCATTTTACTAACAATTGCCACTTGTCCTGAACCCAAGAACGGGTCTAAAACAATATCTCCTTCTTCACTCGAATACATCAGTATCTTTTTAATCAATTCTGCTGGTAATTTTGTAGGAGTTTTTTGGTCACCTGTCCAATATTCTCTTTTTATTATCCAGACATCCTCTTTATCTTTATAATGTAAACTGCCACCATCTTTATCATCTTCTTCTTTCCCATATCTTGAATAAGGAAAAAATTTCCTCTTTTCATCATTTTTACAGATATAAAGGCAATGGTAGTGTGATGTGACAAATTTCCTTTTTGTTACTACTCCAAATTGATACTTCCAAATAATATGATTTACTGTGGTAAAACCTAATTCATCAATTGCTATTAAAATATCTTTTAGATTATTCCAGCCAGAAAAAACATACATACTTCCAGAATCTTTGAGAACCCTATGTACCTCTTTCATCCATTTGAGTGTAAAATTATAATATTCCTCTTGGGGAATTTCATTATACCCTTCTATAACCCTTGACGCCGTCCTATGATAATTATTTCTTTTTGCCTTAAAATCTATAGCGAAGGGTGGGTCTGTAATAACGAGGTCTATTGTATTATGTGGGATATACTTCATTCCCTCGATACAATCTATATTATATATTTTATTGAATTCTATATTCTCCATTTTTTCACTTCCGTATCATAAGCGATGGCGTATAACGTTCTCGGTGTATGCGAAGTCCCGAACGAAGTGAGGGATTTGGGTGAGGGCTTTAGCCCGAACCGCGTACACCGTGTTATGCGATGTGCGTAGGTCATAGCGGGACTCCTCTTTTAATTGAATCATTAAGTTTACCCATCATGTATCCTATTCCTTTGCAATCACTTAATGGGCTAAGAATTTCCTTTGATGAAAAAACTTCATTTGCCATTTCTACATAGTTTTTCCCACCTAAAATAACGATTCGGTCATAGTTGTCTAATCCCTTTTCCTTCACTTGGGCAAAAAGTTCCTTTGTAGTTATTGGGTTTGTCTTTGGGTCATTAAAACTTACATTGTAAGGGCCAGTAACTAACTCATCTGGGAATAGAAATCCATATTTTGCAGACAGGATACACCACGAGGATGGATAAAACCTCATGGCATATTCTCTACACTTTTTAGCAAATGGCCCAATATACACATATTCTGCTTTAGTGGAACCAGCTTTCGGATTCTTATCCCATATCTTCCTATTGCCGCATGGAACCATACAAAGTGTTTTCATGTTTCCAACTCCACAACACTATTCTCTATTTTAACCTTCCCTTTAGTACAAAATTCCCTCGCTTCACATCTATTAAAGAGTGAACAATATCCTGTTGTCTTATCTCGGTTTGTACAACCATACTTAGATAGGTGCCAAAGAGGCTCGTCCACGTCTAACGCCATCATTTCTCTATTCTTAATGCTAAGTCCTTTTACACTTTCAAACCAAGCTTCTCGTATATATTCAAACACTTTATCTAATCTACCTCTGAACTGCCCCCTAACAATTCCAGTAGCTAATGTAGCCCTTGCTATATGTATATCTACGGGAATAGGCACATTCTCTAAATTTTCTAATTGAGTGATACCTACGTTGTCTCGAAGCATTCTCAACCACAATGGACCTATTTTGGAACCACGAAGATATGGATAATCAGATACCTGTTTTCCACTATAAATGTGCTTGTCCTCCCTTAGGCGGCTCAAAATGCTGGGTGAATTCCAATTGCAATCTTGAAGGAAGTTGCGTGGATCGCCTCCCCATTTTTTATAAAAAGTAACGCCAACCGTTCGCCAAATATTAGCATCTTTTTGAGGTTTCTTTGATAATTTATATTTTTGCATATCCTCACCAATTTTTGTGAAAGGAGTTTCATGTAATAATTTTGGGTCGAATAAATATCTCGTTTCTAGATCATCAAAAGTTTTTCTCGAGCTCTCCCATAATGATGGAGCATCCCTTTGATAATCAATGGAAACCGTGAGTGTTATAAAGAATATATGCTCGAGAGAGCCTCTTATTACGCTATGGGGCGTTATGTCCTCTGGCATATCAGTTCTTCCGTGAATACCATTAGTGGTGAAAGAATTATAGAGGAGTTCCGCAAGCTTCTTTCCTCTTTCATTGTCTATTACAATTGACATATTTCACACACTCCTACGCATGTTACCTAACAAGTTTTAACCGCACCCATTTTAAACTTGCTTAAAAATCGACCTTTTTGTATAATAATTGTGTAATCATAAATACACTATGAACACACAATTTCGAACAACCAGAATTGAGCGCGACCCAATGTATAACCTTGAACGCGAACTTAAGATTCGCGGTTTTTGCCGCAAAACAATCAAAGCCTATGTGTATTATAACATAAAATTCTTAAATTTTGCGAGAAAAAGTCCAAAAGAAATTGCCAATGAAGAAGTTAAAAGATATTTAGAGTATTTGGCTAACAAACAAGTTTCTAACGCTACTTTGAATTTGGCCATCAATGCTTTGAAATTTTACTATACTTAAGTTCTTAAAAGAAAATTCTTTTTTGACATTAAACATCCCAAGAAAGAAAAACGCCTACCGGTTGTTTTAACCAAAGATGAAATTAGGAGAATGCTTGAAGCGACAGCAAATCTAAAGCATAAATTACTAATGGAAATTATGTATGGTTCGGGATTAAGAGTTTCAGAAGTTATTAAATTAAAAATAAAGGATATTGATTTAGCAGAAGGAATTATCAGGGTCAATTTAGGCAAGGGTAAAAAGGATCGCCAAACTATTCTTTCAAAAAGAGCCATTGAAGATTTGAAAACTTTTTTAGAAACAAGAGAAGATGACATCAACATTTATTTACCGGAGCTCAAAACAAAGGTCATTTATCTACAAGATCAGCCCAGAAAATTGTTTTGCAAGCGGCAAAATTGGTTGGCATTAAAAAAGATATTTCTTGCCATAGATTAAGGCATAGTTTTGCCATCCATTTGTTAGAGAAAAGAGTTGATATTAGATACCTTCAAAAATTATTAAGCCACAAAAGATTAGAAACAACCCAAATTTACACCCAAGTTTCCACTCAAAAATTAAAGGAAATCGGTAGCCCTTTAGATGATTTATAAGAAAACGACTAAAAGATTTTTGAAAAAATTTGTTGGCGGGCGAGCCGATGATTTTTACTATAATATCAAATCAGCCCAATTTTCAAAAGAGTTTTCCTTGAAATCCTTGCTTGCTTTGGCAAAATAAATATCGGGCCGTGATAAGTTTTCCAACCGGAATTGTCATTTGGGTATGCCGCCATAAAATCAAAAGCCATTTGCTCGGCAATATCCTCAATGGTCGGTTTATAATTTGTGTCTTTCGCTAAAATGTTTTTTATTTCTTTGGCAATATCATGCTCGCCATTATAAGACGCGAGAGCTTTTTGCTCCTCGTCTAACTTTTTAAGATAATTTTTAACTTCGCTGTGTATCATATTATTTTTTACGCTAAAATCATTTGTTCTACTTCTTTTTGCGCCGAAATAACTATGCTTTCCGCCTCTTGTCGCAAGCGTTTCGCTTTTTCATAAATTGTTTTTACGCCAGCAATAATTTTTTCCTGTTTGGCAACGCTCGGCAAAGGCACAATCAATTTTTTAACAATATCAGCATTTAATGCGGGTTGCGCTCCGCCCGCTGTCCATCGTAAAGATAAATCTTTTCCGATTTTTGTATTTAGAAAAACAGCGACATAATCAGGTATAATTTTTGTTTTATTAATTTCATTCTGTAAATGAAATCTAACAGAATTTTGACTTATATTTCCTTCAAAATTTTCGGGAACTACAGAAACCGTTCCGGGTCGCCCGATAATCGTAAAAACTAAATCGTCTTTTTTCAACTGCGAACGCTTGAGCATTTTTTCGTGGACTTCTGGCTTGATAAATTTAACATCGTCAAGATTGATTCCCATTTCCGTAATATTCTGTACTCGCAAAAATGGCACGCCGCCCTCTTCTAAATAATAATCGCCCGTAACTTTTGGCGTTGCTCCGCCAGACATCTCCGTTATCGCTTCGCCAAGCGTAAAATGCTTTTGTTTTTTGATCTGTTCCAATAAACTGCGTAGGAATGGTTTGTAAAATAAAGCGTCAATACGACCCTCAATTTCATCACTCCAGACCTGAAATACCCGCTCTGCCTTCCCCCGCGGCATATCTATACCAAGCTCGCCCAAAACAAAATCGTCAATGGACGACAAAATTTTCATGGCCTTCTCTTCCATTTTTTTTGCATTTTTTCTTGCGTCAAAAGCAAATTTCGCGATTTTTTTTTGTTCATTTTTCGGTAATTCTACAATCTTGATTTTGAAAAAGTCATCAAGGCGTAAATTTTTTATGCCTGTCGTTTGGTTTTGTAAAAATTCAGTATAACCAAGATGATAAATCGTTTGTAAAAAGGTAAAAACATATTCCGGAAAAAATGAATCACCCGCAATTCTTATTTTCTGTAAAAAGTTGCTAAATATGACGGGTTTATTAAACGGCAAGTCATCAACAAATGCAACTCGCCCGACAGGTTGTATAGGACTGCCACCTGATTTTTCAATCAAAATATCACCTTTTTGCAAAGCAAGTTTTTCAATTTTGCTATTTTTAACATATCTTTGGGCAACATCGTCAAAATTAAGATTGTATTTATTATCAAAGTTTGTATTTCTCAAAACATAACAAAGTTGATAATCGGGACTTGGTTCAAAAGTGTCAGGGTCTTCGCCCCAATCTCCGGCAAAAGAAAACTGCACAATATCGCTCAATAAATGCGCTTTTCGTTTTGTGCCATTAACAACAGCAACAAGTTTTTTGAAAATAGGGCGATAAAAAAACGGGTCAAGACGAGATTCTATCTCATTGCTCCAGATAGTAAATATTTCTGCTGATTGTTGTGGATTTTTGCTCATAGGTTTTTTCTAAATTCCTTGTATTTTTTCAAAATAAGCGGATCTAAATCATTTTGTTTATCTTTCTTGCCTGCTGCGTCATAGCCGATATGCTCGGCAATCGCCATAAAAATTTTGTATCGCCCCAGTTTTTCTTTTTCACCTTTCTTGCGGACGAATACGAGCGATGATTTTACGCCCGCGCCAAAATGGGTAAAGGTAAATTGCGGCAAACTAACAATCGCATTGATTTGGCATCGCTCCATTAGAAAATCGCGGACATATTGCAAAGTGGAGTTAGACAAAATGCCGTCGGGTAAAACGATTGCCATTTGCCCAGTTCTGGGCTTTAAGAAATCAATGCAACGCTCGATGAATAAAATCTCGGTTTTTTGATTATCGCGGGATTTTTTGCCGTTTTGTCCAAGCGCAAATTTTTCAAGATAAGGGTGTTCGCTTCGCTTCACATTCGCGCCAAATGGCGGATTGGTAACGATTATGTCAAACCTGTTTTTGGCAAAGCCGCGATTTTTCTCGGTCATTTTGCCGACATCTTCCAAAGCGTCAAAGCAGATAACATTCGTATGCCCGTCATCGTGGATTATCATATTCATTTTGGCGACGCGGGCGATTGAATCGTTTATCTCAATACCGAAAAGATTATTTTGTGCGAAGTCGTGCCAAAAACGATATTTTTCCGCTTCCTCGTTTTCATTAAATTCTTCCGCCTGCTTTCTCACTTCATCAAGGGCGTGCAAAAGAAATCCGCCCGAACCGCAAGCGGGGTCAAGCACGAGATCGTCATTTTTTATGTCCATCATTTTGACGGCGAAGCTCACAATTTCGCGGGGAGTAAAGTATTGTCCGCTCTTGCCCTTGAAAAAGTCTTCCATAAACTGCTCAAACGCCACGCCTTTGGTATCAAGGTCAGTTTTATTGAGCGATATGCTCTGTAAGTGTCCGACGACGGTATAAAGTTCCTCGGGGTCAATTTTCAAACTTTCCTTAAACACCTCGGGGTCTTTTTCTTTCGCTTCAAGATAAATTTCGTTTATGCGCCGATAAACGCTTTCGGCTTTTTCGTGCGTTTTGATTTGGAAGTCGTAATAATCACCAGTTTTTCGTCCGCGCTTTTCATCGCGGATTTTTACGAAAATGATTTTGCAAAGTTCGTCAAAAGCGACAGTTGGATTTCTTTTGCCGCCAGCCCAAAGCGTGTTATGTGATTTTTCAAGGGCGCGTTTCAATTCTGATTTATCAAGCACTTTCAAATCCCAGTCGGGATCGCCTTTCTTGTAGCGAAATTCCTCAATTTTTCCGTAGGAGATAGGAATATCGGTAATGGTCGCCTTTTCCGGCTCTTTGTCGTTCCATTCGGCGGTTTCCATTGCGCGGCGAGTATTGCCCGCAACGCAAATTGCAAGCGGGGCGTGAAGCACGCGAGCGTTGGCGATTGCCTGTTTGGTGGCTTGCTCAAATTCTGCATCGGAAATGCCGTCTTTTTTGCACTCAACAACGATATAAGGTTTTTTCTTTGCGTCATCTTCAAAAATAACAATGTCCGCGTAGCGTTTGGGTGTTCGGTCCGGCATTTCCGTTTCAAGTTCAATTCGTTCGACGGGATAGTGATATTTTTCAAGCAAATCAAAATAGTATTCAGCGCGGACTTTTTCTTCGGGGTCGTTTAGATTTTCTTTGTGTCCAGACGGCAGATATTCAATTTTTGCTCCGTCATTCAAAACGCGAAAATATCCTTTTCGCTCGCCGTCTTTCAAGATTTTATCAAAAGTATTCTCCATAGTTATATTTTGTTAAACGCCTTTTTTATAATTCCAGTCATCAGCTTTCTTCTTTCTTGCAAAAAGTCGTCATATTCAAGCTGATAAAAATTTTCTGGAATAGCGTGTTGTGCTAACATTTCTTTAATTTCACTCTCGCCGAACCTTTTTTGCACCATTGCAAAATATTCGCTTGGTTTATCGTCGCTGATTTCAATATTATCTTCAAATTCCAAAAATGTCAGGTTGGCAATCTGGTTTATTTTTGCCTTGTCCTTGTTCTTATCAAATCCGTATTTTGAAATAAGATAATTTTTCGGAAAGATATGATGTTTTTCTAAGCGCTTCTTTTTAATTTTCAGCGACGGATCATAAAGATCGCCGACAAGTTTGCGAGAAAATAAAACTGGCGAGCCGAGCTTGTTCAGAGCGGCGTAAAATGCGTTGGCTTCTGGACTTCTTGCCGATGAGGTTTCCATTTGTCCAACAAGCGTAATGTCCCAAAAATCATTGGTTAAATTCTCGCTGATTATCTTTTCAAGCCCACTGATAAATCCGTCTGGATTAAATTCTTTGATTCTATTCAAATCTTTTTCAAAAGAGGTTTCTGGCGAAGAAGAATATCTACCCGTAAGAGAAGACATCACAAACCAACGCCCGATAATCCTTTGCAATTCATGATTTTGAGTGTTGAAGTTTTGTTTTCCAATAAGATAAAGAATGTAGCTATACAAAACGGCACTTTTTGACGATATGAGTTCTTCGTCTTTATATCCTCCACCGATCAGAATTTTCAAAAAACTTTGCCAATTCGTATTGTCAAGAATAGTCGGCAAATTTAATTTTAGTTTGTCGAATTGTTGTGTTCGTAATTCTTCTGAAAATTCTCCTGTTTCCATGTCGCGTCCACGAATAATGGAATATACATCTTTCATTTTCGCTCGGTGGAATGTTAAGCCAACTAAAACACGAAGCATATCGTCTGGGTCAGGCTTTATCAGGTAATTGAAAGATGAAAATCGAGTTTCTTTTTCCGGTATTTTTCTTGAGTCGATACAAAATTGCTCAATTTCCTTTCTTCCTTTTTCCCAATAGACAGAAAGCAAAGTCAAGATAAAGTCGGCTTGCGTCAAACTTACGCCTTGGCTGTTTATGCGGACAAAAATGTCCGAGACAATTTCTTCTTCCAAATTTGGAGCAATTTCAAGAGCTGTTAGGGGATATTTGTCGATATTTATAAGTGATTGAATATTTGCAGAAATTGTTTTTTCTTCCTCCTTTGATATTTCTCTTTTTTCTTTCAAGTTAGCAATAAAGGAGCTAATGATTGCAAAATCACCTTCACCAGACCAAAGAGAAGATATATCGGCAATATATTCGGGGTCGCGATCTGTGACGGCGTCGCCGACTTTAAAAATAGAATCCAACGGCTTAAATGCAATTTTTATATTCTTCTTTTCATAAGCAGGGGTTAAAACTTCTTTATTTTTCATCACTGCAAAAAGAGCCGTCAATCTTTGTTGTCCGTCTATGATTAAAAATCTAGGAATTTTTCTTTTCTTTTCTTCAAAGCCGATATTTTTATAATCGCTACGATTGGCATTTTCCCAAAAAACCAAATATCCGATTGGATAACCGCGATAAATTGAATCAAACAAATCGCGGACTTTAGAAATTTTCTTATACCAAACGAAAGGGCGTTGAATATTGGGTAAGGCAATATCGCCGATTTCAATATCGTCCACTAGTTTTGCAATCGTATAGTCTGTTGTTTTAAATACTTGTGCCATGTTTTTATTTCATTAAATCATCTATGCCAACGTCCAAAGCGTCCGCAATTTTTTTAACTGTTCCAATAGTTGGGTTTGGTGTCGCGCCTGCTTCTATTTTGGCAATAGTATGAAAAGCCAAATTCGCTTTTTTTGATAAGACATCTTGAGAAATACCGAGCTTGTTTCGGTATTTCTTTATATTCTTGCCGATTGTGGATTTTTCGTTTAACATGTTCGTATAGTTTTACTATGATAGTTAGTGAGGATATAAAACCTTTATCATCAATAGTTAGTATATGAAATTTTTATCATTTAGTCAAACGAAATTAGGGAGTCCCTTGTCGTTGCCCGCGCATGGGAGGACTGGGTCAATCAGCAAAATCCTCTGGATTTTGCTTAAAGAAAGTTCTGATATTGTCCAGCAGACACCACTTCCTTCCGCCTTCGGCGGAATGGAGTGGAGCAGACCGGAGTTGAACCGGCGGCCTCCAGAGTGCGATTCTGGCGCTCTCCCATCTGAGCTACTGCCCCTTATGTAAAGTAATGTATTATCTCTAAAAAGTAATTCTTACCTGTACATTATAAGAAACCTTCTTTTTTCTTCTCCCTTTGTAAAAGGAGGGTTAGGGTGGATTTATTATTCCACTCTTTAAGAGGGGTGTCTCCCAGAGACAGGGTATTCTAAATCTCCCCTAAATTCCCCATCATCTTTATTTTCTCCCCTAAAGGGAGAAGAAAATAAATCTAATGTATTACTATGTAAAAAGTTTATCACAAAAAATCTTGCAGGACAAAGAAAATAAATGTTAAAATACCTACCATAATCAAATAAAAAAATGTGTTCATCTTACTTACAAGCATAAATCAAACAGAATTGGCATCCTGCAACAATAAAAAGGAAGATTATGAAGAAGGTTATGCATTTTGGAGCAGGCAATATTGGAAGGGGATTTTTTGGACATCTCTATCATGAATCAGGTTATCATATTATATTTGTTGATATAGTTGACGAGGTTATAAAAATAATAAATGAAATGGCACAGTATCCCATCTGGATAGTTGGTGATAAAGTAGAAAAAATTGTTATTGATAATATCTCTGGTATATCACTGAAAGATGAAAAAAAGATTATAGACATAGGGGCAGACCTTGATTTGATAAGTTTTTCTGTTGGTGCAAATAATGTTAAGGGAATTACACCCATTCTTGCAAAAATCATAGAAAAGAAATTTTCATCAGAAAATTCTGGATTTCTTAATATAATAATTGGAGAAAACTTAAAAAATGCATCAAGCATTGTAGGACAATGGATAAATCAACATCTTCAGGAAAATTTCAGTCATATAATGAAGGATAAGGTTGGATTGGTTGAAACTGTATTAAGTAGAATGGTTCCGATTGTTCCTGATGAATTAAAAAAACAGTATCCGCTTCTGGTGCTTGTTGAGCCATATAAAACAATGCCTGTTGCAAAGAATATGTTTAAGGGAGCCCCACCCAATATAAATGGTTTTTTAATGGTTGATAATATTAAACCATATGAAGCAATGAAGCTTTATATACATAATTTTACCCACGCTGCTTTTGCTTATGCTGGACATAAAAAAAACTATAAGTATATTTGGGAGGTAGTTAAAGATAAGAAAATAGAAAATCTTGTGAGAAATGCATACCTTGAAATTAAAAGTGCGATTCATAGAAATTATGGAATTGAAGATGAAGAAATTGAGGCATATTATAGAGATTTATTAGAAAGATTTTCCAATAAGGCGCTTGGCGATACTATCATAAGGGTTGCAAGAGAGCCAATAAGAAAACTTGGACCAGAAGAAAGAATAATCGGCGCCGCGAAATTGTGTCAAGAACAGGGAATAATTCCTGAGTACGTGTGTTTCTTTGCGGCATGTTGTCTTCACTACGATGAGCCAACTGATATTGAAAGTCAGAAACTTAAAACACTGGTTTCAACAGAAGGTATTGATAGTGTGCTGAAAAACATATCAGGGCTTGACGAAAAAAATCCTATTTTTATCAGGATAAAAGAAAATTACATAAATTTTTGGAAAAAATGGGAAAAAGTGTTATAATGCGATTTGTCTGTTGACAAAAAAAATGACGAGAGATATTAAGATAAACAGACAATAAAAAATGGCACATAAAAGATTTCATGATATTAAACACTCAGGAGATTAAAAATGCCAAAGGCAGCGCTACTTGTAAATATAGAAGATTTGAAAATTGTTGACAGAGAAATTCCACAGATAGGTAAAAATGAAATTCTTCTTCGTGTTAAGGCATGCGCAATATGCGGAACAGATATAAAAGTTTTTCATCATGGACATAAACATATCGTATTCCCGAGGGTTACTGGACACGAACTCAGCGGTGTTATCGAGAAGATTGGAGAAGATATAAAAAAATATAAGGTAGGAGACAGGGTTACTGTTGCGCCTGCTATTCCCTGCGGTGAATGTTATTATTGCCGACGTGGATGGCAATCAATGTGCGATAATCTTAAAACAATTGGTTATCAATTTGATGGTGGCTTTGCTGAATATATGGTGATACCAGAGGTTGCTATTAGAAATGGTTGCGTTAATATTATTCCAGATGGGCTTAGTTTTGATGAAGCCGCACTTGCAGAACCCCTTGCCTGTGTTATTAATGGACAGCAATTAAGCAGGGTAGAGATGGGAGATACTGTTCTTATTGTTGGTGCAGGTCCTATTGGATGTTTACATGCGGAACTTGCAAAAAACATAGGTGCCTCAAAGGTTATTCTCGCAGATGTTGTCCAAAACCGTCTTGATATGGCTTCTTTCACAGGGGCAATAAGGGTTAACTCAAAACAAACAGATCTTAAAAAATTTGTCGCTGACCTCACTGATGGAAGAATGGCTGATAGAGTAATCGTAGCAGTTGGTACCTCTGATGCTCAGGAACAATCCCTCGAACTGGTTGCAAAAAGGGGTTCCATTAATTTTTTTGGAGGTTTACCAAAAGAATCCCCGTTTTCTAAAATAAATACAAATACTCTTCATTATGGAGAAAGTTTTATAACTGGAACACATGGTTCAAGTCCACTCCATAATAAACTTGCACTTGATTTTCTTTCGGCAGGAAGATTTCAGATAGATAAATATATTAGTAAAAAAATACCTCTTGAACAGATTCTTGAAGGTCTAAGAGAGGTCGAGGAGAAAAAGGTTGTAAAAATTATAGTTAATCCATAAAAGGAGCTGGAATGTATAAGGTTTCAAAGGATGAAGCAATAAAATTACTCAAACAGATGATGGAGATAAGAAAATTTGAAGACAAGATTATGGAACTTCTGGCAAAGAATATTGCTGAGGGTGGTTCTCATCTATACGCGGGAATGGAAGCAACAGGGGTTGGAGCAATATCTGCTTTAAGGCCTGATGACTATATAACAAGCACTCATAGAGGTCATGGTCATGCAATTGCAAAGGATGGTGACCTAAAAGCATTAATGGCAGAAATACTCGGTAAAAAAACCGGTGTTTGCAAAGGAAAAGGCGGTTCACTTCATCTTGCGGATCTTTCGAAGGGTAATTTAGGCGCAAATGGAATTGTGGGAGGATCCCTTGGTATAGCAACAGGAGCAGGTCTTTCCATAAAATTACAAAAACAGGACAGGGTTGTTGTGTGTTTTTTCGGCGATGGAGCAACCAATAATGGCATATTTTTTGAGTGCTTAAATATGGCATCCTTATGGAAACTACCTGTGATTTATCTCTGTGAAAACAATAAGTACGGAATGAGTGTTTCGGTTGAAAGAGCATCTTCTGTTGTTGACTTGACGAAAAAGGCACTCGCTTTTGATATGCCATCTGAAAGTGTAGATGGTCAGGATGTTATCGCAGTAAAGGAAATTGTTAGTAAATGGGTAAACCATGCAAGAAAAGGTAAAGGACCGAGTTTTATTGTATCAAACACATATAGATATTACGGACATAGCAGAAGTGACCCACGTGTTTACAGAACAAAAGAAGAGGAAAAATTCTGGAAGGAAAGAGATCCTATAGTACTTTTTTCAAATAAAATGATGGAAGAAGGAATCTTAAAAGAAAACGAAATAAAAGAAATCGATAGAGAAACAGACAAAGAAATAGAAGAAGCAACTGAGTACGCAATTAATAGCCCGTTGCCAGACCCTGAAGATCTTTATACAGATCTTTATGTGTGAAAGGAGAAAAAGTGAAAGAAATTACATATCGTCAGGCTCTTAATGAAGCCCTTGACGAAGAAATGACAAGAGATAACAAGGTATTTATTTTTGGTGAAGATGTTGCAATTTATGGCGGTGCCTATGGTGTTACCACTGGTCTTCTTAAAAAATATGGAGAACAAAGAGTAATTGATACGCCTATATCTGAGAATGCCATCGTTGGAACTGCTCTGGGCGCTGCGCTAACAGGAATGAGACCAGTTGCAGAGATTATGTACATTGATTTTATTGGTCTTTGCATGGACCAGTTAAACAACCAGGTTGCAAAAATCAGATATATGTTTGGAGGAAAATGCAGGGTTCCTCTCACTCTACGGACAGAAGGTGGCGCAGGAAGAACTCTCGGGGCACACCATTCACAAAGTCTCGAAGCATGGCTGATGCATATCCCTGGGATTAAGGTTGTAATGCCCGCAACCCCGGCAGATGCCAAGGGACTGCTAAAAAGTTCAATTCGCGAAGATAATCCAATTGTGTTTGTTGAACATAAAATGCTTTATAACACAAAAGGGCAGGTCCCTGATGATGAATATCTAACCCCAATAGGGACTGCTGACATAAAAAAGGAAGGTAAAGATGTTACTGTTATTACATACTCGAGAATGGTTCTATTTTCTCTTCAGGCAGCAGAGGCACTCGAGAAAGAAGGAATAAGTGCAGAGGTTATTGATTTAAGAACTCTCCTTCCGCTTGATAAGGAAACTATAAAAAAATCAATAATGAAAACAAATAGGGTTGTTATTGTTGAAGAAGATACAAAAACCGCAGGAACAGGAGCAGAAATCGGAATGACAATTATTGAGAATTGTTTTGATTATCTGGATGCTCCTGTAAAAAGAATAGCGGGTGCTGATGTCCCAATGCCAAAAGCACCAAACCTCGAAAAGATTGCAATACCTTCACCGGAAAGTATTGCTGAAGGAATCAGGGAGATAATGAAATGATAAGAGAAATTATTATGCCAAAACTTGGCGAAACAATGGAAGAGGGATATATAAACAAATGGCTAAAAAAAGAAGGTGAAAAAGTTAAGAAAGGCGAGGTCCTATTTGAGGTAATGAGCGATAAAACAAATTTTGAGGTAGAATCCCAGTATGATGGTTATCTGAGAAAAATCCTTTTCGAGGCATCAGAAAATCCTGTTCCAGTAACAACAGTAATCGGGTATATTTCTGATACAATGGACGAGGAAATTCCTCAGGATACAAAAAAAACCATTCCTGAACAAAAGGAAAACACTTCAGTAGAAACACATCAAACAATAACATTACCCAGTGAAGAAAAACAAAGGATAAAAGCAAGCCCAGCAGCAAAAAGAATAGCCTCTGAACTCGGAATAGACATTACAAATATCAAGGGAACAGGAGAATCAGGAAGAATCGAAAAAAAGGATGTTGAAGAATATGCTTCTCAGTTAAAAACTGAATATCCTCTGGAATACGAAGCACAAGAAAAACTTTCACCTGTAAGAAAGATTATTGCTGAGAGATTAAAACAGAGTAAACAAAACATACCTCATTACTATCTTTCTACAAAGATTTTAATGGACGGTATTGATTTTCTTAAGGAAATAGCCAGAAAAAAAGGCAAGAATTTTACATATACTGATTTCATAATCTACTACACAGGAAGGGTTATTCGAGATTTTCCTATTCTGAATGCATCTTTTTTTAATGATGAAATTCACTATGTAAAATCAGTCGATATAGGGCTTGCGGTCAGTACAGTAGATGGGCTTGTTGTACCAGTAATAAGAGATGTTTGTACAAAAACATTACAGGAGATATCCATTGAAAGAATTAATCTTGCTGAAAAAGCAAGAAGTAATCAATTAAAAAAACAGGATACAGAAAACTGTAGATTTGTTATAAGTAATCTTGGAATGTTTGGTGTTATTCAGTTTCAAGCAATCATAAATCCCCCAGGAACAGCAATAATGGCAGTTGGTTCAATAGAAAAGGAGCCGATCGTAGTGAACAACAATATTGTAATCGGACACACTATGTGGATAACACTTTCACTTGACCACAGGGTTGTGGATGGTGCATATGGTGGGAAATTCCTACAGGAGATTAAACAGGTACTTGAAAACCCAGGAATCCTTGACATATGATATCAAGAATGAAAGAAGATATTCAAACAGTATTCAGGAAAGATCCAGCAGCAAGAAATATAATCGAGGTTTTATTATGTTATCCTGGATTGCATGCTATATGGCTTCATAGGATATCTCATTATTTTTGGACACACGGTGCAAAAACATTTGGAAGGTTTTTATCACAACTTACAAGATTTCTTACAGGAATTGAAATTCATCCTGGGGCAAAGATTGGAAGAAGGTTTTTTATTGACCATGGAATGGGAGTTGTAATTGGCGAGACTTCCGAAATTGGAAATGATGTGTTATTATATCAAGGGGTTGTTCTCGGTGGAACATCCCTCGAAAAGAAAAAAAGACATCCAACAATAAAGGATAATGTTGTTATTGGAGCAGGAGCAATAGTGTTGGGCGCTATAGAGATAGGAGAAGGAGTAAAAATCGGTGCTGGATCCGTTGTAATAAAGGATGTGCCTGATGGTTCTACTGTTGTTGGCGTTCCAGGTAGAGTGGCAGGCAGTCATCCAATCAAAACAGTTGACCTTGACCATGGCCAACTTCCTGATCCCCTCGCAAAGGCATTATCAATTATTATCGAAGAACAGGAAAAACTTGCAGAAAGAATTTCTGTTCTCGAAGGAATGGAAGGACTTAAAGCAAAGATTGATACCTATTTTGAAGAAAAGAAAAAAGAAGTAGCAAAAATATTCGAACCCCTCGAAAAGGGAGGCAAATGAAACCATTATTATCTTTAGTGATGTTATTCACGTTGGCTTTTTCAGTAACACTGTATGGAGCGACAATCACTCAGTACCATACTATTAAAAAAGGTGAAACTCTTTCCTCAATTGCAACAAAATACAATGTAAATGTTGAGGATTTGAAAAACTGGAATAATATAAAATCAAGCAAGATTGTTCCTGGTCAACGCATTGTGGTGAAACAGTATCAAAGTAAAAACACAGATCATAAAAATGTGAATCAGTCGTACTACATCGTAATGAAAGGAGATACACTATCTGAAATTAGCAAAAAAACAGATGTTCCTGTGGAAAAATTAAAGGAATATAATAATATTTCAGGCAATTCCATTTATCCAGGTCAAAAAATAAGAATTGTTCCCCAGGAACAGAAAACTGCTGCAGTAAAAAAATCCGAGAGTAAAACTGGCTCCATCACATCTGACACATACATAGTGAAAAAAGGAGATACACTTTCTCTAATCAGCAAGAAAACAGGTATCTCGGTTGATGAACTTAAGAAAATCAATAATCTTAAAAATTCGAAACTATTGGTGGGTCAAAAAATTGCTTTAAGAAATAATGACATACCTGTAAGTGTTGAAACTCAACAGATTATTGCATCAACAGACAACAATCAGGAAAAGTTGGATGAAAACCAGGATAATGTATCTTCAAACAAGATTTATATAAACAGGTATCATACTATAAAGAAGGGAGAAACACTAAGTAAGATTGCAAACAAGTATGGAACTACTGTTTCAAGTATTAAGCGACTCAATAATATGAAGTCAAACACAATACATCCAGGTAAAACAATTATTGTTGCAAAAATTGTAAAGGATGTCGCTCCACCTATTGTTAACCCTACACCAATTGTATCCGTTACGCCAAAAGTTTATTACAGGGTAAAATTCGGGGATAGCATTGAATCAATTGCCGCGAAATTTGGAATAAGTGTTTCTGCCTTAAAGGAATCGAATCTTCTATCTGATGGAAAAATAAAATTAGGACAGACTCTGGTTATTCCAGAGGTTGCAAACAAAAGTGAAGAGACAAATCTTGAAACATCTATTTCTACACAAAATGATACCTACGATACCACAAAATTTCTTGCTCTCAAGGTTATAGAAAATGCAATGAATTTTATCAATACACCATATAGGTATGGAGGTTTATCACAAAATGGGATTGATTGCTCAGGACTTGTCAAGAAATCATATGAAGCAGTGGGAATATCTATTCCGAGAACATCAAGAGAACAGGCAAAAAAGGGTGAAATAATACCTATAAGTGCAATGAAACCAGGTGATGTAATCTTCTTTGGAAATAAAGGAGTAGTTAATCATGTTGGAATATATATAGGTGATAATAAGTTTGTTCATGCAAGCAGGGAATTTGGAAAGGTTGTTGTCGCTGATCTGAACGATAAATACTATCAAAACCATCTTATATGTGCAAGAACTTTTATCAATGGTGATACTGTAGATATTGAATTAACAAACAAGGAAAACTGATGTTTTCAAATAAATCAGGTTGCAGGTGGGCATGCTATAATTGGAAACTCGGAAGAATCCTTTTTATGGAAAATAGTATTATAAGAATAACAATCCTTGTTGATAAAGGCACAGACATTGTTGAATTCGTTTATAAACCACTTGATATTGACTTTATGTGGAGAAGCCCATTTCCTCTTTATGATCAGGGTTTTCCAGAAACAATTCATGGAAAGCCAGGAAAATTTATGGACTATTATCCAGGTGGGTGGCAGGAATGTTTTCCGAATGCAGGCGCCCCGTGTGAATATAAAGGAGCGGACTTAGGACTTCATGGTGAGGTTGCAGTACTTCCCTGGGAATATCAGATAATAGAATCATCAAAGGATATCTTAAAAATAAAATTCTGGGTAAGAACAGTTAGAACTCCATTTTATCTCGAGAAGACATTAACCATAGAAGAGGGTTCGGCGTCCATGAAAATTGAGGAAACTGTGGTAAATGAAGCAGGAGAAAAAATGGATTTTCTCTGGGGCCATCATCCGGCATTTGGCGAACCCTTCCTGGATGAAAGTTGCAGAATAAATATTCAATGCGAAAATGTAGAAATCTGTCCTGGAGATGGAATCTCATTCACAAACCTGAAACAGGGAACAGGCAGATGGCCTGAAGTCGAGGGTATTGATGGTAAACCTGTTGATTTGAGTAAAGTTCCTCCACCAGATGCAAAGATATCTGATGTAATCTTTCTTTCAGGACTCAAAGAGGGCAAGTATGAAATAATAAATCAGAGATCTTCACTCGGATTCAGGTTTGAATTTCCACACAAAACATTCAAATACATATGGTACTGGAGAATTGCACGTGGAAGTTTTGGCTATCCATGGTACGGTAGAACATATAATCTTGCTCTCGAACCCTTCTCGGGTAAAGCAATACTTTCAGAAGCAGTTAAAAACAATTACCAACTTACACTTGATCCAGGCCAATCCATGAGCGTAGACCTTTTAGTAACCGCCTTCCGAGTTTAAAATGAAAGAGTTCCAGACCATTATTGGACTTGAAGTTCATGTTGAACTATTAACAAACTCCAAGATGTTCTGTTGTTGTTCCACAGAATTTGGTAAACAACCAAATACTCAGGTGTGCCCTGTATGTCTGGGACTTCCAGGAACATTACCTGTTGCAAATGAAAAAGCGATAGAACTTGGAATCTGCGCATCAATTGCACTTAATTGTCAAGTGAATGAAGAATGTATATTCGTTAGAAAATCATACTTTTATCCGGATTTGCCAAAAAATTTTCAAATATCACAGTATATGGACCCAATCGGAATTAATGGATATCTTTGTATAAATAACAGAAATATAGGGATACATCGTGTTCACATGGAAGAAGATACAGGTAAGTTAGTACATAACGAACAATCTGGTACTTGGTCAGGTATAGATTTTAATAGATCAGGAATTCCCCTTATGGAAATAGTGACAGAACCTGACATTACAAGTCCTGATGAAGCAGAGCGATTTCTTCAAGAACTTAAAAAACTTATTTCATATACTGGAGTGAGCGATTGTAATATGGAAGAGGGCTCATTAAGATGCGATGCAAATATTTCTGTTAAACTAAAAGAAGATGTAAAACTCGGAACAAAAGTCGAGGTAAAAAATATGAATTCTTTTCGTTCTGTAAGACGAGCACTGGCTTATGAACAGGAAAGAATCACAGATTTACTTAAAAATGAAAAACCAATTATTCAGGAAACGCGCCTCTGGAACGAGACACTCCAGATAACTGAACCAATGAGAACAAAGGAGGAGGCCCATGACTACAGGTATTTTCCAGAGCCAGACCTTCTGCCATTTAGAATAGATATAAATACAATAAACAGGATTAAATCAGAAATAGGTGAATTGCCACAGTTAAGAGAAAAGAGATTTCAAAATCAATATAATCTATCTGAATATGATTCATCTATACTCACATCTAAAAAAGCAATTGCTGATTATTTTGAACAAACCATCAAACACTATGCAAAGCCCAAACAGGTTGCAAACTGGATACAAACAGAGATTCTTGCTCTTCTTAAGGAAACCAGATGTACAATAGATAAATGTAAGATAGATCCCCGAGCACTGGCAAAAATCGTGGAAATGGTAGATAATAATATAATAAATGCAACTGTGGGAAAACAGATTATTCGCGATGTTTTTATAACCGGAAAGGAACCCGAAGCCCTCGTTAAAGAAAGAAATCTTACTCAGATAAGTGATACAAAAGAAATAGAAGAGATCATTGAAAAAGTTTTGGCCGATAACGCACAGGCAGTAAACGACTATAAATCAGGAAGAACACAGGCACTCGGATTTCTTGTGGGTCAGGTTATGAGAAAATCCAGAGCCAAAGTGAATCCATCTATCGTAAAAGAAATATTACAAAAAAAACTCAATTAAATTTCGTAAATAGGAGAAACAAAAGATGAAAAAGAAAATCGCAATCTGGGTCGCTGGATTTTTTGTCCTAAGTTTCCTTCTTGGTTTTAACCTCGAGGTATCCCAGGCAAGAAAAAATGAGGAAGAATTTTATCGTGAACTTGAGCGTTTCGTAACCGTTGTAAATATAGTTAAAAAAGAATATGTACAACCTGTTGATGATAAGAAACTTATTTATGGCGCATTAAAGGGAATGTTGTCTTCTCTTGATCCTTATAGCGCCTTTCTTGAACCAGAGGCATCGAAGGAACTGCAGATCGAGACATCAGGTGAATTTGAAGGTGTTGGAATGGAGATAACATTGAAGGATGGCGTCTTGACAGTTGTAAGTCCTATACAGGATACACCTGCGTGGAACGCAGGGGTTAAACCAGGAGATAGAATAATAGATATAGATGGAGAATCAACAAAAGGAATGAATACCTGGGAAGCAGCGCAAAAACTTAGAGGTAAGAAGGGAACACCTGTTGTTATCAGTGTTCTAAGGGAAAATTCTTCAAAAATTATCAAGATAACTCTTGTAAGGGATGTTATAAGAGTAAAATCAATTAAAAGTTCAATACTACCCGGAAATACTGGTTATGTAAGGATAACCAACTTTCAGGAAAGAACAAGCGAAGATTTAGAAGCAGTTATAAAAGAATTAAACAACCAACATGTGCAGGCATTAATTCTTGATCTCAGAAATAATCCTGGTGGACTTTTGAGCTCAGCAGTAGAAGTAAGTCAGCTATTTTTACCTGAAAAAAAGGTTATTGTTTCAATCCAGGGAAGAAAACCAGAAGACAAAAAAACATATTATTCTCAAAAAGCGCCAATATGGAATAAACCAGTTGTTATTCTTGCGAATAATGGAAGTGCAAGTGCATCAGAAATTGTTATTGGTGCGCTCAGGGATAATCTCAAAACCTGCAAGGTTATTGGAACAAAAACATTTGGAAAAGGATCAGTACAAAATCTGATAAAACTTGACGATGACGGAACATCCATAAAATTAACAATTGCTTACTATTACACACCATCTGGCACAAGGATTGATGGAAAGGGTATTGAACCTGATATCAAGGTTGAAGCACCAGAGGAAATGGAAATAGGTTCCCTCGAAAAAGATATTCAGTTAAAGAAGGCAATAGAAGAAATATTAAATGAGATGCAAACAGCGGGTACATGAAAAAATTCATAAATAAACGCGGATCAGGGTTATTAATCCTTTTCCTGATTTTTCTGATACTTTTGACATGTCTTTTTATTATTGAGCAAATTAAGAAAAAGCCATATCCTGAAAAAATAGTAACCGAGAAAAAAATAATTGCTCCAGAGAAAAAAGAAATTTCCTATGAGGGTACATCCTCAAAAAAAGGGAAAATCGCTATTATATTGGATGATGTTGGTTGGAATCCAGATATTACAGTGCATATCAAAAGAATTCAGGTTCCACTAACACTCGCAATCTTACCCGATAGCCCATTTGGCTTGAGAATAGCAAAAAATCTTTCAGGAAAACAAAATATTGAACTTCTTCTTCATATACCTCTTGAACCAGAAAGAACGGATTCTGATACATCAATATCAGGAAGCTTTTTAACAGTATCCATGGATGATGATGAAATCAAAAACAGGATTGACGAATACTTTGAAAAATTTGGTCCCTACATCGTAGGGATAAATAATCATATGGGATCAAAATTTACACAAAATCAGGAAAAAATGGATTTATTACTCAAAGAAATTAAAGAAAAAAAACTTATATACGTTGATAGTTTAACAACACAGAAATCCATTGGATATTCTGAGGCAAAAAAAATTGGAGTAAGAAGTATCAAAAGGGATATTTTTCTCGATAATTCTTCTGAACCCGAAGAAATTGTTCAAGGTTTACTCATGGCAGGCAAAATTGCAAAAAAGAAGGGTAGTGCAGTTGCTATTGGACATGCAAGAGCGAATACGCTTAAGGTCCTCGAGGAAAAACTTCCCGAGATGTTAAAAGAAGGATATAGTTTTGTATCTATCACACAAATAACAAGATAAATGATTATAGTAGGTATAGAAAGCTCCTGCGATGAAACATCTGTAGGCATCGTTAGCAATAAAAATATTGTTGCTAACATGATAGCAAGCCAGGATGAAATCCACGCTACATTCGGAGGAGTTGTCCCTGAACTTGCAAGCCGTGCTCACATCGAAAGAATAACTCCTATGTTTAACCAGTGCCTTAAAGAAGCAAAAATCGATTTATCGCAAATAGATGCATTCGGGGTAGTAAACAAACCAGGATTAAAAGGATCATTAATGATAGGAGTAGGATTTACAGAAGGTATAGGATATACTCTGAGAAAACCTGTCTATAATATAAATCATCTGCACGCTCATATCGCAGCATGCTATACTGATATTAATATACAATTTCCTGCACTTGGCCTTGTAGTTTCAGGTGGACACACAACTCTATTTTTAATCAAAAACTATACTGATTTTACAACACTCGGAGAAACACGGGATGATGCCTGCGGTGAAGTGTTTGATAAGGTGGGTAGAATGATAAATCTTCCATTTCCTGGGGGAGGATATGTAGAAAAACTTGCAAGAAAGGGAAATGAGGCAAAGATTAGATTTCCTCGTGCATATATAAAAGATTCTCTCGATTTTAGTTTTAGCGGAATTAAAACCGCTGTTTATTATTATATCTCAAAACATGGTCTAAAAAACAAATCAGACATAGCGGCTGGTTTTCAAAAGGCAGTTGTTGATTCAATCATCAAAAAAATAGATGATGCTCTTAAGATGTACAGGGTGAAAAGTATACTTTTTGGTGGTGGAGTTATAAGAAATAATTATCTGAGGGAAAAAATCCAACAGTATTTATCGAAAAAAGGAATTCATGTTTCAATTCCAGAAGAAAAACTTTGTATGGATAATGGTGCAATGTCAGCGATCTTAACTGAATATATGATTCATGCAGGTCTCAAACCACAGCCATACATTATTGATGTCCAGCCAACAAAATAAAAGTCCCAATTATAGTGGTGTGTTGCAAAAACAAAATATCTATTCTTAATATTTTTCGTTTGATGACAAATCAGATCAACGCTGTTTTTCTGTTTCGGGTTCAACTCGACTATCAAGATAAATATTTTTTGCATTAAGATGTTCAGAATATGTGGTTGAAAAATAATGTGAACCATCTCCCTTTGAAACAAAGAAAAGATATGGGGTTTTTGCAGGATAAACCGCTGCCTTTAGTGATTCCTTTCCAGGATTACAGATAGGTCCAGGGGGTAATCCCCTGTGAATGTATGTATTATATGGTGTTTTTATTTTAATATCGCTCATGGTAAGATTTTTTTTGTTTCCTATAACATACTTAATTGTTGAACAACTCTGCAATGGCATCCCGCGCTTGAGACGATTATAAAAAATCCCTGCAATGATAGGCCTTTCAGAATTAAGTTCTGCTTCCTTTTCAACAATTGAAGCAATGATAACAATTTTTTTGAGTTCGTCTTTTTTTAGTTTTGATGAATCTGGGTTAATCTCCTGGAAAATTTCCCAGAATCTATCTATCATTTTCTTTGCCACTGCCTCTTTTGAAACTCGTATCGGAAAATTGTATGTATCAGGGAACAAATATCCCTCAAGACCTTCCTTTTTAGAAAACTCATCAAACTCAGCACAACTACATATTTCCTCTTGCTCAAGGAGTTTTCCTATTTCATGGCAGGTTATTCCTTCGGGAAAAACAAGTTTTATATATGCAATATCTCCTTTTCTTAGTTTTTCAATAACATCATATAGATAGGGCCTTCCCTTAAACTCGTATATACCCGCACGAAGTTTTCCATCTATGTGCTTTTTCCTTAAAACACGCAGAAACCAGCGGGTATTTTTAATAATACCTCTTTCTTCGAGTATAGAAGCAATCTCCTTTCCTGTAGCATTTTTAGGTATTTCAACAAGCATACCTACCGGTTGCATGTCTCCGTAAAGACTTTTACGAAACATCTCAAATCTGACCAAACCAAAAATAAAAACCGCACATATCGTTAATATGAGTATAAATTTTTTCATAATATTAAAAATCCTTGATTATTGCCCGGCGAAGAAAATCAATACCTGCAAGTGCAGATCGAAGTTTTATTATTGACCTCTGACCTGTAAAGTGAAAAACTTTTGTCTGAATTTGCCTGTTTGAAAGAGCAACTGCCATGCATACAAGACCTACTGGTTTTTCAACACTGCCACCTTCTGGACCTGCAATACCAGTGATTGCAAGAGAAACATCTGCCTTACCATATTTTCTCGCACCTTTTGCCATTGCTATAGCAGTTTGTTCACTCACAGCGCCATATTTTTTTAATGTGCTTCTTGAAACCCTTAAAATTCTTCTTTTCACCCTGTTTGAGTATGCAACGATTGAACCATTAAAACACTGAGAAACCCCAGGCAATTCAGTCATCAAATGTCCAGCAAGTCCACCTGTACATGATTCAGCAAAACAACATACAAGTTTTTTTTCTTTAAGAACGCTCGCAAGTCCTTCTGGGATAGAACAATCCCCGAGGAAAGAATCATTAAAAGTTTTCTTAAGAAAATTTTCAACCTGATTAAAAAGTTCTTTTTTAGAATACGGTACCTTTAACCATAGTTCTACAAGATGTGGCTTTGCAAGAATAGTCCATTCTCCGCCAAAGGATTTTATTATATCTCTTATTTCATCTGTTTTTTCCTCAACCACTACCTCGGATTCTCCTGCAATGCCAAAAACCTTTCTTATAAATGAATGCCCAAGAAACGTTTTCTTAAGAATAGGTATAACACTGTTTTTTAACATCTCCTCAAATTCCCAGGGTGGACCAGGAAGAAGAAAAATCAATTTATCATTGTGCTTCACCATCATTCCAGGTGCAGTACCGACACTATTAGAAATAAAATCTGCTCCTTCTATAATCATTGCCTGTTTTCTATTTTTTTCTGGAATACTTATCATTTTTCTTTCTCTGAATCTTTGCTGGATTTCTTCCCAGGCACAACTGGAAAAAATAAGTTTTCTCTCCATATATATGGAGATTGCTTCTCTTGTAATATCATCAAAGGTTGGACCAAGTCCCCCGGATATCATCAATACACTGCTATTTTTAAGACAAAAATCAACTGCTCTAACTATTTCTTTGATATTATCAGGCACAATAATATTAAGACCTATATCAAAACCATTCAACCCACATACTCTACTTGCAATGTGAACATTTGTATTAAGGACATTATAGAAAAGCTCGTTTCCCACGCAAATAAGAGATATGTAATTATCCTTGTTGTTTTTCATAATAACGATATAAAGGGGTTTTACCTGGATAAGGTTATCTTATTAACCAGTGAATTATCATTTAGATTATAAAGTTCAAGACATCTGTTATAGAGTAGTCCAATCCCAGGGAAATTCTTAGGGAGGGCACAACTTCCAGGGTTAAAAAATACAGTATTACCGATACTTTCTAAACCTGCTACATGGGTATGTCCTGATACAACCAAGTCAATAGACCACTGTTTTGAAAGACAGATTAACTGTTCTTTATTAAACAGATGACCATGGGTTATAAAAATTCTCAGTCCATCGTAAAAAATAAATGCAAAAGGATTACACAAGGGGAAATTGCTTATTGTCTGGTCAACATCAGAATCGCAATTTCCCTTAGAACAGATTAAAGGAACTGCGATTGAATTAAGTTGGTTTGCAAGAGTACCAGGATCATATCCTTCGGGTAATGGATTCCTCGGACCAAAGGAATATAAATCCCCTGCATGTATGATACAGGTGGTATCTGAATCAATGTATCCCTTGATTTTATCCCATACTCCAACTGAACCATGTGTATCACTTATAATAATTATTTTCATTATCTCTGCTCCCTTATTTATTTTTTTCATTAACAATAACTGGCTTTAAAGGCAGGACAAACATAGCAAAATCAAACTTTAATATTTCATCATTATTTTTCTTCAAAAAGATACTTATATCTTTTTTCCCTGTTTTCTGTATTTTTGAAACCAGGGTATATTGTTCAGCAGATCCGGTAATTTTATATTCATCCAACCCACTGACGCTTAAATAAGATTCAAGCCCAGAAATCGAGTTATTATATCTATCATTAACAACAAACCCAATCTGAAATTCCTGGTTTTCAATCACAACAGGGTCGTATTCAAGGATCTTAATACTTGTTGGATATGATGGAACAACTGAAAAAGTATTTGACCTACCCGTATGTCCAAGGCCATCACCCACAGTAATACTGGTCTCTGAAGTAGATTTCTCAAAAGATATTGTTTCCATCCATATACCAGAAGATACATCCTCCTTTAAATAAGATGGAACGTTTGAATCTCCAATAAAGAATAAACCCTTTATCCTATTCCCATATTTATCAAGTGCCTTTACTGTTATTGAAACTGGCTTGCCT
>MWDQ01000153.1 GCA_002070645.1 candidate division TA06 bacterium ADurb.Bin131
AGTCCCTATGGAAAAATAAAGGTTTCAAAATCAGGCGAAAAATCTGTGATAAAAATTCCTGAAATAAACAAGTTCCACTGTATTGTAGCACAGTAAAAATACTATCAGGGTCATTATTTGCTGGCGATCAATAAAGCCAGTTATAAGAAAAGAGATGTGCTGTAAATCTTAAGCATTAATGAATATTTGACGTCATTTTGATGTATTTTTTAACCTTTGAGGTGTTACCTATATATCTCAACTTTTTCAATTTCTGGCAGATTGGTTTTTGTGAAGATTATGTAGGTTATAATATTGAAAATTTTATCATCCACAAAAAGGAAAATAATGAAAGGTTCTGTAGTCAAGCCAACGGGTAAATCGAAGGCGAAGGCTCTTCCTATTGACATACAGAGAACAAGAATATCTGGTTTTTTTGACAGGTATCTCTGTACAAACAGGAGTGTAAGCATTCCTTCTTTATACAGACAGTTTGAAAAACATGGAACTGTTGATAATTTCAGAATAGTTGCTGGATTGAAAGATGGTGAAATAAACCGCAGACTTGCAACTGATTCAGATTTTTATAAATGGATGGAAGCAATTTCGTGGGATCAACAGAATTATTATGATGAGAAAAGGGATAAATTTCTTGATAAACTTATTTCTCTGGTGGAGCAGGCACAGGAACCATCTGGCTATATAAACACGTTTTATTCTGGAGGTTATAGAAAATTCAGGTTTAAAAATCTTGAAAATGGCCATGAACTTTATTGTGGTGGGCACTTAATACAGGCAGCAATTGCGCATTATCGCAGCACCGGAAAGGAAAACTTTATAAATATTGCTATTAAATGGGCTGATTATATATATAAAAGATTCGCGGGAAATAAAGCACAGAAAAATGATGGTCATCCAGAGGTTGAAATGGCCCTCATTGAACTCTATCGTGCAACAGGAAATAATAGATATATCCATCTTGCAGAGTTCTTAATGTCATTGCCCTATGTTCATAATGGGAATAAGAGTTTTCTTCAGATGGATGAGGTTAATGGGCATGCAGTAAGAATGATGTATCTTCTTTCAGGAGCATCTGATTATTACATTGAAACAGGCGATGAGCGGTATCTGGATAAAATCAGATTACTGTGGAACGATCTGTTAAAAGGGAAATATTATATAACAGGTGGAGTTGGTTCAAGATATTTCAGCGAGGCATTTGGGTATCAATATGAACTTCCTAATCTTAATGCATACTGTGAAAGTTGTGCCTCAATAGCATTGATGATGTGGTTGTTTAGAATGTTTCTTATAGAGCCAAACGCAAGGTATTTTGATTTATTTGAAACAATTTTGTATAACTCATTTCTTTCTTCTATTTCGCTGAATGGGGAAAAGTATTTCTATGTAAATCCACTTGCTTCAAATGGAGGTCATGAAAGAAAACAGTGGTACCAAACAATGTGTTGTCCCCCGAACATACAGAGATTTTTTTCATCTCTTCCAGGATATTTTTATGCGGCTAAGGATAATGAGATATGGGTAAATCTTTATGATAGAAACAATGCGTCAATTGATTTGGGCGAGAATACAGTCAACCTGAGTATTGATACTGAATATCCCTGGAATGGCAATGTTGTTATACAGGTTAATCAGAATAAGAATATGCCTGTTTGTTTACATATAAGAATCCCTTCCTGGAGCAATGGTTCAATAGTTGAAATACAGAATAGAAAATTTTATCCGTTGGCAGCCACTTACTTTACCTGCAGTGTTTCAGGTAATTCAAAAATCAAGATACACTTTAATATGAAAAGTCGATTCTATACAGCGAGTCCAAAAGTTGAATCAGATAGAAACTGTGTTGTAATAAAACGTGGGCCAATAGTATACTGTATGGAGGGTACAGACAATCAATTTGATATATTCAATTTTTATATTTACAATCAGGCATTAAGAGAAAAGCGAAAAAAATGGGAGAATTCTGGCAATTTCATCGAAATTTCAGGACGTGGACTGCTGGAAGAAGATAAGCATATGCTATATTATGAAATTGAAGAAAGAGAATTTTTAAGCAGGATGATAAAATTTACTGCGATACCTTATTTTCTGTGGGCGAACAGGACTATTTCAAAGATGAATATTTGGTTCCCCTACATTGAGAAAAAATAAAAATAACATATGGAGAAATCCCGTGACAGACAAAAAAATCAGCGAAAAACTTATCAAAGAATTTGTTAAGAATTATGGAACACCATTGTTTATTGTTTCAATTAATGATCTTAAATCTAGAATCAAGAATTTTAAAAACTATCTTCCGAGGGTTATGCCTTTTTATGCTGTAAAAGCAAACCCATGTCCCCAGATTATTAAACTTTTTATAGACGAGGGACTTGGCTTCGATGTTGCTTCAAAAAATGAGATAGAAAATGTTTTGGATCTTGGTGCAAAACCAGAAAAAATGATATTCGCAAATACTGTAAAATCCCCTGAAGCATTGAATACGGCGAAGAGAAATAGAATTGACCTTATGACCTTTGATTCAGAGTATGAACTTGTCAAGATAGCAAAATACTATCCTGGTGCGCGTGTTCTTGTAAGGATAAAAGTACCGAATATTGGTTCAGTTGTTGAACTATCATTAAAATTTGGTGCTGAACCTGCGGATGCTATTTCTCTTTTGATAAAGGCAGTCAAACTCGGGCTTAAACCGGTTGGCGTGAGTTTTCATGTTGGTTCTCAATGCACAGAGGTTGCAAATTTTATTGAGGCAATTGAACTATCGTCTATAATCTTCAGAGATGCCTTATTAAAGAAGATCCCTCTTGAAATACTTGATATAGGTGGTGGATTCCCGATTCCCCACTCGGATACTGACGATGATTTATTTCCAATGATGGCAGAGAAGATTTCTTCTGAAATTGATAGATTATTTGATGTAAATATTAAGATAATAGCAGAACCAGGTAGATACCTTGTAGGACCTGCCTGCACACTGATAACAAGAGTTATCGGAAAGTCAATCCGAGATAATAAACATTGGTACTATCTTGATGATGGTGTGTACGGTTGTCTTTCAGGTATTGTTTATGACCACTGTAAGTATCAATTCAAGGTTTTTAAAAAAGGGCAAACACAGATTTCAACCCTTGCAGGACCAACCTGTGATTCTTTTGATGTTATTTCAGTAAGCGAGGAATTGCCTGAACTCGAATTTGGTGATATAGTATATACCACAAATATAGGTGCATACTCAATTGCCACTGCGACCAATTTTAACAGCATTCCGCCTGCCAGGGTTATTTCAATCAACCAGGAGGTTTAGATGAAACGTACACACAGGATAAGAGAAAACTTGAATGATTTACCTGATTGGATGAGAAAAAAGAAATGTCCACACAAAAGTAAGTATCTTTCAGGATTAAGAGTTCTACCCAAGAAAATAACAGGAAAACAAACCCTCGAAGAAATTATAGATAATATATTTCTCGCATATAATGCGGCTCGTTTAAGGGAAGGGTGCAGATTATTTACTGAAAAGATGCTTTGTGATGATGTAGTGGTTGGTATGAGTCTTGCAGGTGCTTTAACCCCTGCAGGGCTTGGAGTATCGGCTGTGATACCACTTATAGAGGCAGGTTTTGTTGACTGGATTGTTGCAACAGGCGCAAATCTTTATCATGATCTTCATTTTGCTTTTAATAAGCCATTGTATGTTGGTTCGCATCTTGTTGATGATGCTGATTTAAGAAAAAATGATGTTGTTAGAATTTATGATATATTCCTCGGATATACTGACTGTCTTATGGAAACCGATAGAATTTTAAGGTCAATACTTGTCCAGCCAGAATTCCAGAAAGAAATGGGAACATGTGAATTCTATCACCTTCTTGGTAAATATGCGAACGAGTATGAGAAACAGAATAACCTGCCAGGAGTATCTGTGCTTGCAGCAGCATACAGGGCAGGAGTACCGCTTTTTACGAGTTCACCTGGGGATTCTACAATTGGAATGGATATAGCAGGGTTGGAGATTGAAGGAAATAAACTTAAGTTTAATCCGAGTACTGATGTTAATGAAACTACTGCGATTGTTTTGCACGCTAAAAGAAGTGGCGGAAAATCAGGAGTTTTTCTTGTGGGTGGAGGCAGTCCAAAGAATTTTATGCTTCAAACAGAGCCACAAATCCAAGAGGTTTTACTGATAAAAGAAGTCGGGCATGATTATTTTTTTCAAATAACTGATGCCCGACCTGACACAGGGGGGCTTTCGGGTGCGACCCCGCACGAGGCAGTCTCCTGGGGAAAGGTTGATCCAAAGAAATTGCCAGATGCAATTGTGTGTTATCTTGATTCCACTGTAGCATTGCCGATTATTACACACTATGCACTTGCAAAGCATAAGCCAAGAAAACTAAAAAACTTGTATTACAGAAGAGAAGAATTAATGGAAAATCTTGTTCGTGAATACTTTGCCCATAATCCAAAGAGATCTCAGCAACAAAAGGAAAAATAAGATTATTTTGGAGAATACTGAATTTCGGGTAGTATATCATGAAGGAAAACCAATCCATCATATATTGGTTTTCCTTCAATTATTTCAACAACAGGAAGTGCATAGACATGGGGTCTTGAAAAAAGGTCCATGGCTTCTTTAACCGTTGCATCTTTTTCAATAAACGGGTATTTATCATCAAGTATATCTGCTGAAATAACGAGACATGCCATTTCATTACCAAAGATTGCATCTTTTAAATCCTCGAGGTGGATTACCCCTTTATAGACGTTATTTCCATCTACTACTGGATAAACAGAAAATTCAGTATCTCTAAGTCTCTGTGCGATGTCGCAGATTGATGTCAAAAGATTAAATGGTTTAATATCAAAGTGTGTAAAATCCTCTACGAGTGGGATTCTTTCCTGTCTTATCGTAAGACCAGGGAATAATAGTATCCTTGAAAGAAAGGATCCGAGAATTGTAGTAATAACCGAAAGGATTACAATAGAATTAAAAAGCGCCTCAGGTATAATCCCGAGTTGAAATGAACCAACAGCAATGGCAAGAGTACCTGTTAATTGTGGCACTGTAGAAAAACCAAAACCAGATGCATCCCTTGCTGAAAAACCCCACATTCGTGAAACCGAGTATACTGATAGGGTTCTTATAACTATTAGACATAATATTATGATGGTGGCTAATAAAAGATTCTCTGTATAACGAAAGATAGTAAGATTTACTTGTGAACCAATTATTATAAAAACAATTGGAACAAATATGCCTGATGCCATAAAATCAATATTATTTTGAACTCTTCGATTGATTTGAGTATTCGCAAGAGAAATACCTGCAAAATATGCGCATGCGATTGCCGGTATATTCAGAAGCGCACCTGCTGAAACAACAATAACCACGAGCATCAAAAGGGTTGTTGTTTCATCTTCTGAAGTTTTCATACCAGTAATTTTCTTCAATACTTTTTCCTGAAATATTGGAAGAGCTTTTATCACTATAACAAGGAAAGCAATAGTATAAATGACAAATTTAAGAAGACCGTATAAATTTTTTATAGTAAAAAGTGCAACAATTCCAGTAAATAAGAAAAGACTGACGATATCAGCGATTATTGAGCTCATCACGAGATACTGCGAAAATATCTTTTTTTTGAATTCAAATTTCCTCATTAATTCACGAAACATCTGAACTATTACCTCGCTCGCAGGAGAGGAAACAAGAGTTACCATATAAAAAGCGATGTATATCTGATTTCCGAGATAAAAATATTTCGCAATGAACAACCCGAGAATAAATCCGCATATACCAGGAATTAACATGTTAAAGGTGCATAAAAGTCCGAGGGATTCTTTTCTTCCTGAGGGATGACGAATCTTTAATTCAAGGCCTGCAGAAAACATAAGTAAAACGATTCCAAGTTCATAAAAATATGAAAGAGATGATGCATCTTTAATCAGTTTTAATCCAGATGGTCCTGCGAGAATTCCTGCGATGATATATACAACTAATGTGGGTATCCTGAGGAACCTTGCAATTGTTCTTGCAAAACAAATTGTTATGAAGGTAACAAGGAAAAATCCGAGGATTTCTATCATTGTTTAATTATAACTCGTGATGGGTCATGAATCAATCCTGACTAAACCCATACCAGTAATTTTCGTCAAAAGTGTAGAAATTCAAAATAAGTTAAAAGTATCTTTTAACTCTGAACAAATGAAAGGGGGTGAAATAAATGAAGAAAATACTAACCATCGCAGCAGTTATTCTGACAGGAACATGTGTATTGTTTGCTGCGGAGCAGGCTCCTGCAAAAGGTATGAAAGACAAGGGCAAGCAGAGTGAAAATATGAAACGACCCGGTGGTGGGATGGGACTTTACTCTCAGGTTAATCTTACAGAAGAACAAAAGTCAAAAATTCAAGAAATCTTTAAGAATGCTGGCGACCAGATGAAGGCAGTAAGAAATGATACCACCCTCGACGAGGCGCAAAAAAGAACAAGATCCAGAGAAATCATGCAAACAGCGCAGAAACAGGCAGACGAAGTGCTTACCCCAGAACAGAAAACCAAGATTGATCAGTTAAGAGCACAGAAACAGGAAGAAATGAAAAAGCAGATAAGAGAAAAAAAGAAGGAAAAACCCGAGGGTAAACCTGCTGCCAATTAAGTTGTAAAAAAACGGGGGAAGAAAATTGGTTTCCCCCGTTTTTATTTTTAGACCATTGTAGATATAAATATTAGTTACATTCTGCGATAAGCGGTCCTGCAAGTTCCTTTAAGAAAAATAATCTACCCGGAAGGGTCGGCATAAAACTACTTGGAACCCAGATATCAGGGCTGTATCTTAGTGTAACCCACAAACTCATACCTTGCCACATCATTCCTCTACCAAGAGATCCATCGCATCCACCAATAATTCTATCTGCCATTAAAAAAATTCCAGGCCCAATCGTGTTTGCAAAGCATGGAACCAGTGTTGTTCTACTCTTGAAACTTGTTATTGCATTTTGTTCAATCGTTAATGGATGAAGTTTAGCACCAATCCGATATTGTTGTTTTTTCCATTCTTCTACATCCTTGAATTCTGCTGCAAAATGTGGTTCCCAAAAGGCAATATGGAAAACTCTTCCTATTCCAAATACAAGGACAATCTTTGCATCTTTCTTTTTCAATTCAGAAATTTTTTCAGGATACAATGGAAGTGATTTTTTCGTTGCGAAGTTTCTTTGATTTTCAGGAATTGTTAGGTTTTCGAGTGGTCCATAAAAGGCAGATTCCATTGCATTTTGAAATGCGCCAGGATTGCTTGCTGGTAATGTATTACCCTCTATGTCGCTCCATTCGTCCATATTAAATCCATACACATGCCTACAGGTAATATTCCATTCTTTAAGAAAATAAACTGTCCATTTATACATTCCCATTGGTCCTACAGGCAGGATTAAAATCAGTTTTCTTTGTTGTTTGTATGTATTTAATATTTCCAATGCGATTTCGTGTCCCATTTTTATATTGAATTCTTCGATAGTTTCGCATGAAACTGGTTTAAAATCATCATTCCACCATTTTTGTCTTTGGATGATATCTTCCGGAGGATTTGAACAACATCTGTCAATTTTCTTCAAATCCCAGCCCTCGGGAAAAAATCTTTCAAGAAGAGAACCTTTTATAGTAGAAAGAAGATCCATACTACCTCCTTTTAGGTTTTTGATAGTGCCAAACTTGGCTAAGTCTTCAGTAGTGTTTTTGTTTATTATTCAATAGTTTCAAAAGTTTTTACAACCCTAAATTTACAATCTTATTAGAAATCTTCTCTCACTCCTTTTTATAAAAGGGGGACATAAAGAAATATTTTTGCCTACTCTGCTTTACCCGCGCTACCGAGAACATTTTTACATTTATTGGCATACATGTTTTTTAGTTCTTCTCTTGCTGGCCCAAGATATTTTCTCGGATCAAATTCAGAAGGATGTTCTGCGAGATATTTTCTTATTACAGCAGTAAGAACAAGTCGGCCATCAGAATCAATATTTATCTTACACACTGCTGATTTTGCAGCGCGGCGTAACTGTTCTTCTGGAACTCCTGCAGCATTTTCTATTTTTCCACCATATCTGTTTATCATCTCGACATATTCAGGAAGTACTGAAGATGCTCCGTGAAGTACAATAGGAAACCCTGGGATTCGCCTTTCACATTCTTCGAGGATATCAAATCTAAGGGGAGGAACCTGTTCTCCAGGCTTAATCTTAAACTTATATGCACCATGTGATGTTCCTATTGAAATTGCTAAACTGTCAACGCCTGTTTTTGAAACAAAATCCTGGACTTCCTCTGGCCTTGTGTAGTGGGAACTTTCTGCAGAAACATTGTCTTCAATGCCAGCGAGGACTCCGAGTTCTCCTTCAACCGTAACATCATACCTGTGGGCGTATTCAACAACTTTTTTTGTGAGGGCTACATTTTCGTCATATGGAAGATGAGAGCCATCTATCATAACAGATGAAAATCCATTTTCGATACAGGAAACGCAGAGATCATAGCTATCTCCGTGGTCCAGATGAAGTGCGATGGGAATTTTTGACCCCATTTCCCTTGCCATTTCAACCGCACCCTGCGCCATATATCTTAACATTGTTTGGTTTGCATATTGCCTTGCACCTTTTGATATCTGAAGTATCACTGGAGATTTAACCTCTACACAAGCCATAATGATTGCTTGTAATTGTTCCATATTGTTGAAATTAAATGCAGGAACAGCATATCCTTCTTTCATTGCTTTTTCAAACATTTCCCTTGTATTAACAAGGCCAAGATCCTTAAAACTCACTGCCATATTCTCCTCCGCTGGTTTATTGGAAAAACTTTCTCCGAAAATTTAAAATCCAGAAATTCCCTATTGTGAAGATAGAAATTTTCCTGGTATTATCTTTTTTGGGATGTGTTATTATAACACAGATTGATTTTTTTCAACAACTGGATATACCTGATATATTTAAGACAGCTCTTATAAATTCTTCACCTGTGATACTTCCAAAACCACCACTCTTACAGTTTTTCTCACTGAAATTTTTAATCTTATCAGGAATAATATCCTGACGATAAATTAAGAAGGGGACTTTTTGATTTGTATGTCCCCTAACTGAAACCGGGGTAAAATGATCAGGAATAATTGCAATTGTCGTATTCTGTAAGTCTATATTTTTTAAAATATTTCCTACAATTCTTCTGTCAAAGTCCTCTATGCATTTTATCTTGAGTTCTACATTACCTTCGTGTGATGCTTCATCAGGTGCCTCAACATGAACATACACAAAATCATGATTGGTTAGAGCACCAATGGCAGCATCTGCCTTTCCTTCATAATTTGTATTGTATAGTCCTGTGGCACCATTTACATTAATGATATCAAACCCGGCATAGATGCCAATTCCCTTTATAAGGTCAACTGCTGATATAATCGCACCAGAAATGCCAAACTTCTTTGTGAGTGTTTCCATCTCTGGTTTTTTACCGGGTGACCATGGCCAGATTAAATTTGCGGGCTGTTTATTCTCGTTGATTCTTTTTTTATTAACAGGATGCTGTTTTAAAATCTCTGCTGAAGAGAAAATCATATCCTTGAGTAATTCCGCTGTTTTCCTGGCTGAATCTGAAGTTGGGTATGGAAGTATATCTGATATTTTTCTTCCAACATTGTCATGTGGAGGAAAACAGTACACTTCAGGAGAAAATTTTCTTTTTAATACGAGGATATGTCTATAATCAAGGCCATGGAAAAATATTATAAGATCTGAAGAAAAATTTTCATTGAGTGTTTTGATAAGTTCTGCAGATTCACTGCTTGTAATATGTCCAGCAGAATGACTCATCATTATGTCATCCTCTGTAAATACCGTATTACATCTGAATACAACATCATCTTCATCAATCTTAATACCAAGAGATGCTGCCTCGAGCACGCCTCTTCCTTGATAACATTTTTCTGGCGAATAACCAAGTATAGAAAGGTTTGCGACCTCTGAACCAGCAGGCATACCATCAGGGATTGTCTGCATTAATCCACATCTCCCATTTTTTGCAAGCCAGTCAATATTCGGCTTATATGCAACCTCGAGAGGCGTTTTCCCACCAATAACGTCAACAGGAAAATCAGCAGCACCGTCAGGAACAAGAATTAGATATTTCATAGTATGGATTCAACAAACTTATCATAGTTATTTTCAATAATAACAAAGTTCTCCTTAATATTGTCCAATCTCGCAAGACATTCTGGTACAGGTGGTTCAATACCAAGTATCTGTCTTATTTTTTCAGGAAATTTTGCTGGATTAGCAGTCTCGAAACAACAAATAGGAATTTCGAGATTAGCCAGTAAAGCCGCTGCCACACTTACTGCTCCATGAGGTTCGATTATAATGCCATATTTTTCATAAAACTCTTTTATAGTGGTATCAACGATCTTCTCGTTTATAGAAAACGAAACAAAGTGTTTTCTCATCAGGTTGATATCAGGGGATTTTTTTAATACACCTTTTCTTATGACGCGACCCTGAGCATCTCTTTCGTCAGTTAACCATCCACCATATAGATCGATAAGACGCGCAAGATTACTCGGATGTCCAACATTCATAGCATTTGAGGAACACTTTTTTGATGGAACAACTGGTTTGTAGATGCCTGTTTTAAGAAATTTCGGAAATTCATCGTTTTCATTAACTGCAACAATAAATCTTTCGATTGGTACTCCCATTTCTCTTGCTAAAACCCCTGCCATAAGGTTGCCAAAGTTTCCACAGGGAACAGAAAATCCAATTTTTTCAGAGCCCATTTCACAGTAGGCCTTAAAATAATAAACTGTCTGTGGAAGTAACCTTCCAAAATTGATGGAATTTGCTGATGTCAGATTTTTATGGCGCAGGGCAGGGTCATTAAATGCTCTTTTTACTATTGCCTGGCAATCATCAAATGTTCCTTTTACTGCAATTGCACATATATTGCCCCCGAGTGTTGTCATCTGTTTTCTTTGTCTACCGGTAACCTCCTTTTCAGGAAAAAGTATGACAACATTTATATTGTTTAATCCAAAAAAGGCATCAGCCACAGCCCCTCCAGTATCACCAGAAGTAGCAACCAGAATCAAAAGATTTTTATTTTCTATTGATGCAACGTAGTTCATCAATCTTGCCATTAACCTTGCAGCAAAATCCTTGAAGGATGCGGTTGGTCCTTTATCGAGATAAAGAAGAAAAAGATTTTTATCTATCTTTTCTATTGGTACAGGAAAGTTATATGCCTGTTTGCACAAATCATAAAGGATAGAAGTTGGAATATCTTCCTCAGGGATGTATATCCTTATAATCCTGAAGGCAACCTCATAGTATGGTATCCCAACAAATTTGCTTATCTCTTCAGAATCTAAATGAGGAATTCTGGTGGGTACATACAACCCATAATCAGGTGCCTGCCCTTTTAGTAGTGCCTCCTTAAAGGAAACCTCAGGTGCTTGTCTATTTGTACTTCTGAATAAAATTTTTTCCATTTATTAAAGTTTGACTGTTTTGAATGTTGGCAGATATTTCTTGTTCTTCTCAAACAGTTCGCTTACCATTTTCCTGATTTCTGCCAGTGAAAGTACAGCCGCACTTAATGGATCGTATGCAACAGCGTGAAAAACCATTTCTGGGTCTCCTGTAAGGCATCCCTGTACAGCCATTTCTTCACTTGCAATACTAACATTGTTTAATGCAGCGCACTGTGGAGGTAATTTTCCTACGTGGATTGAGTTAAACCCTCTTCTTGTTGCAAGCACAGGAACCTCAACACATGAGTTTGCTGGAAGATTTTCAATCAATCCTGTATTTGGCACGTTTCCATTAAAGAGATACGGCTCCCCACCGAGATACGCATTTATTATATGTGCAGCATATTCCTGGCCTCTCTCGAGAGAAATTGGTTCCTTACTTGCAAGCCATTCCTTTACCTGCTTTTTCCAGGTTTTTTCAGTTTTAAGATAGTACTTCAGTATAAAGGCATATTCCCCTGGGTTCCAGTTTGTTCCATATTTGCAATATTTCTCTAATAAATCAGGTCTTTTTCTAAACCACCAGTTATATTCTGAATTATGACCGCTTGATTCTGTTACATAGTATCCGAGATTCAGAAACATTTCATTCCTGACAATTTCTTTGTTATAAATCTCCTTTTTTTGGACGGCTTTTCTTATTGCAGGATACAGATCCTTTCCATTTTTCTTAAATTCTATAAACCATGCCTGATGATTTATTCCAGCACATAGGTAGTCAACTTCCTCATATTTTACCCCTGCCCATTCAGCAAGCATCATTGCTGTCCCCTGAACACTGTGGCAAAGCCCTGTTACCTTTACTGATGTTTGAGATTGCATTGCTTTACAATTCATGGACATTGGGTTTGTATAGTTAAGCAGTATCGCATCAGGGCATAGATCTTCCATATCTCTACAAATATCGAGCATAACAGGAATTGTCCTCAATGCTCTGAATATTCCTGCAACGCCTCTTGTATCACCTACATTTATGTCAACTCCATACTTCTTTGGAATTTCAATGTCATATCTCCAGACATTGGTTCCGCCGACTAATATAGTACACAGAACTGCATCAGCATTCTTCAATGCCTGTTTTCTATCAAGTGTTGCTTCAACTGTAGCAGGGTACTTGCCAAGTTCAATGATTCTTTCAACTGCTGTTTTTGAAAAAGAAAGTCGTTCAGGGTCAATATCCATCAAAGAAATCTGAGCATCGCGCATCAGTGGAAAGGTTAAAAGATCTCTTACCAGACCTCGCGTAAAACCAAGACTTCCTGCTCCTATGAAACAGATTTTTGGTCTTGCCATATATCCCTCCTTGTGTTAATTATTCGAAAATTTATTTTAGAACCTTTTTTGCTTGTTTCATTAAATCATTCCAGTATATTCCGAGACCTATTACATCAGCACCCACATTCAATAAATTATAACCCATTTTTTTATATTCTTTAATTAACGATGGGTTGGCTGTGGTAGAACAGAACTTATTATATTTCTTACAGACCTCTCCAATTTTTGCTCTTGTTCTGGTAATCTGTGGGTTTTCAAAATTTCCAGGGTCTCCGATTCCCTGCGAAAAATCTCCTGGTCCAAAGAAAATGATATCAATCCCTTTTAACTGTGCAATATTCTCGAGATCTGGTAGAATTTCAGGGTCCTCAACCTGTACCATCACGAATCTCTCCTGGTTTGCCTGTTTTATATAATCCTTTATTTCAATCTGGCAATATTTTGCATCAGCATTTCCACCATCTATTGGTCTTCTTCCAACAGGATAAAACTTTGTAAAGTAAACAACCCTTTTGGCCTCTTCGAAACTCATCAGGTGCGGATAAATAATTCCTGTTGCATCTGCCTCAAATGGCCTTATAATATCAGAATAAGAACCTTTAGCCACGCGTACTATTGTATCCATATCGTATATCTTTGCGGTTCTTATCATATTACAGATATCATTCCAGTCGCATGGAATATGCTCCATATCAAGCCAGACACAATCAAACCCTGCAAGCCCTGCAAGTTCAACTGAAACAGGGTCTGTAAGATTAATCTTTGTACTCAATGCTATTTCTCCATTTCTTAATTTTCGCAGAACACGGCTTTTTCTCATTTCAATCACCATATGTCCCCCTATTTTCATTATGGAATTCAATTGGATTATCGTGTAATATTACTTTTTCGACAGCAATTGTTTTTATATCAAAGAAAGAATCTCTCACAATCTTTCAAGTTGCTTAAACTGGTTTTTGTTCATATGATTTTACGAATATGTTCTGGTTTATCTTAATACTGCAAATGTTTTATGTCAACCACTTATAACGAATTATATAAAAAAAGGAAGGACCAGGATTCCTGAAAAATCAAAACATGGATTTTTACAGAATATATTATTTATCCTCAAATCCTGTTTTTAATGCTTCTTTTGCCTTATCAAGGCAGGATGCAGGTACATATATTAAGACGGGTATACTCGGCAGGCAACTTACTATCTTGAAATATCCAGTTACACCAGAATATTTCTTTATAACCGGGATATTAAGAGACCTGCATAATGATTCGATGATGATACTTTCACTCTCTGTTATCTCAACGAGAAGTTTCCATTCCTCCTGAGGTTTTTCCTCTTGATACTGTTTATCTCTTTTATCCATAATATCCAATAGTTCGTGATTAACTATATTTTACCATTGATGTTTAATTAAAACCTTAGAAAGATATATGGCAAATTACTTATTTTTTTCTTGATGGGGGCAGTATACATTTCTAATTTCACAATATTTAAATCTCCTTCAATGTGTATCCCTGCGAGTATATAGCATTGTTCATTACTACCAACAAAACGGTTATCATAATTTTTCAAAAGGTTATAAATGTATTAAACTAAAAGAAAACACACATGGAGGAATATGATTATAGACAAACTGGAAAATTTCAAAATCTATAGAGGAATCAATAAAAAATTTTTATCTGCATTCGACTTCATAATGAATTGCAAAAAAATTCAGATAAATGATGGAAAATACGAAATCGAAGGTAATAAGGTGTTTGCTCTTGTTCAGATGTATTATACCCAGCCCTCTGATAAACTGGTCTGGGAGGCACATAGAAAATATATTGATTTTCAATATGTCCTTAAAGGTACAGAAAATATTGGCTATTCCCATATCAGCAATATGCAACCAATTTCTGGCTATATTGATGCAGATGATTACATGCTTTTTAGTGGTGAGGGTTCATACCTGAAACTCAAAGAGGATTTTTTTGCGATTTTTTTCCCTGATGACTGTCATAAGGTGAGAATTATCGAAGATGGTATTTCAAAAGTAAAGAAGATTGTTGTAAAGATTTCAGTTGATACATTATCAAATTTTCTTCCTTATGGAAGAAAAAAGTCAAGCAGGCGAAGTTCTAACTCAAGGAGGAATAAATGAAGATAGGGCTAACTCTCTACACATTAAGGCAGTTTGTTCAAAAACCAGCGGATATGATGGAAACATTTACCAGGGTAAAAAAAATTGGCTATAATAATGTTCAACTATCGGCTCTTGGTCGTGTTGATACCCATTATCTTAAAAAGATGCTCGATAACGCAGGTCTTTTTGTTTGTGCTACCCATGTCTCATACGATAGATTAAAAAATGAGTTTGATAAAGTCATTGAAGAACATGAAATTTTAAGGTGTCCTCACATTGTAATTGCTTCAATGCCTCAGGATATGCGCAATGAACAGGGATATAAAAAATTTGCAGCAGAGTGTTCTGAGATAGGTAGGAGAATACTTTCTGAAGGAATGGATCTAAGTTATCATAACCATGCCTTTGAACTTATGAGATATTCGGGTAAGACAGGGCTTGATATTATATATGATGAAAGCGATAAAAATTGTTTATTCGCTGAAATTGATACATACTGGATACAGTATGGAGGTGGGGATCCTTCCTTATGGATAAAAAAGATGAAAGACAGGATAAAGGTTGTTCACCTTAAAGATATGGGAATTATTGACAATACACCCGCAATGTTTGAGGTTGGAGAAGGAAACCTCAACTGGCAGGAAATTATCGCTGAATGTAAATACTCTGGTGTAGAATGGTTGGTTGTTGAACAGGACACCTGCAGTGGAGATCCTTTTGATAGTGTCGAGATAAGTTTTAAGAATCTTCTCTCAATGGGGCTTGAAGCATAAAGAAATAAAGAATCTGATGACTATAAGAGAAAGGATACTCTCAGTTTTTCAGGGACAAAACCCTGACTGTGTTCCTTTTATTCTTGACCTCTCTCACTGGTATTATCACCATTTTAATCTTCCATGGGATTTGACTATGCCGTATGATGAACCAGATACTGGTTTATTAGATATTCATAGAAAATTTGGAGCAGGATTTTATATTCCAATTCTCAGTATTGGTTGGACTGCAAAATATCATTCAGATGTTGAATATCTTGTTTATAAGGAAGATTTTGAAGGTACCCCTTCTATTATATGGGAATATAGGACGCGCTTCGGAAGTATTAAAAGGCGAAGGATATGGGAACAGAAATCATATTCCTGGCCTATTTATCAGTGGGGGGTTAAGACAGAAAATGATCTAAAGATTTTGCAGTATGCATTAACCTCGAGAGTTTTCTATCCTTGTTTTGAAAGTTATAATCACTGGAGGAATGCTGTTGGGGATATTGGAGTTGTTTATATGCCCTTCGGATATAGTGCAATGGGGCAACTCCTTAATGCATGGATGGGTGTCGAAAAAACAATCTATGCAAGTTTTGATATAGAGGATACGGTTAGAGAATTTGTGGAGAGCGTCAATGAAAATAATCTGAAAGCCGTAGATTTACTATGCGATTCTCCTGCTGAAATAATTATGATGGGCGATAATTTTTCTTCTGATATCCAACCACCATCTTTTTTCAATAAATGGTCAAGGCAGTTTTATGTTGAGGCAATAAAAAGGTTTCATGTCGCAGGCAAAAAGATTGCTGTTCATATAGATGGAAAACTGAAAAACAGTATCAGAATGATTTCAGAAACAGGTGCTGACTGTGGGGATGCAATCACTCCAACTCCGGCTGGGGATCTTACACCAGATGAATGTAGATATCAGGCAGGGGACAATTTTATTCTTTCAGGAGGAGTTGCGCCAGGTCTCTGGTATAAATCCATTGATATCGACCAATTTAAAACAGCTGTTATAAACTGGCTTGACCTAAAGAATAGAAATGTCAGGATTATGGCCGCCGCAGGAGATCAGGTTCCCCCAGGTGCAGAGGAAGAAAGAATAAAACAAATGAAGAGTATTGTTGAAGAGTACGGGAAATTTTAAGGAGTGAAAATGCTTACAAGAGAAAATTTTAAAGGTATATGGGCAGGAATACCTGTTGCATGGAATGATGATGAAACATTTGATGAAAAAACTTATCGACAGGACATAGAAAGTTGTTGTATAGCGAAAATTCCCGGAATTTATACAGGAGGCACAACCGGAGAATTCTACGCACAGGAATTTGAGGACTTCTGTAAGATTACAGATGCAACAATAGAAGAGTGTAAAAACGCAGGGGTTTCTGTAATGATTGGCTGTACCTCAACCTACACGGGTGGAGCGATAAGAAAGGCCCTATATGCAGTAGAAAAAGGTGCGGATGCAATTCAGATGGCACTTCCTTTCTGGCTGAGTGTTCCTGATGATTGTGTGGTTTCATTTTTTTATGATGTTTCCAAGACAGTGGGGAAGATTCCAATCTCTATCTATTGTGCAGGTGAAAGAATGAAGAAAAATTTATCCGTTGAGATCTTAAATGATATTAATAGAAATGTACCATCAGTTTTTCACATTAAGGGTATCAATGTTCCTGAGGACCAGAAGGAAAAGGCATGTCTCGATCTTAGTAAGAACTTTAATGTTTTCATTGGCGAGCATTTACTCTCAAAACTCGGTAGATGTGGCGCAGTTGGTTCCTGTAGTTCGCTTGTTTACCTAAATCCATCAATCCTTTTACATATGCAGAAACTCCTTTTTGAAAAGAATTGGTCAGAACTTGATTTATGGTGCGAAAAGGTAAGAAGGATTATTTTTGAAGGATTAAGTCCATTATTCAAAAAGAGATGCGAAGATAGTGCCATTGACCGTCTTATTGGTATATCTGCTTATTTTTTGAAGACATCCCTTCGGTGTAAAAGACCATACCCGTATTGTTCCAAGGATGACCTCTACGATTTTAGAAAATGGTTGGAAAACAATTTCCCTGAATTTTTGAATCTTGAATGGAAAAATGCAAATAAAACAGATTAAGGCAATTGATGTACACGCACATTTTGGAGATTACCTTGCTGAAGATAAGATTTATGCTG